>JBKQWK010000092.1:0-25605 GCA_052139595.1 Thermoleophilia bacterium | reverse complement strand
ATTCGCTTTCACAATTTGGGCACCATTTGGGCACCGTCGTTTGAAAAAGCCGCTCGAAGTTCCTCGTCAGTGAGCCGCGCCGCTTCGTCTTGCAAGCCAGCGATAACGTGGCTGTACAGGTCCATCGTGATACCGATGTTCGCGTGCCCGAGACGTTCCTGTACCACCTTCGGATGCACACCTTGTCGCAGTAGCTGGCCGGCGTGAGTGTGCCGCAGGTCGCGCAGCCGGCAAGTAAGCGGCGGTGACGTCCGCCGCAGCAGGCCGCGAAACGCCCGGCCAAAGTTTGACGGTATCACTTGACGGTGAACGTGGCCCACATCGTCGTCGCGGCGCTGTGTGTCGCCGTCTGGGCGATCGTCGTCTTTATGCGGTAGCTGCCCCGCCGGGCAGGTCTGTACGTCCAGTTGTAGGTGCCGGCGTTTGTCGTCCGCGAGGCGCTGGTGACTGCCAGCCACTTGCCGTTCTTCTCCTGTTGTACGGTGAGGAGGACTCTACTGCCGCTAAGGCTCGTCGGTCTGATTGTGCCCGTCGCGGCGAGGCTCTTGCCGAGCCTCAGAGTCGCGCCGCTGAGGCCGCCGAACTTGAGTGTCAAGGCTGGCTTGACGACGACGGTGAAGCTCACCGGGCTGGTGGCCATACCGCCGGGAGTGGTGACTGCGATCGGGCCGCTTGTGGCGCCGCTCGGCACGACAGCCGTGATCTGCGTGTCGCTGCGCACACTGAAGCTCGCCGCTTGGCCATTGAAGCCCACGGCGCTGGCGCCGGAGAGGCCGCTGCCGGTGATGGTCACCGTGATGCCCACCGCGCCTGAAGCCGGCGTGAGGTTTGTCAGCGTCGGCGCCGGGATGGGCGTGACGATAGTGAAGTCTGTCGGGCTGGTGGCCATACCGCCGGGAGTGGTGACGGCGATCGGGCCGCTTGTGGCGCCGCTCGGCACGACAGCCGTGATCTGCGTGTCGCTATGTACGATGAAGCTCGCCGCTTGGCCATTGAAGCCCACGGCGCTGGCGCCGGAGAGGCCGCTGCCGGTGATGGTCACCGTGCTGCCCACTGGGCCTGAAGCCGGCGTGAAGTTCGTCAGCGTTAGCGCCGCTACCAGACCCGGCTGGCTGGTGACTGAGAAGCTGGCGCCGTCGGCGCCCAGGGGAGAGGCCGCAGCGAGGGTCGTGCCGTTGCTAGAGACCATGTTGATCTGGTTGTCGTAGAAGGCGCTGATGGGCTGGCCGTTGAAGGCACAGTTGAAGAAATCAACGGTACCGAAGTTGGGCAGCGGATATACGTTGTTCGTTGAGCCGTCGGTCGGTGCTTCAGCAATGACCTCGGCCGAATAGGTCTGAGCAACGGCGCTGTACTGCGTCGTCGAATACGAGCCGCCGCTGGTCTGGTCAATCAGGGTGAGGGTGAAGTAGCCCGAGCCGTTGGTCGTGACCGTGCCGGTCATCTGATCGCCGGGGCTGATGGTCATCGCCGGGATGGGAATCTCGTAAGCGGGATACATCTCATACCAGGCGCTGTACGTCACGTGCCCGTACTGGTTCTCTGCCTGAGTGCCGAGCTGCTCGACGGTATTGCTGCCGTCGCCGTCGAGGCCGACCCAGAAACTGGCAATGGAGTCGCTGGATGCGTCTGGCTGAATGAGCGGTTGAGTCCAGCTGGCACTGACACTGGTGAAACCGCCGCCGGTGGCATCGTAGCCGGCCCAGTTAGACGAGGTGACCGGTTGATTGCTCGATCCACCGAGGCGCGAGTGGAGGGGGATAACCACCCGCCGAATTGGGGCCTGGACTGACGGGCTCCAGAAAGACTGGTGAGTTGCCACGCGCAGCGGACTCATTGGCGCGGGGCTTGCCCAGGCTTGTCCGCCGCTGAACAGCGCTGCGGCCGCCATGGCGGCCACGATCAGGAGCACCAGGGCAGTCAGACGCTCGCCAGACGGACGCTTCATTGTCATTCTCCTCAGCTTCGCTGACCCTAAGTATCGGGTCATGGCCGTGCCGAGTTGAGAGGCAATCGGCGGTTTTGTCATCGCCGATGCTGCCCTGCGGCGTTTCGGCCTGCAGTCAAAGTAGCGCTCGTGCGGCTTTGCTGATACATTCAGCCGAGGTGGGGTGCTGATCGGCCAGTGCGGCCAGCTCGTGTACGTGGGCGCGACGAGCCACAGCGGCCGCCAGTTCGCCGATCAGGTAGTCGGCCTCACCGCCGGCGACCCAGGCTCCGACGAGCCGCATGCTGCGTTCGTCAAAGAACTCGCGGATCTCGCCTCTGGCCTCGTCTTCTATCTGCGCCCGGGCGTCGTCGGCAAGGTTGAATGCAGTCTCGACGAGGCGCAGACCGCGCGCGGCCGCCAGGGTTGGTGTCACGCCCACGTAGGCAATCTCAGGAAACGTGAAGACGGTCGTCGGCACCGCATCGAAATCCATGAAGTCGACGGGCTTGTCGCCGGCCATGATGTTGCTGGCTGCGACGAGCGATTGCCGCACCGCTGAGTGGAAGAGCATCGAACGTCCGTTGACATCACCGGGAGCATAGATATGTGGCAGGCTCGTCTGCAGAGCGCCGTTGACAACGATGTGACCGTTGTCAACGGCGACGCCGAGTGCTTCGGCGCCGGCGGGGATCACCGACGGTCGGCCGGTTGCCGCCAGCACCAGCTCGGCCTCAATGCGCTCCTCGCGTCCGTCCTTCACGTAGGTGACTGTGTAGCCGTTCCGTGCCCGCTTGACGCGTTGTACTGCTGCGCCAAACGTCAGCTTTACTCGTTCGTCGAGCAACTCGACCAGTCTCCTGGCAAGGGCTTCGTCGGTTTGCCGCAGGACGCGCTCGCCCCTGGCCAGCAGGTGCACGCTGCTGCCCAGCTCGTTCAGCATGGTCGCTGTTTCGAGGCCAATGTAACCAACGCCGATGACCACGAGCGATGCGGGCAGGCTTTGCACAGTGGGGTGCATGGCGTAGAAGTCGTGAGAGGTGACGCACAGCTCGGCACCTTCAATCGGCGGCAGACTGACGGTCGCGCCGCTGGCGAGAATGATGTGCGCGGCGCGGATTCTCTGCCCGCCGTCATCGCCCTTAATCTCGACCACATGTGGATCGATGAGCGACGCGCTCCCCTTGATAAGGCTGAGCCGCGCCCCTGCCGCCTGCAGCTCGCGGGCGTGCTGGCGGTAACGGAGTGCCTGCACGCCGTCTTTATAGGCGAGGATCTGCCCGTAGTCTGCCGCGAGGCTGCCGTATAACCCGCGGACATCGGCGCGACGGGCAAGACGCGCCAGACTGGCAGCCTGTCTGATCGTCTTCGACGGTACACAGCCTTCGGCCAGACAATTGCCGCTCATTACTCCCTTGGGGTCGACCATGACGACGCGTCGGCCCGCCCTGGCCAAGCGAAACGCCGCCGGGTAGGCGGCCCCTCCGGCCCCGATCGTGACAACGTCGACCTCGAGTTCGCGCATCGACGTCGACTGCGACCCGTCAGATTCCCATGAGGACGGCAAGACGGTCGAGCGTCTCCGGTCCGGCCGTGAGGTGCCAGTCGTCGCGCAACATGGCTTCCAGGTAGGACCGGGCGTCGTCTGCGCTTGGCAGCGCCTGGATGAAGCGCCGGTAAAAGTCCGGTGCCACGTCGTACACGTGGGCCAGATCATCGAGCGTGTACTTGCTGTTGGCGATTGCCGTCGGCGTGGCCATGCACTTCTGCGACATCAGTGGGCAGGTGACGGAGTCTCTCTGCGTTGAAAACTCGAAGAATTTGCGGCACATCGGGCAAAAATAGCGGCCCGAGGGACGCTCGCCCATGAGGTCCATTTCGTCCAGGAGCAGCGGCTGCGTGATGCCCACCTGCTTCGCCAGCAGGGGCAGAGCCTGCTCGAGCAGGGGAAACAGGCGCTCCTTCTTCCAGGTGCGCGTCAGATCGGTGATCAGAAACGTGATGGTGTTTTCGTTTACGCGCTGCGCGGTCTCGCAGCCACTGAGCAGGATGATGAAGCTCTTGATTGCTTGCAGCGGCTCGTTCTGGTAGCGGATGCCCCAGTCGTTGAGGAATCCCAGATAGGCGTCGACGAGTGCGCCAGCTTCGATTACCGCGTCGGTGTCGGCGAGATGACCCATCAGCTTCTGCGGGATCTTGGGGTAAAAGAGACCCAGTTTTTCCAGGCAGATCGATGATTCGACCGGCATCAATTCAACCGGGATCGGCGTGTTGATGCACATCTTGGGCATGAACGGGCACACCGGTTCATCGAGGTCAAAGAGCATCTTGCAGGTGACACACCAGTACCGGCGCGACGGTGACGGCGTCCCTTTGGGCAGGCCCATCACCCGTTCCATGATCTTCTGCTTGTTGTCGAACATTGGTCTGCCTCGGCTTTCTGATTGACGGCGGATGGTTACTGTGACGGTGGATGATTGGCGGCTGCTGGCCGACTAAAACACATCTATCATGGCGCCACTCGCCGGCGGCGACAACTCACGTTCGTTCGTTCGTTGTCGCCGGCTCGCTGGCATCGCGTCGAGTCAGCCTGCCGCGCTGCCGCTCAGCCGGAAAACGTGAACCGTTGCTCGCGTAAGAGCTGCAGAGCGACTCTGCAGACCTCAGCGTCGTAACGACTGCTGGCGCCGTCTTCAAGTTCGGCCATCATCTCTGCGAGTGGCAACGCAGCTCGGTAGGGTCTGTGCGAGATCATCGCCTCGACCACGTCGGCAACGGCGAGCACGAGCGCCTCGGGCAGAATTGCGCTACCGACCAGGCCGGTCGGGTAACCGGAGCCGTCTAAGCGCTCGTGATGCTGCACGACCATCGCCGCAAGCGGGGCGCCATCGCCGATGTTGGCGATGGCGTCGGCGCCGGCCTGCGGGTGCAGGCGCACGAGCTGCATCTCAAGATCGCTGAGCTTGCCCGGCTTGGTCAAGATCTCGGCCGACACGATGATCTTGCCGACGTCGTGTAGCGGCGCCGCCTGGCGCAGGGTTTCGATCTGTTTCTCGTCCCAGCCAAGATCACGGGCGATGGCGACGGCAAACTCAGCCACGCGCTGTTCGTGGCCGGCAGTGTAAGGATCGCGCAGCTCAGTGGTTGCACCGAGAGCCGCAATAACCGCAGCCAGTGTCTTCTTCAGTCGCTCAGCGCTGGCAGCCAGGTCGGCCTCATGAGCGCGCAGCGACTCTTCATCGCGTTTGCGGTCGCTCATGTCGTAGGCGACGCCAATGGCGCCATCGATCTCGCTGGTCGCATCGCGCAGGGGTCCCAGAATGATGTCGAACACGAGCGTGCCAACCGGTTGCTCGTAGCTAAACGACTCGCCCGCCAAGGCACGCTCATGCATCTGCACGGCGAGATCCGCCTGCGGACTGGAGCCGCCAAGAAAGTCACGAATGTGCATACCGACCACCTGGTCCGGATCCAGCCCGAGGGCTGTCAGACCGACGCCCCGTGACAACGTGAAGCAGAGATTGCGATCCACCGTTGAGTTGCCGAAGCTCCTCGCGGCTGTAGTCATACGTGGCCTCTGCGGCAGCGTTCGCCTCCAGGATTAAGCCATCGCTGGCTCTGCTGAAGACGATGATGTCGCGTGTCGACTCTGCCAGCCAGCGATAACGCATCCTGACCTCATCAACCTGCCGGCGCTCACTGAGATCACTGGCGATCGAGAGCACCGCGGCGGTGCCGTTCAAGGCAATGACGCTGTTGGTCACCGCGACCGGTATGCGACCGCCGCCTTTGCTCAGGTGCTCGGTGAGAAACTGCGCATGACCGGCGGAGTAAAGATCTCGCATGATCGCTGGCCGTCGCTCGGCTTGCTCAGGCACATCAATGGCACTCACATCCATGCTCAGGAACTCTGCCTGCGTATAGCCAAGCAGATGGCAGGCTGCTTCGTTTACGGCGACGATCCTGCCCGGCCCCTCAGGCGTGACTTCGTGAACGTGTACATTGGCGTGGAGGCGTTTTCGAACAGCAAACGATAGGTTTCTGAGTTCTGACGCAGTTGATCTGTTCCGCTGGCAGCCGTCGTGGCGGTTTGTGCGCCAGCCGTGGCCGTCTGGTTTCTTTTCGTCGTCATCCCCTGGCCATTGCCTTTCGCGGGCGCGTCCCACCATCACAGCAGACCAAGTTCAGGGAGCAATCGGCGCCTGGCTGCGTCGCGCAAGGATGCTGCCCCCCTCAGCCCTGCTCGTCGACCTCATTGTGCCAGCTCTTGCGCGTGCCAACCCGTGCCCGCAGGCGCCAGCGGACGCTTTTTGGTGTGCTGTCGATGGCGCCGATCAGCTGCGTGATACCGCGCCGCAGGTGTTCGACCTGAGCCGCATCGAGCGCGAACGTCTCCGCCCGGTCGCTAACCCGCTGCAGGTTCATGGCGACGTCGTAGAAGAGTCCCCAATCGTCACTACACAATCTGGCGATATAGGCGGCATCGATCGTCCCGGCGCCTGCCCGAGGACCGTTATCGACGTTCACCTCGAGGTCGGTCAGTAAGGTGACGACGTCGCGCAAATCCTTTTCGTTTAATTTGAAGATCTGCAGCTTGGTGAGCAGCAGATCGCTCACCGAGACGGTGTAGGGATTGATCTCCAGCCGCTTGGCGAGGGAAATGTCGTGGTCCATGCGAAAGGTGTCGAGAAAGACGTCGATGTGATCGTCGGCGTGGACGTGGCCGACGTCGTCTCCAGATCTGTGCTCGCAGGGACGCACGAACTGGAGTTCGCTGTTTGCGGTAGCCGTGCTCACATGGTAGTTCTCCGTATAACCAAGACGCGTGAACAGGGCGGCCAGGCGGCGCGACTGCTTGGCCGGCGCGACCATGTCCAGGTCGGAGTAGTCGCGTTCGCAGACGTCGAGCGTGCGGCAGTGCTCGCGAATGCCCAGGCCGCCGATCAGACGCAGAGTGAGACCGTCGGCGCGCGCCGCGTCGACGAGTCGGCGCGCCTCATCCATCATGTCGTGGCGGACGCTCTCCATGGCCGGTGAAGTAGGTGTCGGCTTGCTGCTCATGCCCCTTTGTCACCGCTGGGGAGCGCGGGTAAACGAGCGGTCCGTTCGTCGCTCGCCTCGGTTGGCATGCGTGCCTGCAAGTGCTTAGTGCCCAGAGCCGCTCAGCCCCAGACCGACGACGCCTGTCACCACCAGGGCCATCGAGGCGAGCTTCCACAGTGTCACCGATTCGCCCATAACCAACATGCCGATTGCCGCCGTGCCGGCAATACCGAGCCCTGTCCAGATGGCGTAGACAGAGTCGATCGGCAGTGTCCTGACCGCGAGACTGACGAGACCGAAGCTGCTGATGCCGAAAAAGGCGACGGCGACGGTGGGCAGCAGTCGCGAGAAGCCGTGGCTGACCTTGAGAAACACGGCCATGCCAACGTCGAGGAGTCCCGCGACGACAACCACCAGCCACCACATTTCAAACCTCCTTTCCAAACGAGAGCGGTGCGTGAACACACAGGATGACACTTTTGTACCAGGCTTTGCCAGCCGCCGGCATGCGGCGACCGGCCGGCGGGCGGCCCAGACCTCGGCGGGTTACGCGTTTACGGTTGACATGTTGGCGTAGCGGTCGCCGGCCGTGACGCCGCGGGGGAACGTATCGTCCAGGCGGCGCAAGTCGTCGGCACTTAACGCAAGGTTGGCGGCGGCGACGTTCTGCTCGAGGTATTCACGGCGCTTGGTACCCGGAATCGGCACTATGTCATTGCCCTGGTGTAGAACCCAGGCGAGGGCAAGCTGAGCCGCCGTCGCGCCACGGTCGCGAGCAATCTCCTCGAGGCCGGCGACGAGCTGGCGATTTCGCTCAAAGTTGTCACCTTGGAAGCGAGGGTGGTGGTGGCGGAAGTCGCGCTCGTCTGCGGCCAGGTCGTCGGGGGACCGAAAGCGTCCGGAGAGAAAGCCGCGGCCGAGCGGGCTGTACGCGACGAAGCCGATGCCCAGCTCGCGCACGGTCGGCAGAATGCTCTCCTCCGGCTCACGTGACCACAGCGAGTACTCCGTCTGCAAGGCCGAAATGGGGTGCACGGCATGGGCGCGGCGAATGGTCTCAGGCGCCGCTTCGGAGAGGCCGAGGTAGCGAACCTTGCCAGCGCTCACCAGCTCAGCCATGGCGCCTACGGTCTCCTCTATGGGTACCGTCTTATCGACGCGATGCTGATAGTAGAGGTCAATGTGGTCGACGCCGAGTCGCCGCAGAGAAGCCTCGCAGGCCGCGCGCACATACTCGGGCCGGCCGTTCACGCCGACCCAGCTGCCGTCCTCGCGCCGCTCGTTGCCGAACTTGGTAGCCAGCACGGCCTGATCACGGCGATCGGCGATGGCGCGGCCGACGAGACTCTCATTCGTGAACGGTCCGTACATGTCGGCCGTGTCGAGCAACGTGACGCCGAGGTCGAGGGCGCGGTGGATGGTGGCGATCGCCTCGTCGTCATCGGTGTTGCCGTAGAACTCCGACATGCCCATGCAGCCGAGGCCCTCGGCGGAGACCTCGAGTCCTTGGCGGCCTAACTTGCGTGTCTCCACGATGTGCTCCTTTCAGGTTCGAGCCAGTGGTTGGCCCCGTTCGCCGGCCTGCGTGCAGTCGTCGATCGATGCTCGTTGGCGGATTATTGTGGGCTGACATAGTGTGCAGGCCAGTGAGCGGTATGCCCGCCTTCGCCGTTCGGCACGCATACCGGTTAAGGCCGCCCCCGTCGGTGCCGCCGTATCTGTCACTCGCGCATGCTTGAAACATGCAGCTGGCGGGCATGCCCTCACTAGCTTCGTACTCGTGTGTACGGACGTTAACCAGTGTGTGACAGACACGGTTGCCGACGAACTTCGACGCGAGCTGCGTCGGCAGTCGCCATGTGTCGCCAGGCAGGCGAGGGAGGGGGAACGATGCATTCTAGTCAACCGCCAGACGATCACTTGGAGCCGACGGATTCGGCTGCGTCGGCGAAGTCGACAGCGACCGGCGGCGAGGTCGCTGGCGAAAGAACCGCCGCCGACAAGCTCGCCGCCGGCGCCGCCCCAGTCGAGACGCGCGGCGCCCGGTTCGCTCGTCGGGCTCATCGAGTTCGCCTGTATTTCTCTGTTGGCGCTGCGATCGTGCTTCTCGTCTACTTGATTGCCTTGGTGTCGGCAAATACGCGTCACGTCAAGGTCAGCTGGGCCTTTGGCACCTCATCGGTCTCGCTGATCTGGCTAGTGCTGTGCGCGGCCATTCTCGGTTTGCTGCTTGGCATGGTCATCGGTGCCCTCTTCCATTGGCGTACGCGCCAGCCGCGCCAAGCGAAGCCTATCCACGAGGCGGATTCGAAACGACGTCGATGAGGACCAACGATTGACCAGGATCGCTCCGTGGACGTCGTGGCATGCTGATCGCAGGGATGCGCGTATACTCTGTCGGCTATGCCTACCATCGCCGAATCGCTCTCGCCGCTGATCCATCACCTCTGCGGTGGCCCGCCGCCTTTGCGCATACGCTGCTGGGACGGTAGCGAGCTGGCAGCGGCGCCTCGTGACGGCAGCGGCGGCGGCAGCGAAGCCACCTTGGTCATCAAGTCGCCGGCGGCTGTGCGTCGCCTGCTCTGGCAGCCCAACGAACTCGGCCTGAGTCGTGCCTACGTTGTCGGTGAGATCGAGGTGGATGGCGATATCTGGTCGCTCTTTCGTCTGCAGGCGGTGCTCTCCCCGACCGAGCGTCCTCATGGTTGGCGAGCACGACTGCAGGGCGGCGAGCGGTTGCTGGCGGCGGCGCGCGCCACAGGCGCGTTGGGCCGCCCTCTCGCGCCGCCGCCCGAAGAGGCGCGTCTGCGCGGCTCGCTGCACTCGCGTGATCGTGACGCTCAAGCGATTGCCCACCACTACAACGTTTCCAACGACTTCTATCGCCTGATTCTCGGCGAGACGATGACCTATTCGTGTGCGTATTTTGCCAGCGCGGAGACTCCTCTGGCCGACGCGCAACGGGCTAAGTACGATCTGATCTGTCGCAAACTGGGCTTGCGGCCTGGCATGCGCCTGCTTGACGTCGGCTGTGGATGGGGCGGCATGATCATGCATGCTGCTGAACACTACGGCGTGCACGCCGTCGGCGTGACGCTGTCACAGCCGCAAGTCGACTACGCCCGCGCCGCGGCCGCGGCCGCTGGTCTTGCCGATCGCGTCGAGGTCCGTCTGCAGGACTATCGTGACGTTGCCGATGGTCCATTCGACGCCGTTTCGAGTATCGGCATGGTCGAGCATGTCGGTGCGTCTCGTCTGGCTGAGTACTTCGGCGATCTGTACGCATTACTGCGCCCCGGCGGTCGTTTGCTCAATCACGGCATCTGTCGACCGCGTGGCAGCAGGGGGTTGGGCAGAACCTCATTCGCTGGTCGTTACGTTTTCCCTGATGGCGAACTGCACGAGGTCGGTATCATCATGCAGGCGATGCAGGCTCGCTCGTTCGAGGTCCGCGATACAGAGTCGCTGCGCGAGCACTATGCGCTCACGCTGCGTCACTGGGTCAGCAACCTGGAGGAGAGCTGGGACGAGGCAGTCGCCCTCGCCGGCGTTGGGCGAGCACGGGTGTGGCGGCTCTACATGGCGGGTTCGGCCGAGGGCTTTACGAAGGGCGGCATTACGGTTCATCAGGTGCTTGCCGTACGACCGCACGCAGACGGCGCCGCCGATATGCCCTTGACGCGGGCGGCGCTGCTCGCCTGAAGCTGCCTGGTCGCCGTCGTCTGACTTTCCTGGTGTCGTCTGATTGTTTGCCCGGCGCCGTTTGCCGCTCTTCAATCGCCAGCCCGTTTGCCGCCGCTTGCTGAAACAGGTTTGACAAGCCGCTGAAGCGGTAAGAAAATGAAAACGGTTTTCATTTTCAGGGAGGTTCATGGTGCTTGATAGGGAGCACGTTAATGCCGCTCTTGCCCGGCGCGGCTTGCGACTCACTCGTCAGCGAGAGTCGGTTCTCGATGCCGTTGTCGAGGCGAGGGGTCCATTCACCGTTCAGCAGCTACATGACTCCCTGCGTCGCAGTTCCCCCCACATCGGCTTGACGACGGTCTATCGCACGGTTGAGCTGCTTGCTGAAGCCGGTGCGGTCGAGCGGATTCATGGTGCGAATCACTGTGAGGCGTTCATCACCGCTACGGCTACTCATGTGCACAAGGTCGTTTGCACCAGCTGCGGCGCCGTCTCGGAACTGGTTGATTGCGGCTGCGAAGAGGTTGTTGTCAACGCCGCGCGGCGGACCGGTTATCGCATCGACGATCATCTGATTCAGATGAGTGGTCTTTGCCCAAGCTGTGCTGCCCGTGAGACCAGCGGAGCGCCGGCGAGCGCGAGCGATCTGTGAGCGGTACGCACCGGCACGTATGGCGGCGCGCCGGCCTGGCAGCGATGAGTGCCGCCCTCATCGTTGCTGTCGCGGCCGGTTGTGGGTCAGGCGCTGGCGGTAGTGGGGCGAACGGCGGCAAGGTGAGTGTCGTGGCAGCGGAGAACTTCTGGGGCTCAATTGCGGCTCAGCTCGGTGGCGACAAGGTGACGGTAACCAGCATCATTACGAATCCCAATACCGACCCTCACTCCTACGAACCCACGGCGTCAGATGCGCGAACTGTGGCAGAAGCGAATCTGCTTGTCGTCAACGGTGTCGGCTACGACCCGTGGGTGACGGATCTGGCGGCGGCGAACCCGTCGAGTAGTCGCCTGACGCTCAATGTTGGTCAGCTCGTCGGTGTGGCCGTCGGCGGCAACCCTCACCGCTGGTACTCACCACCAGATGTGATGCAGGTCGTGCGCCAGATCACCGCCGATCTGCAGAAGCTTGACCCTGGCAACGCCGCTTACTTCGCTCGCAGTGAGCAGACCTTCGTCAACCAGACGCTGGCGAAGTACAACACTCTCATCGCCGAAATACGCAGCAAGTATGCCGGTACGCCCATTGGGGCCTCAGAGAGCATCTTTGCGCCGCTTGCGCAAGCGCTCGGATTGCGCCTCATTACGCCACCGTCGTTTCTGGCGGCGATCAGCGAAGGTAGTGGTCCAACAGCGGCCGATAAGGCGACGATCGATCATCAGATCCAGACCCATGAAATCAAGGTCTACGTATACAACAGCCAGAACGCGACGCCCGACGTACAGACGCAGGTCAAAGAAGCGCAGGCGCAAGGCATTCCGGTAACGACTATCACCGAAACACTCAGCCCGGCGTCTGCCACCTTTGAACAGTGGCAGGTCGCCGAACTGCAGCGTCTGCAAAAAGCTCTGGCAAAAGCCACCGGTCACTGACAGGAGCTGAGTGATGGCGAAACTCATGCAAGTTCTTGAGAGCAATCCCGAGACCGCAGCTGCAGCCGTGCCCGTGATCGAGTTCGACAATGCGGCTGTGCGTGTCGGCGGGCGGCAGCTCTGGGGCGACATCAATATATCCATTCCAGCCGGGCAGTTTGTCGCCCTGCTCGGGCCCAATGGGGCCGGTAAAACAACACTGATCAAAGTGGCCCTCGGGCTGGTGCCGCTGAGTGCCGGTCGCGTCGCGATTCTCGGCCGACAACCCGGCCGATCCAATCACGACGTCGGCTACCTGCCGCAGCGTCGCAGCTTCGATGCTTCGTTGCGCGTGCGCGGCGTTGACGTCGTGCGGTTGGGCTTGGATGGGCATCGCTGGGGTGTGCCCCTGCCCCGGCGCGACGGCAACGCGCAGCGCGTTGCCGAAGTCATCGATCTTGTCGGGGCCACCGAGTACGCACAGCGACCGGTGGGGCAGGTTTCAGGCGGTGAGCAGCAGCGACTGCTGATCGCGCAGGCGCTCGTGCGCAACCCGCGCCTGCTGATTCTCGATGAACCGCTTGACAGCCTGGATCTGCCGAATCAGGCCGCCGTGGCGGGGCTCATCAGCCGTATTTGCGAACGACGTGGCGTTACCGTACTGATGGCGGCGCATGATGTGAATCCCATTCTCAGTTACCTCGACCAGGTGATCTACGTTGCTCCTGGCGGTGCGGTCGCAGGGTCGCCGGAGCAGGTCGTCACGAGTGCGACCTTGAGTCGCCTCTACCGTACGCCGATCGAGGTGCTGCGCGCTTCTGACGGTCAGCTGGTCGTCGTCGGCATGCCCGAGGCGCCCTGTCTGCACAGCGATCGGCATTGCCAAGAGGCCAGAGAAGCCAGAAAGGCCAGAGAGGCGCGGGCATGATCTTGCTCGCCGGCACAGGTCCTGGCTGGTCCTGGAATCTAATCAGCGACGTGCAGACCATGTTTGCCTACCAGTTCATGGTAAGTGCCTACGAAGCAGGTACAATCGTGGCCATAACGGCCGCCCTGGTGGGCTGGTTCATGGTGCTACGCAAGCAAACGTTTGCTGGTCACACCTTGGCCATGGTTGCCTTTCCTGGGGCCGCCGCCGCGACGTTGATCGGTGTCAGTATCAGCCTCGGTTACTTCACGTTCTGTGTCGCCGCCGCCCTGGTTATTGCGGTTGCGCCACACGGCAAGGTCGGCGGCGGCGGGTTCAGCCAGGAGTCGGCCGTCACCGGCACGGTGCAGGCTCTCGCTTTGGCGAGTGGTTTTCTCTTCATTGCCTTGTATAAGGGTTTTCTCGAAGGCATCAGCTCGCTGCTCTTTGGCACATTTCTCGGCATCACCTCGGCTCAGGTGACGACGCTTCTCGTCGTCGCCGTCGTGGTCATCGCCGTTCTCGCCGTTATCGGCCGTCCCTTGCTGTTCGCTTCGATCGATGGCGATGTGGCTGCCGCCGCCGGCGTACCGGTGCGCGGTTTGGGAGTGGCCTTTCTCGTTCTGCTCGGCGTGGCCGCGGCGGCGACGAGCCAGATCACCGGAGCGTTGCTGGTCTTTGCCCTTCTGGTCATGCCGGCGGCAGCGGCGCAGCGGCTGACGGCTCGGCCGGCACTGAGCCTGGCATTAGCGGTGGTGATCGGTCTGGTGGTCACGTGGGGTAGCCTGGCCGTGGCTTTCTTCACGCCTTACCCGCTGGGCTTCTGGGTAACGAGCATCGCCTTCGGCCTCTACGCGTTGACTCATCTCGGCGCGGCCCTTGCGGGGTGGGGTCGCGGGCGCAGCCGGCGCGACCCGGTTTCCGTGATCCTGAGGAGGGCGGCATGATCGCTTTGGCGCCGGTTGCCAGCAGCGGCCAGACGTTCGCAACTCTGTTCAGCTCGGCGTTCATGCGCAACGCATTTGTCGCCGGCACGTTCATCGCTTTGGCGTGCGGCCTTGTCGGCTACTTTCTTGTTGTGCGGGCGCAGGTGTTCAGCAGCGACGCGCTCGGTCACGTCGCCTACTCGGCGGCTCTCGGTTCTCTCGCTTTTGGGTTCGATCCGCGTCTAGGGCTGTTTGCCGGCACGATTCTCGTAGCGGCGGCCATGGCCGGCTTGGGCCGACGCACGATCGCCGACGATGTCGTCATCGGCAGCACGTTCTCGTGGATTCTCGGGCTGGGAGTCCTTTTCCTGACCCTTTACACGACCAATCGCAGCACGGCCAACGGCGCTGCCAGTGTGAACTACCTCTTCGGCTCGATCTTTGGTCTGTCGGGGTCGCAGGCGCTGTTTGCGGCCGTTATTGGTGCTGGCATCAGCGTGGTGGTGCTGGCGATTGCCAGGCCGCTGTTGTTCGCCAGTCTTGACGAGGCGGTTGCTGCCGCCGCCGGCGTACCGGTGCGCCTGCTCGGCGTTGTTTTTCTCGTTCTCGTCGCCGCGACCACAGCGGAGGCGACGCAGGCTGTCGGGGCGCTGCTTGTTCTGGGCCTGGTCGCCGCTCCGGCTGGGGCTGCGCAGCAGCTTACTACTCGACCTTATCGCGCTTTGGCGCTTTCGGCTATACTGGCGGTCGTGGCTGTGTGGGTTGGGCTCACGTTGAGTTACGTACTCTCGTGGATGCCGCCGAGTTTTGCCATCCTGGCGGTTGCCAGCTTGATGTACCTGGTGTCTGTGCTACTTACCGTTGCGCGTCGTCGGCTGACACATCAAGAGGAGAGCGGTGACGATGTTTCGCCGGTACGCGAAGTACGTGGAGTGAGCGCATGATCGCCTTCATCACCATCAACGTCGACCCCATCCTTGCGCACCTGGGACCGTTGAATCTGCGCTGGTACAGCCTCATCATGGTCGTGGCGGCGCTCGTCGGTGCCTGGATTTTCTCGCGGCAGCTGACCCGCCGTGGCATTGATCGTGAACACGTGCTGTGGATGGCAGTCGCCGCGGTTCCCAGCGCGATCGTCTTTGCCCGCCTCTTTCACGTACTCGACAACGCTGGCTACTACTCGCACCACCTGGTTGCCATCGTCAAGCCACCGTACATTGGCCTGGCCATTTACGGCGTGCTTTTCGGTGGACTAAGTGCTTTGGCCATTTACTCACGGGTGCGCAAATTACCCGCTCTGAAGGTGCTCGACAGCCTCGCCCTGGCGCTGCCTGTCGGTCAGATCATCGGTCGCTTCGCGAACATCATTAACGGCGACACCTGGGGTTCGCCGACAAAACTGCCGTGGGGCTTTGTCTACGTGAACCCGCATGCTCTTTTGCCGGCTGCCTTGCTTGGGGTGCCCACGCACCCGGCGCCAGTTTACGAGCAGTTGTGGCTTCTCATCATGGTCGCCGTGTTGCTTGTGGCCATGCCGCGACTCAAGACGGACGGCATGGCCATTCTGCTCTACCTCGGTCTGTACTCGTTTGGCCGCTTCTTCATTTCGTTCTATCGCGTCAACAACATTCTCCTTCTTGGCCTCAGAGAGGCGCAGATCGTGGCTCTGATCGTGCTGGTTCTCGTTGTCCCCGCCGGTTGGTGGCTGAGACGCCGGGCGCGCACGCGCTCAGACTCGCTCGGGGGGCTCTCCCCTGCTCAGAAGTAGAGCTGCCTCAGAAGTAGAGGTCGCGCTGGCCGCCCTCAATAGCGGCCAGCCGTTCGACCAGCTGCTGTCTGATCTCGCTCGCCGGCATCTTCGCCAGCTCGCTGGCGATGAGAGTGTCGCTCTTCGCCCGCACTGGCTCTGAAGCGTAGTCGGTCACATACTCCTTCAGCGTCAGGAGCGCATTCGGTGTGCAGAAGCGCTTGATGAAGCCGGGAATGGCGAACTCCATGAAGTGCTCACCGGTGCGCCCCTTGCGGTAGCAGGCGGTGCACCAGGAGGGAATCTCGCCCAAGTCGAGCAGCTCGCTGACAACTTCGTCCAGCGGCCGGCTGTCACCGATACGGAACTGCTCTTTGTTGAGGTCCTGTTCCTCATCTTCTTCGCTGTACGCGCCGATGCCGATGCGCGTGCCGGCGTCGATCTGCGAGCAGCCGAATTCGATCAGCTCGCGCCGCAGCGCCGCCGGCTCGCGGGCGGTCAGAATCATGCCGGTGTACGGCACCGAGAGGCGCAAAATGGCGATCAGTCGTTTGAAGTCGGCGTCACTGACGGCGTACTGCGGGTTCAGCGCCCGATTGCTGGCATCTTTGATGCGGGGGAACGAGAACGTGTGCGGTCCCACGTTGAATTGGTCCTCGAGGTGGATGGCGTGGGCGAGGAGTCCGAGGGCCTCAAAACGCCAGTCATAGAGGCCGAAGAGGGCGCCCAGCCCAACGTCGTCACAGCCTCCTTCCATGGCGCGGTCCTGACCGTAAAGCCGCCAGAGATAGTCGGCCTTGTTGCCGCTCGGGTGCATCAGCGCATACGTTGGCCGGTGATAGGTCTCCTGAAAGATCTGGTAGGTGCCGATGCCGACCGCCTTCATCTTGCGGTAGCCCTCGACATCGAGCGGGGCGCAGTTGATGTTGACGCGGCGAATTTCGCCGTTGCCCGACTTGGTGGCGTAGATGAGTTCGACCGCGTGGGCGATCACGTCGGCGTTGTAGTCGGGGTGCTCGCCGTAGTCGATGACGAGGCGCTTGTGACCCTTGCCGATGAGGGCCAGCACCTCGGCGCGCAGCTCGTCGTCGGTCAGGGTGCGCCGTATCACCTCGCGGTTGTCGGCGCGAAAGCCGCAGTAAAGGCACGAGTTCGTGCACTTATTGCCGATGTACAGCGGTGCAAAGAGGACGATGCGGTTACCGTACACGGTCTTTTTGAGATCGCGGGCCGCGGCGAACATCTCTTCCTGAAACATGGGATCGGTCACCGAAAGCAAGGCGGCCATCTCGTCGAGCGAAAGCCGCGTCTTGGTCAGCGACTTCGCCAGCACGTCGTGGATCTCGCTGGCCGTCGCCGGTTCGCGGCGCAGCAGCTCTTCGATGCGTGCAGCCGGGATGAAGTCGGTCAGGCCTTCACTGTTGGGGCGAATCATTGTGGGCAACTCCTACTTCTCGGGGCTTGGCCATGAGCGATTTGACCTGCACGCCGGGGAGCTTGCCCAGTTTGCCGGCGAGCGCGCTCAGGCGCTCGACCGAAGACTCAGTGATCAGCGTGATGATGTTCACGTCGCGCTCTGGATACGGCAGACCGAGACGGCCAATGATGCAGTCGCCGAACTGGCTGATCAGCTCATTGACGGTGGCCACTGGAGCAACGCGCCGTTCCAGAATGATCGAAATGCTGCCGAGCCTCTTTTCCACCGGACGACTCCCGTGAATCAGATCACAATCACAATTAAATTGAGCCAGTTAAGCATAGCGCGCCAGAGCGTCAGAGGCAAGGGGCCGACAAGCCAACGCGATCGTCCGGAGAACGGTGTTTGCGTGCGCCAACGTGGGTAGGACTGTCACTATTCGTCGGCATCAACAAGGGGGTATGAAGCCATGATGTGCAGTCTTGCAACCAAGCTGGCCGACACCGAGCTGGCCGAGATCACATCACTCGAGCATGAACTCGGCGTGACGCTGCTAGCGTTCTCCTGCCACGACATGCGGCCTGTTCAGGCCAGCCCCGACCAGCTTGCCAAGATACAGCAGCTGGAGGGCAAGCTGGGTATGTCGCTGGTGGCGGTGAACGTTTGACCAGTCGGCTCAGACTGTCGCGAACCTGGGCCTGAGCGTGACGGCAATCTGCTCGGGGGTCACGAAAATCAGCTCACCGCCGAGCTGCTTTTGCAGAAAGTAGTCGTCAGTTCGGTAATCCGGCTTGAAGGCCGACCGGGCGACAATGCGGAGGACGACGGCGTGGGCGCTGCCGGCCGGTTGGCCGGCCGGCACGCTGCTCTCGGTTGAATAATTGCCGAGCGGTCCTCCGTAGAGCGTGAAGTTGAACGCCGAAAGACCCTCGCCCTCATACCAGGCGAGTACCTGCGCCAGGCCGGCAGCGAGAGCCGCCACTTGCGGCTCGCCAAGTTCGCAGACGCGGGCGAAATCGGGAAGCACGGCGATGACCTCACGACCGCCCGTGGGCGCGAACGGAGCCAGCCACGTACAACCGGCGTGGCTGGCGATGAAACGTTCGCCGCGGTCGGTTTCTTCGTCAACCAGCGTTTGCCAGTACGACACGCCGTGCTGCAGCCTGAACGCTGCTGCCCGTTCCCATGTGGCGGCCACCAGCCACGGCACAGCCGGGCCGCCAAACACCTGGAAGTGAGGGTGCGCCATACTCGCACCGGCGGGCAGCATGTGGTTGCAGCAGAGCTCGACGTGCTCAAGTCGCGGCAGGCTGCCGTGGGCGCCGCTCGTCGGCTCGCCGATAGTGGCGGCCTGCTCGGCGCGGCCGACGAAGTCGACCGCCGCGCCGAGCCCCTCCTCGAGCAGATCCGGGGTGAACTGTGATGGCCTCAAGAAATGCAGCTCGGGATAGGTCACCACGGCGTGTAGTGCGGCGAGGGGGAAGAGGTTGGGAAACACTAGTGCCCGGCCGCGTTGCAGGCGCCCGCCGATCACCAGGTCGTCCGGGTAGCGCGGCGTCGTCGCCATCACTTTTTCCGGGCAGAAGAAGCAGCCGTCACGCGAGTCAGCGGCCAGTTTCTCGGTGTACGCCCAGTCGGTGGTGCCGTAGAACATCTGCTCCTTGGTCGCCAGCTCGGAGGAAGAGACGGCAGTCATGCCCGTGAGCGGGTCACGACGCACCTCGATCGTCTGCTCGGCCCACTCCATGCCAGCTAATGGGCTGAAGAAAGCGGCTGTTTCGACGCTGCGCCTGAACTGGATAAGTGTCATGAGTCCTCCCCGCCGTGATTCTCTTGGCAGCGATAGTACGGCGGCTGCCGATCAGCGGCAACGTCGTCTCGCCGACGGTCGGCTAGGCGCTGTGGCGACCGATGATGTTCGCGGGGTAAGTCGGATGGCGCCGGGTGGCGCGCTCGCGCGGCCGTGTGCGAAGGGTCGAAGCGTAATCCCGAGGTGCTAAGGGTACGGTGCACAGCGTGCCCGTGCTCTTGAGCGGTGGTGCCTGGCGAGTGTCGGCAGGTGGTTCGGGGCCGCCGGCAGGCGTGTGTCTCGTGTGCGAAGAGTCTTATGCCGCTGCTTGACCACCAGTAGGGCCGCGGATCATCGGCATGCCGATCGACGGTGGTAGAGACCGACAGGTTTCTGGGTAAGACTGTTTACGGTATTCGTAGTCGCGCATCGCCGGCGAGCTTGCTCGCCATGTGTTGCGACGAGGGAGCGTCATAAGTAGAAGGGGTGATGGGATATGAGTTCCAAGAGACGTATGGCCATCAGGAGCGTTGGCATTGCCGCGCTGGTCATCGTGGTAGCGCTCGTGGCCGCGGCCTGCGGGAGTAGTTCGACCACTGCGAAGTCGACGCCGTCACCGAGCAGTTCTCTGTCCGCCGAAGCGCAGATCAAGGCCAACTGGGAAATGTTCTTCGCCGGTACCACGTCAGCCACACGCAAGATCGCGTTGCTCCAGAACGGTCAGCAGTTTGCCACGACCATTCAGGCTCAGGCGGGTTCGGCGATCGCCAAGGGAACAGAGGCGACGGTAAGTGCCGTGACGGTCGTCTCGTCAACCACGGCGACGGTGACCTACTCCATCCTGTTGAACGGTCAACCGGCCCTGACTGACCAAGCTGGTGAAGCGGTTCTGGTAGACGGTGTCTGGAAGGTCGGAGCTCAGAGTTTCACCGCTCTGCTGACTCTCGAAGGCAAAATGAGTTCCTCTGCTCCGTCGGCAACCGCGACGCCGTAGAGTTCGGGCGGCGGTCCAAGCGTCGGGGGGAGGATCGATGGAGGAGAGCTTGGGGTCGGCAGCCTCGATTGCCGGTCGCCGCCGGCGAGCGTTGGCGACTGTCACTGCCGTCCTCTTCCTGACGTTTCTCGATACCACCATCGTCAGTGTGGCTCTCGCCGACGTGCAATCGACCCTGCACGCGGGGGTGTCTGCATTACAGTGGGTGGTCAATGGCTATGCCCTGGTGTTTGCCAGCCTGATGCTGGCGGCCGGCACGCTCGGCGACCGACTGGGCCGCAAACGCATGATGCTTGGCGGCGTGGCCGTGTTCATCGCCGGCTCGCTGCTCGGGGCCCTGGCTCCCAACGTTGATGTCCTGATTGCAGCGCGAGCGATCATGGGCGTCGGCGCAGCGGCCTGTGAGCCGGGCACACTTTCGGTGATTCGGCATATGTATTTGCGTCCGCAGGAGCGCGCGCGAGCCCTCGGTGTCTGGGCAGCGATTTCTGGGTTGGCGCTGGCGCTGGGGCCGGTGCTGGGAGGTGTGCTGGTTGGGCTCGGTGGCTGGCGCAACGTCTTCTGGTTCAACCTGGCGGCGGGCGCCGTCATCTTCGTGGCGGCGCTGATGACTGTGCCCGAGAGCGCCGACCCGCAGTCGGCTCGGCCGGATATCGCCGGCTTCATTCTCGGGCCGGTGGCCCTCGGCACGGTGATCTTCGGCGTCATCCTGGGTGAGACGGCGGGCTACGCGGCGCCGTGGATCATTGCGCTCTTTGTGATCGGCGCCGTGACAATCGGGCTGTTCGTCGCTAATGAGCTTCGCAGTCAGGCGCCCATGCTCGACATCCGCTATTTTCGTCGGCCTGCCTTTGCTGGTGCACTCACGGTAGCCTTTGCTGCCTACTTTGGCATTTTCTCAATTTTCTTTTTCACCGCTTTGTACCTGCAGGAAGTGATCGGCTACTCCGCCTACCGTCTGGCCGGTTTGTTTGGTCCGATGGCCGCGGCGATGATCATCTTCTCGGTTGTGGCCGGCAAGCGCGTGGCACGTATCGGTCCGCGGCTGCCGATGACGGTCGGCTGTGTCGCTGCCGGCCTGGGTGTTCTGCTTACTGATGTCGTTCTTCAGGGCCACGTGGATTTCATCGCTCTCGCTGGCTCGCTGACGTTAGCTGGCATGGGCTTCGGCGTCGTCGTGGTGCCGATCACGTCCGTTGTGCTCGGCGTGGTACCGCCGGAGCACTCCGGTATGGCGGCTTCGGCGACGACTACGAGCCGCGAGCTCGGCTCGGTCGTCGGCGTCGCCGTACTCGGCTCGCTGGTCAACGGCTACCTGACCGTCGGGCTGGGTAATCGCCTGACCGAGCTGGGCGTGCCACTGGCGTTTCGTAAGATCGTGATCTCCGCGGTCGAGCAGGGACAGGTACCAAGCGGCAAAGGCGCGGCGGGGTTCGAACAGGCGTATGGCCCTGTTGTCGCCAAAGTCATTGGGGCGGCGTACAGCTCGTTTCACAGCGGACTTGACCTGTCGCTTACCGTCGCCGGCGTCGTAATCCTGGCCTCAGGCCTGGTTGCCTGGATGACACTGGCGCCAGCGCACGGCGGACGCGACGTCGAACAGTAGTCGCGCCGGGTGTCGCGCTTGTCGTAATGACGATGAATGAGTTTGCGCCGGCAGGCCTTATCTTCGGAACGCGGCGGGAGGTCACGGCACCCAGCGTTCGGCGAGCGGGGTGACCTGAAGCTCGTGCGTGGCTGCTCGCGGGCCCTGATCGGCGAGGTACAGGATAGCCGCGGCCAGTTGATGCGGGTCCGCGAGTGCCTCGCGCCGGGTGCCCGTCGCCGGTCCGGCGAGGGGCTCGATACCGGCATCGACGATCAACAGGGCGACGTGGATGCCTTCTTCACGCAGCTCGAGTGCTGCCGCTTGGGTCACCGCGCGCACACCGAAGGCACCGGCGGCCCATAAGCCACGGCCACTCATCGCCCGGCGAGCCGAACCGCCGGTCACCTGCACGATCGTTGCCGGCCGGCCTTGCCGGCGCAGAAACCGGCCGGCCCCGGACAGGAAGCTGAACGCGGCCCTGGCAGGCGCCGCCGCCCAAGTCTCAAAGGCGTCCGCTGTTGCCTCGGCGATTGGTCCGCCGCCAAAGGGGCCGTGGCGGCTGCCACCGTACGCTGCGGCGGCGTTGACGACCAGGTCAATGCCGCCGTTCGCAGTGGCAGCTTCATTGAGTGCCTGCTCGACACTGGCGGCGTCCGTGACGTCGGCATGCAGGGCAAGCGCGCCGCTGGCCGTGATGTCGGCCAGTGTCGCCTGCGAACGTGCCACCCCAGCGACTGCCCAGCCCTCGCTTTCGAGGCGCTCGATAACCGCTTTGCCGAGATTGCGCGCGCCAAAAACCAGGGCGCTGCGCCGAGTCTGCGGTGTCTGGTTCATCCTGTTTCCTCCTCAGCGTTGTCAGCCGCGTGTCTTGCCCGTCTGCGTGTCTTGCTTCTCCGCTTGTCCCGCTGCTCCGCGTGTTTCTCTCGCGCACGTCTGTGCCCGCTTTGCGCCGCCGGCAATCTCTGGCGGCGACGAAAGAGAGAGCCCTCCGCGCGAGGCTGCCAGCGAGTTCCCAACGAGATTGCTGGTCGGCGGTAACCATGCCGCTGACGCGCGACCCAGGTCGGCAGCGGTTCCTCCTTGACGGGAAGATAGTTTCTAAAGCTAATTATCGTGGTAAACTAGTTGCCTATGAACAGATCATCCGACAATGAAAATGTGTCCGCCGCTGCAGGCGCTTGGTCTGCAAGTAGTGACGGTTCTGCCGATGTCGACGGCGCGGCCTTGGCCACGACTACTTTGACGATCGATGACTCCGAGCTAGCTGTGCGCCTGCGTCTTGTCTTGAACCGTCTGGCTCGTCGTTTGCGCAGTCAGGCGGCCAACGACCTCGGCCCCGGTCTGCTGTCTGCCCTGGTCAGCATCGAAACGTGCGGGCCGCTTACTCTAGGCCAGCTTGCAGCGCGCGAAAACGTGAAGCCACCTAGCGTGACGCGCATGGTGGCCACCATGGAGCGCCTGGGTCTGGTACATCGCGAAGTCGATGCGCACGATCGTCGTGTTGCCCGCGTGAGCCTGACGGCCGAGGGACGACGTCGTGTACAGCGGATTCGCACGCGCAAGACGGCCTATCTTGCCAAACGATTGCGCAAGCTCAGCGAGGCGGAGGTGGCCGCCATGCGTGAGGCTCTGCCGGTGCTCGAGCGGCTACTTGAGGACGACCAATGAGGAGTCTGACGGGCGTTCGTTTGGTACCTCGGCGACCAGAGTTCATGCTACGCATGTTCCACTCGCTGCGCGTGCGCAACTATCGTCTCTGGTTCATTGGTCAGACCATTTCGCAAAGTGGCACCTGGATGCAGTCGGTCGCCCAGGGCTGGCTGGTTATCAAGCTCACCGGTAGCGCTGTTGATCTTGGCCTTACCGCAGCACTTCAGTTTGGACCCGTGCTCTTCATGGGAGCGTACGGTGGGCTCATTGCCGACCGTTTCGATAAACGCAAAGTGCTGCTGGCTACTCAGTCAGCCTTCACCGCACAGGCGTTGGCTCTGGGTATTCTCGTTGCCACTGGTTCGGTAAGACTGTGGATGGTCTGGGTGCTGGCGGCGATCATGGGCCTTATCAATGGTATTGACAGTCCAAGCCGGCAGAGCTTCGTCGTCGAGATGGTCGGGGCCGATGATCTCGCCAATGCCGTCGGCCTGAACAGTGTCATCGTTAACGGTTCACGCATCATTGGTCCGGCCATCGCGGGCATCCTCATTGCCACTGCAGGCATGACGTGGACGTTCATGCTCAATGCGCTTTCGTTCGGTGCTGTCATTGGTGGACTGTACGCCATGCGATCTGTCGAACTGCACCGCCTGCCGCCGGTGGCTCGCGCCAAGGGCCAGATTCGGGCTGGCTTTCGCTATGCCTGGGCCAACTGGGAGCTGCGTGTGCCTCTTCTGATCATGGCAGTCGTGGGCACACTGGCCTACAACTTCAGCGTGATTCTGCCACTATTTGCTGATGATGTCTTTCACCGCGGTGGTGGCACGCTGGGTGAGTTGACGACGGCCATGGGCATTGGCGCCTTGATTGGCGCCTTGATCGCCGCGGCTCGCCGGCGGCCGAATTATCGCCTCCTTGTGCTGGTCACCTTCCTGTTTGGCGTGTTCATCCTTGCCGTGGCGGTGGCGCCAACGTTGCCGCTGACGCTGCTCATGCTGGTGCCCATGGGGACGGCCAGCGTGCTGTTCATGGCCACCGGCAACTCCCTGCTGCAGCTCTACGCCAGCCCAGCTATGCGCGGTCGGGTGATGGCTCTGTGGGCGATCGTGTTTCTCGGCTCTACGCCGATCGGCGCGCCGTTAACCGGCGTGATCGCCAGTCACTATGGCACGCGCTTTGCGCTTGGTCTTGGCGGCGTGGCGACACTGGCTATTGCCGTCGTGGCGACACTGATGCTGCGCCGCATTCGCGCCGACAATCAGGCTGCGGCGGCAGTGAGGGACGCGGCCCAAGCTCCGCGGTCCAGCATGCGCGAACTCCCGGGGCTGTCGGCTAGGCCATCACACGGCAGTGAGGCGTAGCCGACGAACTCAGGTAGGCGCTCCAGCCGCGCGACGCCGCCGCGCCGGATAGGGGATGGTCAGGCCTTCGGTGTCTGCCAGCGCTCGAGCCACACGGCGACGGAGCGGTTCATCTCGCGCGTGAAGGCGGCCGCGTACTTGCGCGCGTAAACGTCCTGGCCGATGTTGGCGATGCCGGGCGCAAACCCGTGCGGGGCGTGGAGCTGCGCGAGTTCGGCAGAGGCTTCGCGCAGCTCTTCGGCATTCAGCCGCCGGTAGCGGTTTTTGTGGACGACGTGTTTCTCGTAGCGAGGGACGAGGCGGCTGGGCTTCGCCGGCCGCCCGAAGCACAGCATCGCGATCGGCAACGTGTGTTCGGGCAGGCCGAGCAGCTCTGCGTGCTCCTCGGCCTGCTCAAGCACGTCGCCGATGTAGCAGGAGCCGACCCCCAGGGACTCCGCCGCAATGACGGCGTTCTGTGCGGCGATCAGGGCGTCTGAGCAAGCCAGCAGCAGATCGCCGGGGCCCGCCGCAGAACGGCGTTCGACGTCTGGCAGCTGGTCCACGCCCGACACGGCAAAGATGTCGAGCCACTTCTGATAGTCAGCCACGAAGACGAGGACCCACGGCGCTCGGGCGATGAACGGCTGGTGATCGCAGGTCACCGCCAGTCGATCCTTGAGCGCCTGGTCGGTTACTTCAATAATGGAGTACAGCATGAGGTTGCCGGCCGTGGGCGCGCGCATGGCTGCGTGCAGAATCGCCTGCTTCACCTCGTCGCTGAGCGGTACGGGGTCGCAGGCACGCGTCGAGCAGCGATTGTTCAGCAGGTTCAGGGTCGGATTCACGTGCTTGCTCCATTATGCGCATGCCGGTGGCAAAGGTCAGTGACGGTCGCGTCTAGTGGCGCGGTCGTCCTCTTCGGTCGCAACAATGTCTCTCCTCTGACCGGGCGCTTCATGCGTTCATCTCAGGACTGCTCGTGCGTCGGTTTCGCCGCCGTAGCTGCGGTTGCTTCTTAGCC
>JBKQWK010000091.1:0-4544 GCA_052139595.1 Thermoleophilia bacterium | reverse complement strand
CGGCGAATTTCCCTCGGCAGCCACTGAAGGAGCCATGACTTGGTCGCTGCTACGGCGGGGACTTGGACCTTTCACCTTTCATGTTGCCCCCAGCAAAGTCGTGGCGAAGCTGGCTCTGACTGACGAGCACGTGCCAATCGTCTCGTCGACCCAGAGATACTATGCACCGAGGCTCTGCTGTCAAGAGGCTAGGGCCGGGATATGCTGCGCCTTGCGTGGCCAGTCAGGTGGACTGCGGCGGTGGTCAGAGCAAGCGGGTGACCTCGTCGCGCGCGAAGCGCGGCCAGACGGCTGCCTTGCCGTGGAGAAGGGCGTGCACCGCCGGGCCGAAGGCGCTGGCGTCGGTCCTGGAGACTTTGCCGACGCCGAGGGCACCAGCTTCTGGCGCGGCGGCGCCGGGCAGCGAAGCTGCGCCAGCCTCGCCGATGACTGTTGCCTTGATGCCGGCGCCGGCCAGGTCGACGCCGAGGGCGGCGCTCTCGCTCGGGTCGCAGACGATGAGCAGGCTGCCTGACGCGATGAGGCCGAGCGGGTCCGCGCCGAGCACGGCGCACAGGCGACGAGTCGGTGCCAGGATCGGGATGCGGTCCATGTGCACCGTGAACTCGCGGCCGCAGGCGACGGCGAGTTCGGCGACGGCCGTGGCCAAACCGCCTTCCGTAACATCATGCAGGGCGCGTACGCCGGCAAAGCCGGCGGCTCGGCGCGCCTCGGGCAAGATGCTGATCTGGTTAACGAGGCGCCGGCAGGCGCCGATTTCGTCATCGGTCATACCTGAAGTGCTGAGCCTTGTGCTGAGTTCGCCAGCCAGCAGTGCTGTGCCTTCGATGGCCAGCGCTTTGGTGAGCAGCAGGTGATCGCCTCTCTGCACCTGGCGCTTGTCGCGTAGGCCGGCCCGACGCACCGTGCCCAGCATGGTGCTGCTGACCAGCGGGCGAGTAACAACGCTGGTCACCTCAGTGTGCCCGCCAACCACGACGATGCCCAGCGCCGCCGCGCTGGCGGCGATCTCGCCGAGGAGGTGGAGGGCTGCCGAAGGCGTCGTCCCGACAGGCAGCAGGATAGTTGTGAGCAGCCAGCGCGGTTCACCGCCGGAGGTGGCAATGTCGTTGGCATTGACGGTGACGGCGAGGCGGCCGAGATCGTCGCCGGCGAGTGTTATGGGATCACCATGAGCAACCAGAACCTCAGTCGCGCTCACATCGAGCGCGGCCACGTCCTCGCCGACGTGGGCGCCGATGATGACATCCGCGGCGGAACTCGCGGTTAACGGAACGGCTCCGCCGCTCGCCGCGTCGTTACTTGTGTAGCCGTTGCCCCAACCGCTGGCCAGGTGACGGGCCAGCAGATCGTTAGGCAACTTGCCCGCCGGTAGCGGCAAGCCGAGGCGTACGATCGCTTCGAGTTCGCTCAGTCGAGCGATCGTGAAGTCGGCGTGTGGGTTGCCGGTTGACTCTGCGACTGTGGCCGGTCCGCTGCGCGCCGGCCGGGCGCCGTCGTCGAGGTAGACGGTTACGGCGCCGGCAGCGTGTCCCGCCTCGATGTCGAGGTGGTAGTCGCCAACCATCAGTATCCGCTCTGGCGCTATGCCCATATGCGCCGCCGCATGCAGGATGCCGTCCGGCGCCGGCTTGTGCGCAATCTCATCGTCCCGGGTGACGATGATCTCAAAGTCGGCGGCGCTGAGGCGGGTGAACTGCTGCAGCGCGACATCGACTGCGCGCCGTCCGTTGCGTGTGATGACGCCCAGGCGCAAGCCGAGATCGTGCAAGGTGCGCACGATCTCCTCAGCGCCTTCGTTTGGTCGCGCCACTTCGGCTCCACGGGCCTCGAAACGATCCAGGACGGCGAGGGCGCTGGCGCGCGCGCCGTCCTGGAGTCTATACACGTACTCGAGGACGTAAATGTCGGCTGGGCAGCCAATCTCGGCCCGCAGAACAGTGAAGTCGAGAGCATCCGGACTGGTCAGGGTGCCGTCGAAGTCAAAGAGCACCGCTTCGAGGTGAAATGGTCGAGAACTCATGCCCTCAGCCTACCACGCTCACATCCCACCTTTGGCCGGGTCTGGCTGGCCGAAGTGAGTCCAGGCCGGCTCAGGTCGTCGGGCCGGCTCAGGTCAGTCCAGGCCGAGGCGTTCCATATCGTCGTCGTCCCAGCCGAAGTAGTGGGCTGTCTCGTGCAGTATGGTGATGCGAATCTGCTCTTCTAGCTCGTCCTCGTCTTCTGACTCCGCTTCGAGATTACGCTGAAACAGGTGAATGAGGCCGGTTTGCGGTGCACCGCCCATGACCGACTGATCTGGCAGAGAGAAGCCGCTGAAGAGACCCAAGGTGCGCGGGTCGATACCCTGGAGCACCATTCCTTCGGTGGGGCGATCGTCAACGAGAATGGGCACGTTGCCGAGCCGTTCAAGGAGTTCGTCGGGCAGCTCAGCCAGGGCGCGCTCGGCGATGGCGTTGAACTGGTCGGGTTCGAGCACCGGCTCGGGTTCTGCGCTGGCGGCGTCGAGGCGTAACACCGCCAGCCACTCGCGCACCATATTCTTGTGATCGTGGCGACGCTCATGTGCGGCGGCCAGTAAATGGCGGGCATCTGCCTCCTCGTCCGCATGGAGCGGCACGCTGCCGATCAGATCGTTGATGATCTTGATCGCCGCGCCGGGATCGTTGAACGAGTGGAGGTAGATTTCGGCGGCGCCCAAATGAGCCTCCGGGTCGTCTGGCCATAGTTGCGCCCAGCGTTCGTACGCTGTGAGCGCGGCAGCAGGATCCTCGTGGGCGCGAGCCAGCTCGGCGTCGAGTTCAAGTACAGCGGGGTCCTCGGGCTCGAGCGCGCGGGCGCTGTCGAGCGCGCTGGCGGCACCCTCAAGGTCGTCGTCGTCGAGCAGATCCCAAGCGCGTTCGATATCTCGTTCGAATGCTGATTGATCGTCCATGCGCTGACTTTAGAGGAAGGAGCGTCTACAGACCAGCCGGCGGGGCAATTCTGCCCCAGCTGACCGTGGCCGCAGACGACCGGCGATCGTGGCGCGGCTCAGCTGCTGCGACGCGCCAGCGTCACAAAGTAGACGAGCTGCATGATTGCCGTCACCGCGGCGGCAACATAGGTCAACGCCGCGGCCGTCAGTACCTGCCGTGACCCGCTGATGTCGCTCTTGGTCTGCATGAACCCCGCCTCGTGCAGCAGACGCAAGCCACGCCGACTGGCGTCGATCTCGACCGGCAGGGTGAGCAGGCTGAACAGTACCATGACGCCAAAGAGGGCAACGCCGACCCAGATGAGACCGGTCATGCGCAGAATCAGACCGCCGAAGATCGCCGCGAAGGCAAGTTTCGGGCTCACGGTTAACGCCGGCACAAGAAAGTTGCGCGCTTCCATCAGCGCTGATCCGCTCTGCTGCTGTTGCACGTGGCCGAGTTCGTGGGCGACGATTGCCATGCTGGCCACCGACGGCTGACCAGCCACGGTGTCGCTCAGTCGTACCACGTTCGCGCGCGGGTCGAAGTGGTCGGAGAGCTGGCCCGTGGCGCGCTGAAACGGTACGGCGTCCAGCCCTGTGCGGGCGAACAGCACTTCACCGACTTGTCGTCCCGTCTCACCGGCGCTGTTGCGTACTTGACGCCACTTAGCGAAGGTCGAGCGCAGGTACCACTGCACCACACCCGAGATGATGAGCGTCGGGACGAGGACATAGAGCAGGTAACTGTAGTCGAAAAACATCGTCCTCCTCTTCGCTGAAGACTGCGTTCGCGCCTGCCTAGCAGAGCTTCATTGTATGCCCGGGGCAGACAGACGCCAATCGTAGAGGACTGCGAAAAGACCTGCTGACAAGCAACGATCATTTGGTATACGTTGCACTCGGGCAGAGACGAATGCACAGAGGAAGGGAGCGGAGATGGCGGGCGAGGCAAAAGAAGGGCTGACGGTGCTCGCCGATGGTGTGCGGCGCTGGACGGCGCGTCACCCGGAATGGCACCCGCGCGTCGAGTGGGGTCACGAAGTGGCCAGCTACGCGATCGTCAGTGGCGATGTGCTTTCGCTTGTTGACCCACTCCTGCCGGACGATCAATCTGGTCGTCGCGCGGGAGTCCTGGCGGCTCTTGATGCGCTGGCCGGTGCTGCCCGGCATCTCGAGATCCTGATCACGATTCCTTACCACGTGCGCAGCGCCGAGGATCTGTACGTCCGCTACGCTGATCGCCTCGACACGACCTTGTGGGGGCACGTCGCGGTTGGCCGCCGGCTGGCGGCAACGACGCCCTTGAGTCTGATCGAGCCCGGCCGGCCAGCCGGCGCCGTCGCCCGGGCGTTAGCGATTGGCAAACCGCGGCGCAACGAAACGCCACTTTACTTCGCCGATCAGCGTGCCCTCGCCTTCGGCGACGCGCTCATCGTCAGCGAGGGCGCGCTGCGTGTCTGGCTGCAGGCTGTCCCCCGTCGAGCCAACTGGTACCGCGACTCGTTCGTGCCCTCACTGGCGGCTCTTCTCGATCTTGAACTTGATCTCGTCCTGGTCACGCACGGCGAGGCGGTCGTCGCCGCAG
>JBKQWK010000090.1:0-8330 GCA_052139595.1 Thermoleophilia bacterium | reverse complement strand
CAGCTGCCCGCCGTCAGGCGGGCAGCTGCGACGTCGGCGCCTGTGCGCTCGAACTCATCGGCGCCGACGGCGCGCCCTTGGGGCGCCGCTTCGGCGAGCTTGCCGATACCTCGGCGGCTGGCCTCGCGCGGCTCTTGCCGCGGGCCAACGTGTTCGGTCTGTCGAACAGCACCTACCGCGCCGATGTGCTGCGCGCCTGTCTGCCGCTGCCGTCGTCGTGCGTCGCCGCCGACTGGTATCTGGCCACGGCGGCCTGGCTGCGCGGCGCGCGCCTGGGCCTCGAACCGGCGGCGCACATGTTCTATCGTCAGCACGGCAACAACATCGCGCCAGTCGTGCCGCCGTTCACGGCCGTCACGGTGCGGTCGGCGACGAACGTCGTCCGCGCTCACCAGCAGAGCGTTGGCGAGCAGCTCAGCGAGATTGCCGGCGACAACGGCCCGGCGCTGGCGGCCGCGCGGCGAGTGCTGGCGGCCTTCATGCGCATCGTCGACGACGATTCTGCTCTGGCCGCCTACGTCGCCGCGCTCAACGAATTGCCTTCACCGCAGGCGTGGTGGAGAATTGTCGCTCACCCCGATCTGGAGGATCTGTGGAGAACGTGACGCTTGCCAACGGCCGCGTCGTCGGCGAGAGTGCGCCGCCGTACGTGATCGCCGAGATCGGCGCCAATCACAACGGAGATATGGATCTCTGCCGGCGGCTGGTCGATGCAGCCAAAGCCGCCGGCGCTGACGCCGTCAAGTTCCAATCATGGTCGGCCAAGTCGCTGATTTCCGAAGCCGAGTACGAGCGGCACACCACCTACGACGATACCAAGAAGCATTTTGGCTCGCTGCGTGAGATGGTCGAGCGCTATCAGCTCACCACCGACCAGCACCGCGAAGTCGCCGGTTACTGTGCGCAGCGGGGCATCGACTTCCTCTCGACGCCGTTCAGCCCTGCCGAGGTCGATCTGCTGGTCGACCTGGACATCGCCGTGATCAAGGTGGCGTCAATGGATGTGAACCACCTGCCCTTGCTCGAGTACATGGCGCGTACGGGTCGCCCCGTGATGGTGTCTACGGGCATGGCAAGCACGGCCGAGATCGCTCGTGCCGTGGAGACGCTCACTACTGCCGGCTGTTCGCAGCTGATTCTGCTGCACTGCGTCTAGATTTATCCGCCTCAGCCCGAGACGGTGAACCTGCGCAACATCATCGGCCTCAGACAGACCTTTGGCGTGCCGGTTGGCTTCAGCGACCACACCATCGGTGTCGGTGTGTCGCTGGCGGCAGTGGCCCTGGGCGCGTGTGTCATCGAGAAACACTTCACGCTCGATAAGTATCTCGCCGGCTGGGACCATGCCATCTCGGCCGACCCGGCCGAGATGGCAGTCATCGCCGGCGAGAGTCGCACCGTCCGCAGCGCCCTGGGTTCGACGGTGCGTACCGTCAGCGAGGCGGAGCAGGCTAAGCGAGCGCAGTTTCGCCGCCGCATTGTCGTTGTCCGCGACGTGCGTCAGGGCGAGCGCTTGACGGCGGCCGACCTCGACTTCAAGCGGCCCGGCACCGGCATTGGTCCGGACGAGCTGGCCTACGTTGAGGGGCGCAAGGCGGCCCACGATCTGCGCGCCGAATGCGAACTCGACTGGACCGACCTTGACTAGGTCGACTTTGGTGAGAGCGGCTCGGACCAGGCGGACCTTGATGCGGCCGGCCGTGACTGGGACGACCTGGACGAGGTCGGCCGGGGCAGCGCGTGAATGACCTGGTGATCATCGGCGCCGGAGGTCTGGCGAAAGAGATTGCCGTGCTCATCGACGACGTCAACGCCGCTCTGGCGAAGCCACTCTGGCGGCTTCTCGGCTACGTCGATGCCGATGAGCGGCGCACCGGTCAGATTCATGGGCGCGCCCGGATCCTCGGCGACGACAGCTACCTGCTGCATCATCAGGGTCCCCTGGCGGCGGTGTTCGCCATCGGTTCTCCGCAGAAGCTGGCGGCGGCGTCTGAGCGCCTTGCCGCCGCTCAGCTCACCTACCCGTTTCTCGTCCATCCCACGGCGGTCGTCGACACCGCCTCGGTGAGACTCGCCGGCGGCGTTGTCGTCGCGGCCGGCTCGGTGCTTACCACCGATATTGAAGTCGGGGAGCGGACGGCCATCAATCTGAACTGCACCGTCGGTCACGATGCTCGCATCGGGGCGGACTGCGTGATCATGCCGAGCGTCAACATCTCGGGAGGAGTGACGCTCGGCGACCGCTGCCTCATCGGCGCCGGCGCGATCATCCTCCAGAATCTGACCGTCGGCGCCGATGCAATTGTCGGTGCGGGCGCTGTCGTCGTCCACGACGTACCTGCCGGGACGACGGTCGTCGGCATGCCGGCCCGGGCGATGCCACGCCACGACGACTGAGGGAGGCAGCACCGTGACGTTACGACAGATCGATCTTGACGCACGCCTGGCGCGCGTGGTGACGCCGCCCGAAATGCCCATCAGCGAGGCCATTCAGCGGCTCGACCGAGGCGGCCTTGGCGTTCTGCTCCTCGTCCGTGGTGACGGTACCCTGGCCGGCCTGCTCACCGACGGCGACCTGCGTCGCGCCCTGATCAATGGCGACGCCCTCACCGGTCCCAGCGAGGCCATTGCCAACCACGATCCGGTGGTGGCGTCGCCCGACATCTCGGCCGCCGACGCCTTGCGGCTTATGGATACGGCGCGCTCGTTTGAAATCAACCAGCTGCCGCTGGTCGACGCCGACCGGCGAGTCACCGGGCTCATTCTGCGCAGCGATATGGTCACCCAAGAAGAGCTCGACCTTTCGGCCGTGGTCATGGCCGGCGGCTTCGGCACGCGTTTACGCCCGCTCACGGCCGATACGCCCAAGCCGATGCTGCCCATCGGCGGCCGGCCGCTTATGGAACACATCATCGGCCAGCTGCAGCAGGCCGGCGTCCGCACGGTGAGCGTCGCTACTCATTTCCAGCACGACAAGATCGCCGACCACTTCGGCGACGGTCACGACTTCGGCGTGCGCATCGACTACGTGAGCGAGGACCGCCCTCTGGGCACAGCCGGCGCGCTCGGCCTGCTCGAGCGGCCCACCGAGCCCCTTCTGGTTATCAATGGCGATATTCTCACGCGCGTCGACTTTCGCTCGATGCTCAATTTTCATCGCCGTCAGAACGCAGCCTTCACGGTGGGCGTGCGCCGCTACGACCTGGAGGTGCCTTACGGCATCGTCGAGTCGGAGGCGGCGGTCGTGCGTACGATCGTCGAGAAGCCACACTTTGAGTTTCTCGTGAACGCCGGCATCTACCTGCTCGAGCCCGCTGTACTCGACCTGATCCCTCGCGGGCAGCGGTTTGAGATGAACGATCTCATCGGCCGGGCGATCGCTGAAGGCCAGCGAGTCGTAAGCTTCCCGATCGTCGAGTACTGGCTCGACATCGGCCGGCCGGGCGACTACGCCAAGGCGCAAGAAGACATGGAGAACGGGAGGCTATAGCGTGGAGTGGAATGGGAAGCGTGTCCTGGTGACGGGTGCCGGTGGTTTCATCGGCAGCCATCTCTCGGAGCGACTCGTGACGGCCGGAGCGAGTGTCCGCGCTCTCGTTCACTACAATGCTTTGGGATCCAGGGGATGGCTCGACCGCTCCGATCTGGCGTCCGAAATGGAGATCCTGAGCGGCGATATCGCCGATCGTGACAGTGTCCTGCGTGCGATGCGCGACTGCGAGATCGTCTTCCATCTCGCCTCGCTGATCGCGATACCGTACTCCTACGTCGCGCCCGATTCGTATGTGCGCGTGAACATCGGTGGCGCTGTCAACGTGTTGCAGGCGGCACGGCAGTTCGAGGTTGAACGGGTCGTGCACACGTCGACCAGCGAGGTGTACGGCACGGCGCGCAGCTGGCCGATGACCGAAAATCATCCGCTGCAAGGCCAGTCGCCCTATTCGGCGACGAAGATCGGTGCCGACAAGATGGCTGAGGCCTTTCATCTGTCCTTCGGCGTGCCGGTTGTCACGGTGCGACCATTCAACACGTATGGCCCCCGGCAATCGGCGCGGGCCGTCATACCGACGATCATTACGCAGAGCCTCACTGGCGGTGTCGTCCGTCTCGGCAATCTGGCGCCCACACGCGACCTCAATTTCGTCACTGACACCGTCGAGGGCTTCGTTCTTGCCGGCGGCACCGCTGCTGTCGAGGGCAAGACCATCAACCTTGGTAGCGGTCGCGAAACGAGTGTCAAGGATCTGGTCAGCATGATCGGCCGTCTGTGCGGTGTCGAGCCGGTGATCGAGGTCGAGGAGCAGCGTGCGCGCGTCGCCGGGAGCGAGGTGGAGCGTCTTCTGGCCGATGCCTCCCTGGCCGGCGCGGTGCTGGGCTGGCGACCGGCCCTGACCCTCGAAGAGGGTCTCGGGCGCACGATCGAATGGGTGCGCGCCAACATGGGTGTCTATCGGCCCGGCGACTATGTCCTCTGATCGTTCACTCTACGAGCCGGGAGCGCCCCGTTCACCGGCCATGGTGCCCCTGTCTGAGCCATGCATCGGCGGCAACGAGTGGGATTACGTCAAGGAGTGTCTCGATACCGGCTGGATCTCGTCCGTCGGTCCTTTCGTCAGCCGCCTTGAGCAGTGGGGCCGTAGCTATGCCTCGGCGCAAGGGGCGGTCGCCGTCGCCAGTGGCACGGCCGCCTTGCATATTGCCCTCATTCTGGCCGGTGTGCGGCCGGCGGACGAGGTCATTCTGCCGGCGATCACGTTCATCGCGCCGGCTTATGCCGTCCGCTACGTCGGCGCTGATCCGGTGTTCGTCGATGCCGACCCGGAGTTCTGGCAGCTGGATCCAGCCAAGGTTGCTGATTTCCTGCGTGGCTGCCGGCGTGAGGGAGGCCAGTGCGTTGACCCGCAGACGGGCCGCCCGGTGACGGCCATCATCGCCGTTCACGTGCTCGGGCATCCCTGCGACATGGACCCGATCATGTCGCTGGCGCGCGAGTTCGGGCTCACGGTGATTGAGGATGCCACCGAGAGCCTCGGGTCGCTGTACGGGGAGCGGCGCACCGGTCTCCTCGGCGATATCGGTTGTCTGAGCTTCAACGGCAATAAGATCGTCACGGCGGGCGGTGGCGGACTCATCCTCACGCGCGCCGTCTCGCAGGCGGAGCGCGCGCGCTACCTCACGACGCAGGCCAAGGATGATCCCGTCGAATACGTGCATGGCGAGATTGGCTTCAACTACCGGCTGACGAACGTGCAGGCGGCGATCGGTCTGGCGCAAGTCGAGCGCCTGAGCGAGTTCGTCGCCGCCAAACGACGCCTTGCCGCGACCTACGCCGACAGGCTCGCCGGCGTGCCGGGAATCAGTATCATGCCTGAGGCGCCATGGGCGACATCGAACCGCTGGCTCTCAGCCATCCTGGTCGACCCGACGGCTTACGGTCACGACAGTCGCTGGCTGCTGCGCCGCCTCGATGAGGCGGCGATCCAGGCGCGTCCGCTGTGGCAGCCGCTGCACCGTTCGCCCGCCTTTGCTGCGCCGGGCGGCCCTGCGCAGTGGGTCGCCGACAGTCTCAACCGCGACGCCCTCTGCCTGCCTTCGTCGGTTTCGCTCGCCGAGCACGACCAGGGCCGGATTATCGACATCATCGCCTCCTCAGCCGGCGAGAGCGACTAGCGTCGGTTGTCTGGCAGCACGCCGGTGCTGTCGCTCGAGCTGCCGATCTCTTCTTGCTCGCGCTCCAGTGCGCTGACCTCGTCGTCGAGCTTCGGCGGTCCCTGGCCACGCTTGCCGGACCGCCGTAGGACAGCGCGTAGTTCGGCGATCGTGGTCACCCGGCTGACGAGCAGCAGGGCGAAGAAGAGCGGCAAGATGGCGATCTTGATGGCGATGTCGAGCCACAGGTTGAGGCCGATGGCGACGAACGCGATGCCCAGTGCCAGCGCGACGGAGTAAACACCGACCAATGCGGCCAGCTTGCCGTGCTCGAAGACGCCGGAGCGCAGCCGATTGGCGATGTAGTAGGCAGTGCCGGCCATGAAGCCGTAGGCAATGAGGGTGGCCCAGGCGGCACCCATCATGCCGTACCGGGGGATGAGGATGAGGTTGATGCCCGCGTTCAGAGCGGCCGCGGATGCCGATATCGCTGGTGCCCAGCCGGTCTTGCGCGCGTGAAATATCGGCGTCGAAACGACCATGTACAGAGCGAAGAAGAAATAGCCGCCGCTGACCACGGGTACGACCGGCGCGGCGGCGTGGAAGCTGCGGCTCGAGAGCAGGATCATCGCGTCCGGCGCAAGCAGCGTGAAGCCAATGGCCAGCACGGTGACCGCGGCCGCGAAGGCAGTCGTCATTCGGGCCAGCGTGCGATTGTCGGAATGAGTGTCGGCGAGGTCGTAGTAGACAGGCGTCCACGCAGTATTGATGGCGCTGCAGAAGAGGTTGAGCACCATGCTGAAGTTGTAGGCCAGCGAGTAGAGGCCGACCTGGGCGGCCGTGCTCAGACGCAGCAGGAGGTAGCGGTCGAGGTAGGTGAGCGCCCAAGCGGCGAAGTAGTGAGGCACCAGCGGCAGTCCGAAGCGCAACGAGCGTAGCAAGCCGCGCCGGGACAGGCGTGGTCGCCAGCGTCGTATGATGACGACCATCGAGGCTGGGAAAATGACGGCTGCGGCGACAAGCGTGCCCTTCATCGACCCGTAGGCGCCTTGGTGCAGCGCGACGACGAAGTACAGTGTGAAGCCGGTGTTAACGGCGAACGATGCCACCTGGAAGGCGGTGAAGAGCTTGGCCTGGCCCAGGGCGCGGTTGATCGACTGCTGCAGAGCTTGCGGGAGTGTGAGAAAAGAGATCAGGAAAGCGAGTGCCAGGTAGGGGTTAAAAGGCACTTGGCTTGATCCGGTCAGAATGCGGGCGGTGGACGGGCCAAGGAGAAACCCGAGGCCGAGGATCAGCGCTCCGAAGAGCATCACGAACCAGAAGACGGTGAACAGCATCTCCCGGCGCTCCTCCGAGTACTCGGCCGACTTGCGATAGAAGAGGATCAGGGATCCGTTCTGGCCGAGCGTCATGACGGTTCCGAGCATCGACGAGAACATCATCGCAAACGACATTACGCCATAGTCGGAGCGCGTCAGATACACCGTGTAGATGGGCGTTAAGACGATGGCGGCAAAACGGGGGATCATGGAGCCCAGACCGTAGATGGTCGAGTCCTTAAAGACGCGTTTGAGCTCGTTACGCATGGAGGCGGCGGTTTCCTCGCTCGGCAGCTGCAGGGCAAAGTAGTGACGAAGGATACCACCACCATGCCTGTCGGCACCGCCCGTTGCGATTGGCCGAGCGTCCCCGGTGGGGGGCGCGGGTGGTGGCAATCGTGTCCGTGCCGACTTGAGGTTGACACCCGTCTGTGAGCGGGTATACTTCCAATCCGCCCGGGAGTCCGCTAGCGCAAGGCGCCACGACAAACGGGAAGGAGCCGTTGACATGAGTCCTGCGACTGCCTATAATTCAAAGTCGCTTCGGACGCCCGTCGCTGGTACTGACAACCTTCTTCGATGACCTCGTTGGGGGCTTTGTGCCCTCATACAGGGTTACCGCCTTCATCGGCGGGGCACAAGAGAAGAGCGTCAGAACAGCAGACGGAACAACGGTTCCGAGCACCAAGTGCCTACGGGCACGTGGTCTTTGAAAACTGTACAGTGTGAGGAGTCGATCGCTCTACTCCAGAGTGATCGATGAACGCCAGTGTACCTGCGCACCTTCGGGTGCGACAGGTTATACATAGACCCCGTCCGTGATCCGATCGTTGCTGATATACCGGCTCCCAAGCCGGGAAACGGACCACAGACAAACGAGAACAGTTGTTCTCGTCTTTTGAGCTTCGAGCTCTTCCTAAGCTTGCCTCGCGCCTTCGGGCGCGTGCACCAAGTTTTCTCGGAGAGTTTGATCCTGGCTCAGGACGAACGCTGGCGGCGTGCTTAACACATGCAAGTCGAGCGGAAAGGCCCCTTCGGGGGTACTCGAGCGGCGAACGGGTGAGTAACACGTGGGCAACCTGCCCCAGAGACCGGGATAACAGTTCGAAAGGACTGCTAATACCGGATGATGTGTGTCCTGCCAAGTGGGACACACCAAAAGGTAGCTTCGGCTTCCGCTCTAGGATGGGCCCGCGCAGCATTAGCTTGTTGGTGAGGTAACGGCTCACCAAGGCTGCGATGCTTAGCTGGTCTGAGAGGACGATCAGCCACACTGGGACTGAGATACGGCCCAGACTCCTACGGGAGGCAGCAGTGGGGAATCTTGCGCAATGGGCGAAAGCCTGACGCAGCAACGCCGCG
>JBKQWK010000089.1:0-2817 GCA_052139595.1 Thermoleophilia bacterium | reverse complement strand
CGAAGCGGGCCGCCGGCCTGTCGGGGGAGGGTGGGAACGGGGGCAAGAGGATAAGTGCACGAGGCGGCGACGCGGCCGAGACTAGCCGGAGACCGAAACGGGTATTCGTGACTATGTACCATCAAGGTTCACGACAGGCGAAAGAGCGGAGGCAGTCATGTCTACCCTTGACGAGTCCATTGAGGTGGCCGCGCCCGTCGGCGAGACCGACCGCGAGTGGCGCGCGTTCATGTATGAGAAGCTGATTGGCCATTCCCACGAATCTGACCTCGAGATCGAGTGGAGTCCGGCGGACGATAGCGAACAGTCTGGCCAAGTACGATTTGAACCTAGCGACGACCTGCACACCCGGATCACGATCTCGGTAAACGTTCTCGGCAGCGGCAGCGAAGCGGCCGTACAACGTCAGCTGACGACCGATTTGCGCGAGTTCAAGGCACGCATCGAAGAAGAGGGGGGCAACCGATTGCGGATGGCCAGCTAAAGACTGGCGCAACCGACTGAAACGGCGTGGCGCGCCTCTCGGTGCGCCACGCCGTTTTACGTGTGCCCGTGCGACGGCCATGACAGCGGCTCCAGGGACGAGATTCGCGGTGCCGTGCACCGCCGGAGACCTTGACACCCGACGGAACGCCGCTGACGGCGCCACGGCGGCGGGCTTTCATGGCGCCGTCAGCGTACGCCGCCGAACTGACGCCGTCATCAGCCTCCGGGTTGAAATTACTGCCTTCCTGCCGCAGCCAAACGGTGCTGTCAAGCAACCGCGAGTGGAAATTCATCCACCGGGCGATGACGATCTGACCGCATCAAGTGTGGCAGACAAGCCGGACGCTGTAACCGCAGCGGCGAAGCCGGTAAGGTTGTCACCTGCGCTGCTCGGCGCGAGGGGGCATTTTACTGGCGACCGGGCAGCACAGACTCAAGTGCAAAGAAGAGAGGGGCGTACACAGATGGGCAGCATACTCATCGACCAGTTGGCGACAATCTCACAGGTGGGCACCGACTACCGATCGTACTCTTTGTCTCCCGACGGTACACAGCTCGCCTTCCAGTGGCATCGTGACGGTAACTGGCAGATCTATCTCATGCCAGTCGATGGCAGCACGCCGCCGCGACGATTGGTCGAGATCGACGATTCGCTGTCATGCCCGCTCTTCTCGCACGATGGACGTTATCTCTACTTCGCTCGTGACGACCGCGGCTCGGAGTGCCACGACATCTACCGCTATGAACTCGTGACGGGCACGGCGGAGAATCTGCTGCCCGACACGCCGGACTTCTCACCCCTACCCGACTTCGATCTTTCGCCCGACGGGACCCGCGTTGCCCTGAGCGCCTTCAATGGCACCAGCTATCACCTGGCTCTCATGCCAGCGATCGCCGAGCCCGGTGGTGAACACGTAACGTTCGTCACCGACCACGACTTCAACGACCTTTCCCCGACGTGGTCACCTGACGGTCGGCGCTTGGCATTCGGCAGCGAGACACGCGGCCAGGATACGGCTGTTGGCGTCTACGATGTCGATCAAGGCACGCTCTGCTGGGTTGGCGGCGGCGATGATTTCATCGCCGCGCAGCCAGCCTGGTCACCCGACGGGCGCACGCTGATTTTCAGCGGCGGGCCGTTCGACCATCCCGCCATCGGCCTTTGCGACATCGCCACCGGCAACATCAGCTGGGTGTGGCAGTGCGATCTCGACTGCCATAACCCCGTCTGGTCACCAAACGGGCACGGCATCGCCTTCCTCAGCGACGAGGATGCGACGACATCGCTGTGGTGGCTCGACCTGGGCACGCAGGAACTCCGTTGCCTTGACGTCGGCCCGGGCAACCACTACCAGCCTGGCTTCACTCCCGACGACCTCGCAGTCATCGCCACCTTAAGTGGTCCCGGCAACCCACCCGAACTCTTTCTCATCGAGATCGGCGACGGCAAAGTGACGCGGCTCACGCACTCAAGCGACGCGGCCTTCGCGAAGCTCAAGTTCATCAGCGGACGCCCGCTGACGTTCCTCAGCCGCGACCACCTGGCCGAAGTCCCCGGCTTGCTCGCCCAACCGCACGAACCTAACGGTGCTGCCGTCATCATCGTGCACGGCGGTCCGACGTGGCATCACTCCAACGAATGGGACCCGCTGCGCCAGGCCTTTCTTGCCGCCGGCCTGACGGTCCTCCATCCCAACTACCGCGGCAGTGACGGCTACGGACGTCGCTGGCAGCTCGCCAACCGCTACCTCATGGGTCAGGGGGAGGTGCTCGACTGCGCAGCGGCCCACGATGCTCTCGTCGCCCTCGGCTGCGATCCCAGCCGAATCGCCGTCACCGGGCGTAGCTGGGGCGGCTACATGACGATGGCCCTGCTGACTCAGTTCCCCGAGCTGTTTGCCTGCGGCGTCGCCGGCGTGCCCTTTTTTGACTTCATTGACGCACAGGTCGACCCCAAGGTGCGTGGCGACCTGAGCTGGTGGGATCGCGAAAACACCGGCGACATCGAGACCGACCGGGCCAAGCTGGAATACTACTCGCCGATCAACCATCTCGACCGTGTGCGGGCGCCGCTTCTGCTCCTGGCCGCGGCGCTCGATCCGCGCTGCCCGCCCAGCCAGATCGACACCGTCTGCCAAACACTGCGGGCGCGTGGCCAGGAATGCGAATCGGTGATCTATCCGGACGAGGGTCACGCGATAAGCGGCATGTCACATCGCCTCGACTACGACCGGCGCACCGTCGCCTTCATTCTGCGGCACCTCGGCGTGGACGCAGCGGAGATCGCCTGAGATCGCGGTGGCCGCGGCCCGCCGCCGGACCCCAGCCTGA
>JBKQWK010000088.1:0-31012 GCA_052139595.1 Thermoleophilia bacterium | reverse complement strand
CTATTCGCACGCTGCTCGATCTGATCAGGCCGACGTCGGGCAGCGCCGGAATTTTCGGCCGCGACACTCACACCGATAGCTTTGAGATCAGACAGCACGTTGGCTACTTGCCCGGTGAGTACGCGCTCTACGGTCGCCTCACTGGATCCGAGATCATGCAGTTCTTTGCCAGTTTGCGCGGCGGCGTCGATCAGGCATACGTCACTGAACTTGGTGAGCGCCCGGGCTTCGACTTCAGTCGCCAGGCAGGCGATTTGTCGACTGGTAATAAGCGCAAACTTGGCATTATTCAAGCCTTCATGCATCGGCCTGAGCTGATCATCCTCGACGAGCCCGCCAGCGGTCTTGATCCGCTCGTGCGACGCACGTTCTACGAGATGATCGACGAAGTGCGCGCGGCTGGGCAGACGCTGTTTCTCGGCTCTCGCGTGCTGCCTGAGGTGCAGCGCATCTGTGATCGCGTTGCCTTCATGCTCGATGGCGAGCTGGTCGCCATCGAGCAGGTGGCTGAAGTCGTGCAACATGTTGCCCGACGTCTCGAGATCGAATTCGCCGTGCCGGTGTCAGCGGCGGTGTTCGCTACCCTGCCGGGTGTGAGCAACGTGCGGGTTGAGGGCACGACGCTGCGCTTTACCGCCAGCGGTCGTCTCGATGCCATCGTCAAGAGAGCGGGCGCGTACGAGGTCGTCACGCTGTCGAGTCACGAGCCAGACCTCGAGGAGCTCTTTCTCACCTTCTATGGCCGCGCTGAACTCGGGCAGCCAAGTGACGGCGAAGACGATGCTGCGTAGCGTCTTCGCCAAAAGCCTGCGCGACCAGCGTCGCTCGCTTGTACTCTGGGCGCTGGGCGCAGCCTTCTACGCTGTTCTCATCGCCGCCGTTTACCCGAGCATTCACCGCAGTTCGAGCCAATTGCAGAGCTACGTCAATAGCCTGCCGGACGTCTTGCGCAAACGGTTTGCCGGTGGTTCTGTGGACCTTAGCTCCGGCACGGGGTTTTTCGACGCCGAACTCTTCTCGTTCGTGAGCCCGCTGATCTTCGTGATGTTCAGCATCGGCGCGGGGGTCAGGGCGATCGCTGGTGAGAAAGAAGCAGGCACGCTTGAGCTACTGCTCTCCTACCCGCTCAGGCGCTGGCGGGTGGTGAGCGAAAAATTCGCCGCCCTCGTCGTCGGTCTGGCCGTGTTGCTGCTCGCTCACTTCGTGACGATGCTTGTCTTTGACGGCGCCATGCGCGTGGGTATCGGCGTGCTCACGCTCTTGGCGGCCAATCTGAGCTTGGGGCTCTTGGCGCTCGCGCTGGGAACTATCGCGTTTGCTGTTGGCACGGCGACCGGGCGGCGGAACGTCGGTATCGTCGTCGTCGCCGCGGCGGTGGGCCTGCTGGCCTATCTGCTCAACACGTTGGCACTGCTGGTCGTCGCGCTCAAGGCCGTGCGTCGAGTCTCGCTGTTCTACTATTACGGTGGCGGCCAGCCGCTGCGCCGCGGGGTTACTGTCAGCAGCGCCAGCGTGCTGGTTGCCGTGACGGTGATCGGTTTCGCGGTGACGTTGTGGTTGTTTTGAGCGCCGCGATCTCAGAAGCTGACAATGAGGAGAGGTGCGTGATGAGCCAATCGCTGGCGACATATCTGGCCGACAAGAGTGCGATCAGCGCCGCGGCCTGAGTCATGAAGCAAACCGGACGGAAGAGCAGCGATGACAGCCGCGACTTCGCCGTGGAACAACGTTTTTGCACCTTCATCGCTGAGCGCGCCTTGCTCTCTGCCGGTGACTCTCTCTTGCTGCTGCTTTCCGGAGGAGCCGATTCGATGGCCATGCTCGATTTGCTGCGTACTGCCGATCGTCGCCTTGGCCTCGGTCTCACGTTCGAGGTGCTCCACGTCGACTACGCGCGGCGCGGTCAGGACTCAGTTCGGGACAGGGAGATTGTTGTCGCCGCTGGCGAGCGCCTGCACGTGCCCGTGCACGTAGTGGAATCGGGCCCGGCGCCACTGGGGCAAAACTTTCAGGCTTGGGCGCGTAAGGTTCGCTACGAAGCCGCGGCGCAGCTCGTCGCCGCCCACGAGCTGGACCTGATTGCTGCGGCGCATAACCGCGATGACCAAGCCGAGACTGTGCTCTATCGTCTGACAAAGTATGGCGGGCCGGCCGGCTTGGCGGGCATGCCGGCCCGCGACGGCCGGCTCGTGCGACCGCTTCTCGGTCTGGGTGCGGCAGAGGTGCGTGCTTTCTGTCGCCGCCGCGGCATCATCTACGGCGAAGACGTCAGCAACGCACAACCCGTCTACGCGCGTAATCGTCTGCGATTGCACGTGCTCCCCGAGCTGGCGCTGATCAACCCGCGGGTAAGTGAGACCCTGGCTGCGACTGCGGAAATCGCCGCCTGCGAGGCCGAGGTGATTGCGACAGTCGTCGCTGGAGCTTGGGGAAGGGTGGTGTCTCAGTCAACTGCAGCCGGGGCTGTCTTGGACGTGCACCGGTTGGCCGCCGAGGCGCCGGCCGTGCGCACGCTGTGTGTGCGTCGCTTGCTGACGCACGCGCTGGGCGGCGAAACAATCGTTGAGCGCCGGCTGGTCGCTAACGTCGAACGTCTTGCCAGCAGTGCCGCTGGTAGTGCGACCGTGACGTTGCCGGGTGGTTGGGAGGCGGCGCGCGAGTATGAGCGGCTGTGCGTGCGTCGCCGCCGACAGGCGCGCGTGTGTCGTCCGCTGGCCATTGAACCGTCTGGCGGTTGGCAGGTGGGGACAGCGTTGACGACCACTTTCTGCGGACACCGATTCGCGGTCTCGCTTGGTGTGCCCGCCGACCTGGGCACTCTCGGCCGCGGCGGCTCCATTCGCTGGCGTGAGCAGTCGGGCGCCGTCATCGGTCTGTCGCGCTCGCCCCGCCGCGTATGGCTGCGCCATCCGCGGCGGGGCGAGCGTTTCGTACCCTACGGCGTTGCTCAGCCGCGCTCGGTGGCCCGCCTCCTCGTGGCGGCCAAGGTTTCTCGCGCCGCTCGCGCCGACGCCATTGTTGTCGAGATTGACGGCGAGATCGCCTGGCTGGGTGCCGGCTTCGGCAGCGAGCCGCGGATCGGTGGCGCGCTGCCGAAGCCGGCCGGCGCAGGCCAAGCAGAGAAGGCCGGCCTTGCCGTGGCCAGGGTTGCGCAATCGTTCGCGGTGACAGAAAGTACAAGCGTGGTGCTGTCCGTTATCGAGGAGGCGACGTGAACGAGGCAATTGAACGCGTGCTCGTGAGTCGTGAACAGCTCGAGGCCCGCATCGCCGAGCTGGCGGCCGAAGTGGGACGTGACTACGCCGGCAAGGATCTGCTCCTCGTCGGCGTGCTCAAGGGGGCTGTTTTCTTCATGGCCGATCTGGCGCGCAAGCTGCCTCTGCCGTGCGCGTTCGACTTCATGGCCGTTTCCAGCTATGGCTCGTCGACGGACTCGTCCGGCGTCGTACGCATTCTCAAAGACCTCGAGACGACGATTGAAGGCCGCGACGTCCTTATCGTCGAAGACATCATCGACTCCGGACTCACGCTAAGCTACATGATGAAGAATCTGCGCGCTCGCAAACCGGCTTCACTGGAGATCTGCGCTCTGCTCACCAAACCGACACGGCGCAAGATCCATCTGCAATGCAAATACATCGGATTTGAGATTCCGGACGAGTTCGTGGTTGGCTACGGTCTCGACCTGGCGGAGCGTTTCCGCAATCTGGATTACATTGGTACGCTGAAGAAGGACGTTATCGCTGCCATCCTGGCGGCGGAAGAGTCGCTTTAGTGGGTCGCCGATACTTATCGCAGGCTCGATACGCAGCTGGCGTCTGGACTTGATGCGGCTGAGCATTCGACCGGTCGAGCGTGTGTTTGCGGTGAACCGCGTTCTTTGCCGTGCTCGACGGGGTATGCTACCGTAACTTGACGCACTATTGTTAGATCCGCTGTTGCAGACATCTCATTCCGGCGGGACTCGAACGATAAAGGGCATACGTGAGCAAATTCATTCGCAGCGCCTTCTTCCCTATCCTTATTGTGCTTATCGTCGCCGGCCTCGTGGTCTGGTTCATGCGCGGCAACGCGAGTTCCGGCACGCAGTACACCTATCAAGGTACGCAGAACAGCTTCGTTAGCGACCTGCAAGCTGGCAAAGTGAGCGGTGTCGTCATCAATACATCTGACAAGACACTGGTCGTCAGCCTCACCGACAACACGAAGTTCACGGTCAACTACCCCGACACGACGGCCGTCAGTAACCTGTTGGTCAATCCCACTTACCTGAATACCGTTACGGTCACTGCCAAGAGTCCGGGCTCGCCGTGGTGGAGCAGCGCCGTGACGTTCATTTTGCCGTTCGTCCTCATCATTGGCTTTTGGCTGTTCGTGATGAATCGCATGCAGGGTGGCGGCAGCAAAGTCATGAGCTTCGGCAAGAGTCGAGCGAAGCGGATGAGCGTCGACTCACCCAAGGTGACGTTTAAAGATGTGGCCGGAGCGGACGAGGCGGTCGAAGAGCTGCACGAGATCAAGGAGTTTCTCGAAAACCCGAAGAAGTTTCAGCAGCTCGGCGCCCGCATCCCCAAGGGTGTTCTGCTCTACGGTCCGCCTGGCACCGGCAAGACGCTGCTTGCCCGGGCGGTCGCCGGCGAAGCCGGGGTACCGTTCTTTTCGATCAGCGGCTCGGACTTTGTCGAGATGTTCGTCGGTGTCGGCGCCAGCCGCGTGCGTGACCTGTTTGCCCAAGCCAAGCAGAACTCCCCCTGCATCATCTTCGTCGACGAGATCGACGCCGTCGGTCGTCAGCGCGGCGCCGGCATGGGCGGCGGTAACGACGAACGCGAGCAGACGTTGAACCAGTTGCTGGTCGAGATGGATGGCTTTGAGATGAAGGACAACGTGATCCTCATCGCCGCCACGAACCGACCGGACATCCTTGACCCGGCGCTCTTGCGGCCAGGCCGCTTTGACCGCCAGATTGTCGTCGACCGGCCCGACAGAGCCGGCCGCAAGGAGATTCTTGAGGTCCATTCGCGGGGCAAGCCAATCGCGAAAGATATCGACATGGATGCTCTGGCCGCCCAGACGCCCGGCTTCACCGGCGCCGATCTGTCGAACCTGGTCAACGAGGCAGCCCTGCTCTCGGCACGCTACGGCAAGAAGCAGATCGGCATGGCCGAGCTCGAAGAGGGCATCATGCGCGTGCTTGCCGGCCCCGAAAAGAAGAGCCGCCTGATCAGCGAAAAAGAGAAGGCGATCACCGCCTACCACGAAATGGGTCATGCTCTTGTCGGCCACTACCTCGAAAACACCGACCCGGTGCACAAGGTGAGCGTCGTTAGCCGCGGTCAGGCCCTGGGCTACACGATCTCGCTGCCGACCGAAGATAAGTTTCTGACGACGATGAGCGAGCTCATGGATACACTGGCCATGACCTTGGGCGGGCGGGCGGCCGAAGAGATCGTTTTTGGTGAGATCACGACTGGCGCCGCCAACGACCTGGAAAAGGCAACCAGCACGGCCAAACAGATGATCATGCGCTACGGCATGAGCGAAGAGCTTGGGCCGCGTGCTCTTGGCCGTCGGCAGGACCTGCCGTTTCTCGGCCGCGAGTTCAGCCAGGAGGTCGACTATAGCCAAGAAGTCGCGCGCCAGATTGACGCCGAAATTCGGCGGATCATTGAGTCGGCCCACGAATCAGCCAAGTCGGTGCTTGTCGAACACCGCGAGCAGCTCGACGGTATCACGCGCGTCCTCATGCAGCGTGAGACGATAGAACGAGCAGAGTTCGAGGCCTTGCTCGAAGGTGTGCCCGAAGAAGAAGCGTTTCGCGCTCGCGATGAGCGTGAGGCCAAGCGGGCGAAGGCAGCCAAGCCGCATGAGCGAAGCGGACCGCGCGTAGCCCCGCCGATGGCAACTCCGGCGCCCGGTTCAATCAACCCGGAGACGACGTAACCAGCGGCCTGCCGCCGGTGCGCCACGTTATGGACCACGCCAAGATTGAACAGGGAGTTCGACTCATCCTCGAGGGCATCGGCGAAGATCCGCAGCGGTCTGGTCTGATTGAGACACCGCGGCGCGTGGCTGAGATGTACGAAGACATCTTCAGCGGCATCGGCCAAGATTACCAGGAGGTTCTTGTCGCCATGCCCGGTGACCATCATCGCGAGATGGTGCTCATCAAAGACATTGATTTCTATTCCATGTGCGAACATCACTTGCTGCCCTTTGCCGGCACCGCGCATGTTGCGTACATCCCCAGCAAAGAGGGGCGCATCACCGGCCTCTCGAAGCTGGCCAGACTCGTACGCATGGTCGCGGCACGACCGCAGCTGCAGGAACGCATCACGTCGCAGGTCGCCGACGCGATCGTGGCAGCGCTCGACCCGCTTGGTGCGCTGGTGCTGATTGAGGCCGAGCATCTGTGCATGTCGATGCGCGGCGTGCGCACGCCGGGTGCCACCACCATAACGAGTGCCGTGCGCGGCATCATGCAGACCAACGCCGCCACGCGGGCCGAGGTTCTTTCTCTTATCAACGCCCGCCACTAGCTTTCGGGCACGACCGTGCTTGCCTACCCGCCATACAGCGTGCCACTCGACCTGCCCTGTGTGATGGGGATCCTCAATGTCACCCCGGACTCGTTCAGCGATGGTGGTTGCTTCATCGACTTCGACGATGCCGTCGATCGCGGTCTAGCGATGGAACACGCCGGCGCAGCGATCATTGATATCGGCGGCGAGTCAACGCGGCCAGGGTCCGACCCGGTTTCTCTGGGGGAGGAGTTGCGGCGCACGATTCCGGTGGTCGCTGCCCTGCGGCCTCGCGTGAGCACAGCCATCTCGATCGATACGTGCAAAGCTGAAGTCGCTCGCCAGGCTCTGGCGGCCGGGGCGACCATCATCAACGATGTCAGTGCCTTGCGACTCGACCCCGAGCTGGTCGACGTTGTCGCTGAGAGTGGCTGCGGCGTGTGTCTGATGCACATGCGGGGCCTGCCGAAAACGATGCAAGATGATCCGTACTACGACGACGTGGTCAGCGAGGTTCTTGCCTTTCTCGAGCAGCGTCTGACCTGGGCGCTGGCGCACGGTGTGCGCGAGCAGCAGATCGCTATCGACCCCGGCATCGGTTTTGGTAAGACGGTCGAGCACAACCTTCTCCTGCTCAGGCACCTGCATCGCTTCGCTGAGCTGGGCCGTCCCATCGTTCTGGGGACGTCGCGCAAACGTTTTCTCGGTGCCCTCTTGCAGGCTGAGCCGAACAGTCGGGCGGTTGGCACGGCGGCAACGACTGTTGCCGGTGCGCTGGCAGGAGCGGCCATTTTTCGCGTTCACGATGTTGAGATCAACAGCCAGGCTTTGCGTGTGGCGAGGGCCGTGCTGGGGGCTGGCGAGAGGGCGTAGCCGGCGAGCCTGCGCGAGGAGGCAGCAATGACGGATAAGGTCACCATTGCCCTTGAGGGCATCGAGCTGTGGGGTCACTGCGGCGTTAGCGTTGAGGAGCGCTTTGTAGGGCAGCGCATCGTCGTCGATGTGCGGCTGCGGCAGCCGGCTACGAGGGCCTTGACTAGCGATGAGCTGGCGGACACGATCGACTATGGCGTCGTCACGGCGCTCGTGGACGCGGCCGTCGAGCGGGCCGAGTACAAACTCATCGAGCATCTTGCTTCGGTGATTGCCGATGATTTGCTGGCGGAGTTGCCAGTCGATGAGGTTGTCGTGACGGTGCGCAAACTGGCACCGCCGGTCGGTCTGCTGGTGACAGCCGCGTGCGTTGAGCTGGCGCGGCAGCGATGACGCCTGGGCGCCATCGGGCCTTCGTCTCGCTGGGCAGCAATCTCGGTGACCGGTCAGAATTTCTGCGTGTTGCCAGGCAAGGTTTGGCGGCTGTGCCGGTGACAGCCATTCTTGCTGCTTCACACATTTACGAGACCGCAGCTCAGGACCTGCCCGACCAACCGCCGTTCCTAAACCAGGTTCTCGGCCTGGAGACTGGCCTGACGCCGGCCCAGCTTTTCAGCGAGTGTCAGGCGCTGGAGCAGCAGGCCGGGCGGCAGCGTCTAGTGCGGTTTGGTCCTCGTACCCTGGATGTCGATATACTGCTCTTTCAAAACGCGCAGTCGGACGACCCCGCTCTCACCTTGCCGCATCCTCGGCTCTGGCAACGCGCCTTCGTCCTCGTGCCGCTGGCTGAGATCTGGCCTCTTGCCGTGGGCATGCCGGAGGTTGATGTTCCGGCACTGGCTCGACAGTTGGCCGACCGGCAAGCGGTGGAGCCGTTCGCCGAAGCGGAGGAGTGAGGGGTGGCAACGGACTACTCTGAACAGCAGGCTGAGCTGCGTCGCTTGGCGGCCGAGCACGACGCTGTGGTGCTGGCGCACAATTACCAGCGGGCCGAAGTGCAGGATGCAGCCGACCATGTCGGCGATTCGCTTGAACTCTCGCGCATCGCGGCCGCCACGTCAGAGAGCGTTATCCTCTTTTGTGGTGTCCACTTTATGGCTGAGACCGCACACATTCTCGCTCCACAGAAAACGGTGCTGATACCGGACACGCATGCCGGTTGCCCGATGGCCGACATGGTCACCGCCGAAGGTCTGCGCAAGCTCAAGGCTCAGCATCCGGAGGCACTCGTGGTCGCCTACGTCAACACGTCGGCGGCGGTGAAAGCGGAGTCGGATGTTTGCTGCACGAGCGCCAACGCGGTCGCCGTTGTGAATCGGCTGCCGCACGACCGAGAGATCATTTTTGTGCCCGACAAAAACCTGGGCGACTGGGTACAGAAACAGACCGGTCGCGAGATGATTTTGTGGGATGGCTTCTGCCACGTTCACGACAGCATCAGTGTGACGCAGATCCTCGCCCGTCGGGAGGAATACGTCGATGCCAAGGTGCTCGCTCATCCCGAATGCACGCCAGCGGTTCTTGCCTTGGCCGACGTTGTCACCAGTACCTCCGGCATGTTGCGCTATCCTGGCGAAGACGCCGCTGGCACCCAGACCTACATCATTGCGACGGAAACAGGCCTGCTGCATCGCCTGAATCAGCTGTACCCGGAGAAACGCTTCATCGCGGCCAGTCTGAATGCCGTTTGCCCAAACATGAAGAAGACGACGCTTGAGAAAGCGATCCAGGCGCTGGCCGAAGGCATCAACGAAGTTACCGTTCCGCCGCGCACGCGCGAACGGGCCGCGCAGGCCGTGGCGCGGATGATCGTCTGAAGGCTGGCGACATGCGGCGTCCCTACATAGCGAGCTTGGGCATTGAGCCACCGGGACGACGGCAGTTCGACGTGCTGGTCCTGGGCGGAGGCATTGCCGGTCTTACGGCGGCTATCGGCGCCGCCCGGCGCTGGCGCGTCGGTTTACTCACCAAGTCGACCTTCGACGACACGACGACGTTTCTCGCCCAGGGCGGCATTGCCGCAGCCCTGGGCGAGTCTGACTCACCCGATCTGCATTTTCAGGACACGGTCAATGCTGGCGCCGGCCTGTGCGACGAAGAGGCGGTGCGCGTGCTCGTCAACGAAGGCCCGGATCGCGTGCGCGAACTCATGCAGGTCTGCCCGCGTTTTGACCGCGTTGATGGCGAGATCGTCCTCGGTCGCGAAGGCGCGCACTCGGTAGCACGCGTTGTACATGCAGGCGGTGACGCAACTGGGAGCGAGGTCTCGAGTGCGCTGGCGGAGGCTGCCCGTGTCGGCAGTCGAGTGCAGCTCTACGAAAACGAGTTCGTGATCGACCTGCTGACGGTGGACGGCCGCTGTGTCGGCGCCCTGTCCATGGATCTCACCGACGGTGCCGTGACACTTAACTTCGCCATGGTGACTATTCTTGCCACTGGAGGAGCAGGCCAGGTATGGGCTCGCACGACGAATCCACATGTGGCCACCGGTGATGGCATCGCCATGGCCTATCGCGCTGGGGCCGCGCTGCGTGACTTGGAGTTCGTGCAGTTTCACCCCACCGGATTGGCGTTGCCGGGGCAAGAGACGGTACAGTTGATCACCGAGGCCCTGCGCGGCGAAGGCGCGTTTCTGCGCAACCAGTCCGGCGAGCGCTTCATGGTCGGCCGCGACCCCAAGGCCGAGCTGGCCGCCCGTGATGTGGTCGTTCGTGGCATGGTGGCCGAGATGCGTCGCGAGGGTGTCGACCACGTTAACCTTGACGCCACTCACCTCGACCCACACATGCTGCACGAGCGCTTCCCCACAGTGTCACATGGCCTCGCCGCGTACGGCCTCGATCTGGCCCGCAACTTGGTGCCAGTGGCGCCTGTCTGCCACTACTTCATCGGTGGCGTCCACACCGACGTGTGGGGACGCACAACCGTGCCTGGTCTCTACGCCAGCGGTGAGTGCGCCAGTACTGGTGTGCACGGAGCCAACCGCTTGGCCAGCAACTCACTTCTCGAGGGTCTGGTTTTCTCCGATCGCGTGGTCCGTGACCTTGATCGCTACATCGGGCGGCTTGGCGAGGATGTGCGGCGTTTGCGCTTTGAACTGCCCCAGCCGTCACCAGGGTGCAGCCAGAGCAGTGATATCGATGCTGTCCGTGCGCGCGTGCGAGCGCTCATGTCGGCCAAGGTTGGCGTTTTGCGCTGCGGCGATGACCTGCAAGCTGCTGTTGACGAGCTCCGCGATCTCTACTCCAACCTGCGACTGGCGGACGAAGGCCCGCGCGAGTACGAGCTGCTCAATCTACTGACGCTGGCCACCGGTGTGGCGCAGGCGGCACTGCGTCGGACCGAGACGCGTGGCGTGCAGTTACGGGAAGACTATCCGCATCGCGATGACGAGCACTGGCAGCGGCACAGCAGTCTCCGTCTGCCGCCCTACGATGGGGTTCAGGTGGGTTCGTGAAGGCCGCCGACGGTGCTCTGCAGGCGGCCGCGGTCCTAGCGGCACAACGAGCGCTGGACGAAGACCTGGCTGGCTACGGCGATGTTACTGGGCGCGCCTTTAGCGGCCGCGGTAGCGGCCGCATTGTGGCGCGCCAGCCAGGAGTGCTCAGCGGTAGCGTGCCGCTGGCCGCCGCCGCTGCTCTGATCGATGCGGATATGACGGTCGACATGGTTCGCGGCGACGGTGATCACTTTGTCGGCGGCGATAGCATCGCCGTGCTGCGGGGTGAACTAGCCAGTCTCTTCGCTCTCGAACGCACGGGACTCAACTTTCTGGCGCGGCTCTCCGGTGTGGCGACACTCACCGCTGCCTACGTCGCCGAGACCAACGGTACGCAGGCGCGCGTTGCCGCTACGCGCAAGACGACGCCGGGGCTGCGCCTACTCGAGAAGGCTGCCGTCGTGCATGGTGGCGGCACACCGCACCGTTGCGGCCTGTTCGATGGCGCCATGATCAAAGATAACCACATTGCCGCCGCCGGCGGCGTTGAGGCGGCGGTCCAGCGTGTGCGGACTCAGCTTCCGCACACGCTGACGCTCGAGGTCGAGGTCGACACGCTCGAACAGCTCAAGGCCGCGCTGACGGCCGGTGCCGGTCTCATTTTGCTCGATAACATGGATCCCGCTACTGTGCGGGCAGCCGTTGCTGAAGCGGCCGGGCAGGCAATCCTCGAGGTCTCGGGCGGTGTCCAACTCGACCAGGTGCGCTCCTATGCCGTCGCCGGTGTCGACATCATTTCGGTTGGCGCTCTCACGACGCGTGCTCCCTGGATCGACGTGTCCTTCGAGCTGGAGTAGGCCATGCTGCTTGTCGTCGACGTGGGCAACACGCAGACGGTGATCGGCCTTATGGACGGCCCGGCCATCATTGATCACTGGCGCATGGCGACGGTGCGTCATCGCACCGGCGACGAAATTGTCGGCCTGCTCGCTGGCTTTCTCGCCCTTCACGACTGGCGGCTGCAGGATGTCGTCGCCGAGGTCGCCATCGCCTCGGTAGTGCCTCACCTGACGGCACAGTGGGCGCAGATGTGTATCAAACACCTTGGTTTGACGCCGTTCATCGTTGCTCCCGGGACGCGTACCGGCATGCGCATAGCCACGAAGAACCCGGCCGAAGTCGGTGCCGACCGGATCGTCAACGCCGTGGCCGCCTACGATCGCTATGGCGGTCCGTGTATCGTTGTCGACTTTGGCACGGCGACGACGTTCGATGTCATTGCCGCTGACGGTGACTATCTGGGCGGCGTCATCGCGCCCGGCATCGAAGTCAGCATGGAAGCGCTCACGGCGCGGGCTGCCAAGCTCATCAACGTCGAAATGATTGACCCGGGTCATGCCATCGGCAAGTCAACTACTGAGAGCCTGCAAGCCGGCATCGTGTATGGGTTTGCCGGCCAGGTCCGCGGCGTGGTCGACGCGATCTGCAGCGAGCTGGGCGAGAAGCCCGTCGTGATCGCCACCGGTGGGCTAGCCGATATGATCGTTAGGCACACCGATGTCATCAGCCAAGTTGATCCTTTTTTGACGCTGCGCGGTATCGAGCTGGTACTGCGTCGCCAGCAAGCGCGTTAGCGCGAGCGGCTGGCGTGGCGCGGTTGCGCTCATGAGCGATCGGGTCGTCGCACAGCGATCCGAACACGACGGGGCGGGCGATGATGGCGCCGTCGGTGCATATCGTCCTACTCTTACGGACCCTCTGCGCATCGGCTCCCTGACGATACCCTCGCGCGTCATCATGGCACCGATGGCCGGCATTACCGTGTCGGCTTTTCGCCGCAGTGTTCGGCGCTGGGGCGCTGGCCTCGTGTTTACCGAGATGATCAGCGCCTACGGCATCTACTACGGTAATCGGCGTACGTCGACCTATCTGGTTTGCGACGGTGATGAGCACCCGATTGGCTTTCAGCTCTTCGGTGCCGATGCCGAGGTGGTTGCTCGGGCGGCGATCGTCTGCGTTGATGCCGGTGCCGACCTGATCGACATCAATATGGCTTGTCCGGCGCGTAAGGTCGTCAAAACCGGTGCCGGTGCAGCGCTGCTGGGCGAACCGCAACGGGCCGCGGCCATGGTCACCGCTGTGACTCGGGCGGTCGAAGGTCGGGTGCCGGTGACCGTCAAGCTGCGTGCCGGTCTGCAGGCTGGCGACGATGCGGGGCGCCAACTGGCGCCCCGCCTCGTCGCCGCCGGTGCCGATGCGCTGTGCCTGCATCCGCGCACGGCGGCGCAACTTTACCGCGGCCAAGCCGATCATGCGTTGACTCGCGTCCTTGCCGCCGAGCTGCCGGTGCCAATTGTCGCTTCGGGTGACATCGATGGTCGCGCTGTCTGTCTCGATCTTCTCCGCGGCGGTGTGGCGGCGGTTATGCTCGCCCGCCACGCTCTGGGCCGGCCGTGGCTGTTCACCGAAGTGCTGACCGGCGGGCCGCCGCCGACGACTGCGGCCTGCCTTGCCGAGTTGCGCACCTTCGCCGCGGCCGTCGAAGCCGACCTGGGCCCGCGCGCGCTCGGCTTTCTGCGCCAGTTTTGGCCACCGTACTGGCGCAGCGGCACGATCGGTCGCGGGCTCGCCGCTGATCTTATGCGCGCCGCGGATATGGCGACGGTGCGCTCTCTTCTCGCCCTCGCTTGAAGGCGCTGCATCGGTTCCGATCGCTCGTCAGAGCGCCCGCGGCTTTGGTCTCCGCGGGTCGCCGCCGGCTTCCGGGCCGCTTCAGAACCGTCATTGAGCGGCCGATAACGGGTTTTGCATCCGCCTTGCGAAACACCTATAATGCCTTGCCATTCTCAAGGCAGAATCTCATCTGGCTTCATCTGGGGCTCGTGGTGAGTGACCGAGGAGGACACGTTGCTGGAACGGGAGATCATCCTCACCCCCGAAGGTTATCGGCGGTTGAAAGATGAGATCGATTACCTGTCGACCAAGAAGCGCGACGAGGTTGCCGAGCGCATTCGTGAGGCGCGTGATTTTGGCGATATCTCTGAGAATTCGGAGTACGACGACGCCAAGAACGAGCAGGCGATGGTTGAGGCACGCATTTATGCGCTCGAAGAAAAGCTGTCGAGCGCGCGTGTCATTGATGCCGAGTCGGTCAAGACCGATGTCGTTGGCGTGGGCACCAAGGTGACACTACAGAACATGCAGTCCGGCGACGTCGTGCAGTACTCGATCGTCGGCTCGGCCGAAGCTGACCCCACGCAACACCGTCTTTCGAACGAGTCGCCCGTAGGTCGCGCTATCATGGGCGCCAAGAGCGGCGACAAGGTCAACGCGCAGGTGCCGCAAGGGGCCCTTAAATTCAAGATCATCGCCATCGAGCGAGCGTAAGGCCGCGTCGATGACCGAGCGGCCGCACGACGCGGACATCACCGCCGGCAATGTCGTCGGCGAACTGAGGCATAAGCTGGCGACGCTACGTGCCGCCGGTTTCGCCTACCCCACCAAGTTCGAGCAGCGCGACGAAATCGCTGCCCTGCGTGATGCCTATGCGACGCTAGCCAACGAGGACGAGGCCAGCGGTGAACATCGCGTTGCCGGTCGCGTCATGGCCAAGCGTTTACACGGCAAGGTTTCGTTCCTGACAGTGAAAGATGGCAGCGCCGAGCTGCAGATCTTGGCCGCTCAGGACCGACTTGGCGAATCCGCTTATGATGCCGTCCAGAATCTTGATGTGGGCGATATAGCCGGCTTCGCCGGCGTCGTCATGCGCACTCGTCGGGGCGAACTCTCGTTGCGCATAAGTGCTTTCCAGCTTCTCAGTAAGTCGCTGCGTCCGCTGCCGGAGAAATTCCATGGCCTCACCGATGTCGAGACGCGGTATCGGCGGCGTTACCTCGACATGATTGTGAATGACGACTCGCGCCAGGTCTTCATCAGGCGTGCCCGCATCATCGCCGCCATCCGCCGTTTTCTTGACGACCGCGGCTTCGTCGAGGTTGAGACGCCGGTGCTGCAGCCGCTGTACGGCGGCGCTCTGGCGCGGCCTTTCGTGACCCATCACAATGAACTCGACCGCGACCTCTATCTGCGTATCGCCACCGAGCTTTACCTCAAGCGCTGCATCATTGGCGGCCTCGACCGCGTTTACGAGATCGGCAAGGACTTTCGTAACGAAGGTGTCAGCTTCAAGCATAACCCCGAATTCACGATGCTCGAGACGTACGAGGCATATGTCGACTACAACCACGTTATGGACATGGTTGAAGAGATGACGGCCGTTGCTGCTCAGGCGGCTGGCGTAGGCACGGTCGAATTTCGTGGCCAGACCATCGACATCACGCCGCCCTGGCCACGCTTGACGATGCGGGCGGCTATTCACGATGAGGCGGGCATCGACATCGGCGAACTGCGCGACGTCGCCGCCTTGCAGGCGGTGATCAAAGCCAATCATCTCGACAGTGTGGCCTTGGCGCCAACATGGGGTCTGCAGGTTGATGAGCTGTTCAGTGCCTGCGTCGAGCCCAAGTTGATTCAGCCGGTTTTCATCACCGAACACCCACTCGAGACGAGCCCCTTCGCCAAGAAGACTCCCCATGATCCGCGCTTCGTTGAGCGGTTCGAGGGTTTTGTTGCCGGCATGGAGATGAGTAACGCCTTCAGCGAACTCAACGACCCCGACGATCAGCGTCAGCGATTTCTGCAGCAGATGGACGATCTGGCGGCCGGCGACGAGACCGCTCATCAGCTTGACGAGGATTTCCTCGAAGCGATGGAGCACGGCATGCCACCGACTGGTGGCCTCGGCATGGGCCTCGACCGCTTGGTCATGGTCCTCACCGGCTCGCCGAGCATTCGCGACGTGATCCTCTTTCCAGCACTGCGCGGCTGAACACAGCTGGCGCGCACGATTCGTCACCCGGGCGCACTACGGTCGCGGGTCGCAGCTTTCGCAGAATCGGGTAAGATAAATTCACCTTGTCGTTGCGTGGGGTTGGTACCAGAGGCGTAAGGCAAGGGGGCACGGCGTGGGCGTCCCGCCCTGTTGACGCTGCCGCCAGGTCCCATACAAGGAGAAGCAAGCGATGTTCGAACGCTTCACTGAACGCGCCCGGCAAGTCGTAGTCCTCGCTCAAGAAGAGGCTCGTTCGCTCAAACACAACTACATTGGCACCGAGCATCTTCTACTCGGGCTGCTGCGCGAAGAAGAAGGCGTGGCCGCGCGGGTGCTCGAAACGCTCGAGGTTTCGGTTGAAGAGGTTCGTGCTGCCGTGGTTCGCATCGTTGGCGGCGGTGAGGAGTCGCCCCAAGGCCAGATTCCCTTCACTCCGCGCGCCAAGAAGGTCCTCGAACTCGCTTTGCGCGAGGCTTTGTCGCTGGGCCACAACTATATCGGTACGGAGCATATTCTGCTTGGTCTGATTCGCGAAGACGAGGGCATTGCTGCCCGCATCCTGCTCGACTTAGACGCCGATCCAGACAAGATCCGTAACGAGATCATGCGCTCTCTGAGCGGACCAACGCGACGCAGTGCCGCCGCCGGCGAGGCCGGCAAACGGGCGCCGAAAATGCTCGACCAATTTGGCCGTAATCTCACCAAGCTGGCTGAAGAGGGCAAGCTCGACCCGTGCATCGGACGCGTAACCGAGATCGAACGCGTCATGCAGATTCTCTCGCGGCGCACCAAGAATAACCCGGTTCTCATCGGCGAACCAGGCGTTGGCAAGACGGCCGTCGTTGAAGGTTTCGCGCAGCGTATCGCCAGCAATGAGGTGCCTGAGCTGCTTAAGGGCAAGCAGGTTTTCACACTCGATCTGGCTGCCCTGGTTGCCGGCAGCAAGTACCGGGGTGAGTTTGAAGAGCGTCTCAAGAAGGTCATGAAAGAAATTCGCGAGCAGGGCGATATCGTCCTGTTCATCGATGAGCTGCACAATCTCGTGGGGGCCGGCGCGGCTGAAGGAGCCATTGACGCGGCAAGCATCCTCAAGCCGGCCTTGGCGCGTGGCGAACTGCAGACGATCGGCGCGACGACACTCGATGAGTATCGCAAGTATCTTGAGCGTGACGCCGCTCTTGAGCGGCGCTTTCAGCAGATCAAGGTTGCCGAACCAACGGTGGCCGAAACCGAGCTGATTCTCAAGGGGTTGCGCGATCGGTATGAGGCACACCACCGGGTGCGCATTACCGACGAGGCTTTGCACGCTGCCGCCGAGCTGGCCGATCGCTACATCAGCGACCGGTTCCTGCCCGACAAGGCCATCGACCTCATGGACGAAGCGGCCAGTCGCATGCGCATCAAGACCATGACTGCACCGCCTAGTTATCGTGAACTGGAAGAAGAGATCGCCCAGATGCGTAAAGAGAAGGAAGCGGCGATCGAGGCGCAGGAGTTCGAGAAGGCGGCCAACTTGCGCGACAAGGAGCGCAAGCTTGGCCACAAGAAACTTGAACTCGAAGAGCAGTGGAAGACAGCCGATGAAGGCTTGCAGGCGAGCATCGGCGAAGATGAGATCGCCGAGATTGTGAGCATGTGGACGGGCATTCCGGTTGTGAAGCTCACCGAAGCTGAAACACAAAAGCTGCTGCGGATGGAAGACGAACTTCACGCTCGGCTTGTCGGTCAGGACCCCGCCGTGCGTGCTGTGAGTAAGGCCATCCGCCGTGCTCGCGCTGGCCTCAAAGACCCACGACGGCCCACCGGTTCATTCATTTTTCTCGGTCCGTCGGGGGTCGGCAAAACCGAGCTGGCACGCACTCTGGCGGCCTTCCTCTTCGGTGACGAAGACCACCTTGTACAGCTCGACATGAGTGAGTACATGGAGAAACATTCCGTTTCTCGCCTGGTCGGTTCACCACCCGGTTATGTTGGCCATGAAGAAGGTGGTCAGCTCACCGAGATCGTGCGCCGCAAGCCGTACAGCGTCGTGCTGCTCGACGAGATTGAGAAGGCACATCCGGATGTGTTCAACATCCTCCTGCAGATTCTCGAAGATGGACGCCTCACCGACTCGCAAGGTCGTACCGTTGATTTTCGCAACACAATTCTGATCATGACGAGCAACATCGGTGCCGAGGCGATCAGCAAGAACATGCCGCTTGGCTTCGTGCAGTCTGATCTGGGTGGCATCACCTACGAAGACATGAAGTCCCGTATCACGGGCGACCTGAAGCGCACGTTCAAGCCTGAGTTTCTCAATCGCGTCGATGAGGTGATCGTCTTTCACAAGCTCAGCCGTGACGAGATCCGCACGATCGTCGACCTGCTTATTGCCCGTCTGCAAAGCCAGATCGAGGCCACCGGCATTCGGCTTGAGTTGACCGCGGCGGGTCGCGATCTGCTTGCCGACAAGGGCTTCGATTCTACGCTGGGTGCGCGGCCGCTTCGGCGAGCTATTCAGCGGTACATCGAAGACAAGCTTGCCGACGCAATGCTCGAGCGAAACCTTCCCGAAGGAACAGTTGTGCTTGTTGACGCCCAGGACGACGACTCGGTGCTGAGCGTGAACGGCCAAGTTATCGGCGGCAGTGTTGAATTGCCGCTGGTCGGTGTTGATGAGCCCCTTGGCGAGAGCAGCGGTGTGTCGGCGTCGAGCGCACCAGCAACGCCTCTGAGCAGCGAACCGGCCTGAGCGCCGTGGTGCGGCCGCGCAGCGCGTTCGTCTGCGGCCAATGCGGTCACCAGGAGGCGAAGTGGTCGGGGCATTGCCCCGAGTGCGGGGCTTGGGATTCGTTCGCAGAAGAGGTCGTGAGCGTTGCCTCCGTTCGTGGTGCAGGAGGGCGTAAGGTGGGCAATAGGGCGGGCGGCGTAGCCGCCCGCCCTATTGCCCTTTCCAACGTCGCCTCATCGGCCGATGAACGCTTCACCAGCGGCATCGGTGAATTCGATCGGGTGCTCGGTGGCGGCATTGTCCCCGGTTCCCTCGTGCTCGTCGGCGGCGAGCCCGGCATCGGTAAGTCGACGCTGTTGTTGCAGGTGCTCGGCCGAGTCGGCCGCGAGCGAGCAGTGTTGCTCGTCTGCGGCGAAGAATCAGCCGCTCAAATTCGTATGCGCGCCGAACGACTCGGCGCTGATCCGAGCGCCATTAACGTCCTTGCCGAGACTGAGGTCGAGGCGATCATGGCCGCTGTTGAGCACGTTGGTCCCGCTTTGGTCGTGGTCGACTCGATCCAGACACTGTACAGTGATGACCTGACCTCGGCACCGGGCAGTGTGAGCCAGGTGCGTGAAGCCGCTGGCCGCTTCTTGCGCTACGCGAAAGCGTCTGGCACAGCCGTGTTTCTCGTCGGCCACGTCACCAAAGATGGCGCCATCGCTGGACCTCGCGTTCTTGAGCACACGGTCGACACGGTGCTGCAGTTCGAAGGTGATCGTAATCGTTTTCATCGGGTTCTGCGTGCTGCCAAGAATCGCTTTGGCTCGACCAACGAGATCGGTGTCTTCGAGATGGCCGGTGACGGGCTTCATGCGGTAGCCGATCCGTCACGACTGTTTGTTGGTGAGGGTGAGCCGGCGCCGGGCAGTGTTGTGCACGTTGCCGTCGAGGGTAGCCGTTGCTTTCTCGTTGAGGTACAGGCATTGGTCAGTCGCAGTGAACTCGCTGTACCGCGACGCGTTGCCACCGGCTTCGATCGTAACCGACTGGCGATGATCCTGGCAGTGCTGAGTCGCCATACAGTGCTGTCATTGTCATCGTCCGACGTTTTTGTTAATATTGCAGGTGGGATTCGAGTTGAAGAGCCCGCTGCCGACTTGGCTGTAGCCCTCGCGGTAGCTTCTGCAGAGCGCAACGTAGCCCTTCCGCAGCGGGCCGCAGCGTTTGGGGAGATTAGTCTGACGGGAGAAGTTCGTTCCTGTGGTCAGCCCGAGCGGCGGTTCGCTGAAGCAGCGCGCACGGGCTGCACTACCCTCATCATGCCGGGCGGCGATGTTCGGGCTGCCGGCGGGGCCGCCACGGTGCCGGCAGGGGTCTCCACAGTGCGTGAGGCGATCGTGCGCATCCTCAGCGCACAGCCCGTAGCAACGGGAAGCAGAAGAGCGACAGACGACGGGGGGGCTTGAGTACCTTGTACGAAGTCGGAGACAAAGTCGTGTACCCGCACCACGGTGCGGGCAAGATCATGAAGATCGAGCAGAAAGAAGTGCTCGGTCACCTGCGTGAGTACCTGACCATCCAAATTCTTCACAACGACATGACCGTTATGGTCCCAGTCGAGAACGCCGATCGCGCCGGTTTGCGCAAGGTCGTGGACAGCGACGTTATCGACGAGGTCCTCGGCGTGCTGCGCGGTAATCCCACCAAGATGCCGAAGAACTGGAGCCGCCGTTACAAGCACAATCGCGACAAGCTCAAGACGGGCGATATTTTTGAGGTTGCCGAGGTTGTCCGTAATCTTGCGATTCGCCACTCTGACAAGGGCCTGTCGACTGGCGAGAAGCAGATGTTCAGTAAGGCCAAGAAGATCCTCGCTAGCGAACTTATGTACGCCCGCAACTTTAGCGAAGATGAGGCAACCGCGTTCCTCGAGAACGTCCTCGGCGACATCCACCTCGAGGTGGGCATCGGCACAGAGCAAGAAGCCGCGCCGGTCTTCTAGTCTGGTGTCAGCCATTCGGCGCCAGAGCGGGAGTGGCTTGCTGCACACCGTTGTGCGGCTTGTGTTCGCTGTCCTCGGTGGCCTCGCTGGTTACCAACTGGCGACGGTTGTGCGTCGCAGTGATCTCATGACCTCCCTCAGCCATTCGTACCGGCTGCCCATCAGCGTGCTTGTCGTGATTGCCGGAGCACTCGCAGGCTGGCTCGTTGGCAGTTTGCTGGCTCGCTTACTGCGTAAGCTTGTCGCCAGCCTGGACGATGTTCTCGAAGCTCACTCTGGGGCCGAGATTCTCGTGGGTTCTCTTGGCCTCGTCGTGGGCCTCGGTGTTGCCGCTTTGTTCAGCCTCGCTCTCAACCGGGTGCCATATATAGGTGACTATCTGCTGGTGCCCCTGTTCATCGTCTGCGGTTATCTGGCGGCTTATCTGGCGGCGCGCAAGCATCTGGAAATCCTGCATCTCGTCGGCGTTCGCCCGAGCGTCGGCGAGGGCGGCACGCCCAAGGTCATCGATTCGAGCGCCATCATCGATGGTCGCATGGCTGAGATCGTCAAGAGTGGTTTTCTCGAGGGAGAGCTGCTCGTACCGCGCTTCGTCGTCGAAGAGCTGCAGCGACTCGCCGACTCCGCCGATGCCGAGAAACGGGCGCGTGGTCGTCGCGGCCTTGACTACGTGCGCAAGTTGCAGCATGAGTCGCAACATGTGCGCATTGTCGACGTCGACTACACCGATCTCGCCGAGGTAGACGCCAAGCTGCTGCGCCTGGGCGCTGAGCTTGATGCGGATGTCGTGACCACCGACTATACCCTCAATAAGGTCGCCGAAATTCAAGGGGTGCGCGTGCTCAATGTCAACGAGCTAGCAAACGCCGTCAAATCGGCGGTGTTGCCTGGCGAGGAAATAACGGTCAAAGTCTTGCGCGAAGGTCGCGAGCAGGCTCAGGGCGTTGGCTACCTCGACGACGGTACGATGATTGTGGTCGAAGAGGGGGCAATGATGGTCGGCAGCCGCGTCAGGGCCGAGGTTACCAGCGTGCTGCAGAGTCCGTCGGGGAAGATGGTGTTCGCCCGTCTGCTGAAGTAAGCGAACGAAGCTGCGCGCACACGTAGCGGCCGGGGACGATTCGGCGGTTGAACGAGACAGGAGTGTTGAACGCGATGGAGCGGTTTGGAGCAGGGTCGGTTTGGGCGGTCGTAGCAGCTGCCGGCGAGAGTCTGAGAATGGGGCTGCCGGATGGCGAGTCCAAGCAGTTTCTGCTGTTGGCCGGTGAGCCGATCCTGAGCCATTCCGTGCGTCGTTTGCTCGAAATGCCCGAGGTTGCCGGAGTCGTCGTTGTGCTTCACCCCTCGCATAGCGTGCGCTTTGCAGGCGCCTTGCAGCTCTTTGACCAGTCTAAACCGGTGCTTCTGGCTGAGGGCGGACGCGAACGGGCAGATTCTGTGCGGGCTGGCTTGTTGCAGGTGCCGAACGAGGCACGTGCCATCGCCGTGCACGACGGAGCGCGACCCCTCTTCAGTCGCCATGTTTTCGCCAGTTGCCTGGACGCTCTTTTGCTCGCCGATGGCGCTGTGCCCGGCTGTGCCGTGTCGGATACGCTCAAGCGAACGATCGACGGCGGGGTTGTGGCAGCAACGGTGGATCGCAGTGACCTCTGGGCGGTGCAGACGCCCCAGATCTTCCGTGCTGAAGCGTTACGGGCCGTCTATAGCCGACCGTACGTCGGTGGGGCCACTGATGACGCCATGCTGCTCGAGCAGAGCGGCCTGCGCGTTGTCGTTGTTCCCTCGACGCCGGCCAACGTGAAGATCACCACGCCGGCTGACCTGCCGCTGGCCGGCGCTCTGCTCAGTTGGGAGACCGAAACTGACCTCTAGAGCAGGCATAGGGTACGATGCCCACCGTCTTGTCGCAGATCGGCCGCTGATACTGGCCGGAGTGACGGTGCCCCATCATCTGGGTCTGGCCGGGCACTCCGATGCCGATGTTGTTGCGCACGCGCTCATGGATGCCCTGTTGGGTGCCGCCGGCCTTGAGGACATTGGCGCCTTGTTTCCCGATACTGACATGGCTTTTGCCGGTGCCGACAGCATGGCCTTGTTGCGCACGGTGGTTGACCGTCTTACGACTGCCGGCTGGCGAGTCAGCAACGTCGACATCGTTGTGATCGCCGAAGCGCCGAAGCTGGCTCGCTATCGTGAGGCGATGCGCGCCAACCTAGCGACGGCGTTGAAAATACCGTCGACAGCCGTAGGCATCAAAGCAACAACCACCGAACGCATGGGCTTCACCGGCCGCGGTGAAGGGATCGCCGCGCAGGCAGTGTGCCTAATTGAGGGCGCTTAAAAGCGCTGAGCGCACTCATTCTAACGACAGGAGCACGGACCCGGCAGTACTGCTAGGTCGCAATGGCTGGCTGTCAGACGCCGGTACCGTCGCTGGGTTTATCGCCTGGATCGACCTTTTTGGTCTCGTCTTCGTCATCCTTGATGGCCGTCTTGAAGCCGCGGATGCTTTCGCCAAGCGATTTGCCCAAGCCGGGCAGACGGGATCCGCCAAAGAGGACGAGTACGATCGCCAAGACAATGAGAAGATGCTGCCAGCCTAGACCACCCATGAGACTCTCTTCCGTTGTTGCTTGAAGGCCGCCAGCGACAAATCGCAGCACAGATGCCACTTGTTGTCCTGTGGGACCAGTATACGCATTACAAACACTGTACGGCCTCGTGGCGACACAATCAAGGTTGGTGGGCGCTGAAAGCGCTGGAGTACGCCAGCATCATGCACCCGAAACCGTCGTGTGTGCTCCGAGGTATGGTTGCGGTTGGCCGACTAGTACACGCGCAGCTCATCGAGTCGCCCGACGACGAAGGCTGCTAGGCCGCTCGCCTGGTCGAGGCCAAAACGATGCGCATGGGGGACATCGGCGTCGGTGACCAAGGCAACGGTTTCGGTCGGCTTGCAGAGCGGTTCACTGTGTCCAGCTGCGCGACGGAATATCTCAATGCGATGGGGGGCGCTGTTTTTGTATCCTTCGGCGAGGACGAGATCCATGTCGGCGAAGAAGCCTCGCACCAGGGTTTGCAGCGGTAATTCCTCGCTGAGCGTGGCGATATAGGCGACGCGTCCCGGCGACGAAATTACATAGGCGTCGGCTCCGGCTTGCCCGTGTCGCCAGGAGTCCTTGCCGGGATGATCGATTTCAAAGCTGTGGGCGTCATGTTTGATGGTGGCGACACGCAGTCCGTACATCTTGAGCTGCGGCAGCAGGCTTTCGATCAGGGTGGTCTTGCCTGAGTCGCTCTTGCCGACGATCGCGACCAGTGCCGGCTGACGTGACTCGTGGCGACGGGCCATGAGTCGTTGCTGCATGCGTCGGGCGGTGGCGTAATCATCCATCGTGTTTATGTTATGAAAAATGTTCGGGTCGGCAAAGGGCACGGCCGCGACACGCACATCGGGGAAAAAGGTGACGATGCGCTGTTGGCCGCGTGCCAGTGAGCGCTCCATCGGTTGCAGGCAGGCAGGACCGTAGATTGCGAACAATGGTTCCCGATTCACGCCGAGGACCGGTACGGCAACATCGACGTCAACGAACGCCTCGCGAAGTTGGGCCAGCGCCTGCGGCGAGGGATAAGCGAGGTCAACTGCCAAAGCGAAGAAGGGCTGCTTGAGTCGATTGAGGGCGGTTGCCAGCGCTGCCAAAGGCGATCGACCGGGGTAGGCGTCGGGCAGGAACTCGACCTCGACGTCGCCCAGGTCAAGCTCCTGCCCGACGCCTACCGAGACGACGACACGCTCAAATCTAGCCTGCAAAAAGGAGAGGTTGCGGCGCAATAACGTGCGACCATCCAGAGTCAGGAGGCGTTTGTCGATACCGGCGCGGCGAGACGAGCCGCCGGCGATCAGCACCGCGGCACGCACATCTGGGGGCGGTTGCAGGGCAGTCAACGAAAGGGTCCCGTGAGCGTGACCGAACCTCGCCGACGCCATGGCGTCGGGCGGCACCGGCAGGTAGAATGCCACCAGTCCGAGGTGGGTCCGGTTGTCGGCGAACTGGGGCTCGTGGCCGGCAAAGGTGGATATGTCGCCAGTACCGTGGGGAGGCACAGATGTCGCAGCAAGGGCACAAGGGGGCAGCGCGGGTCGTCGCCGTCGTCGGCAGTCCGCGCGCCCAAGGTAACACCTCCAGCCTTGTTGATGTCGTGCTCGAAGAACTCAGTCGCCGCGGCGCTCACTGCCAGAAATTCATGCTCGGCTCCTACTTGATTCGGCCGTGCCTTGGCCACGAGGACTGCGCCACGCTGCCCATGTGCCCGCAATCCGATGATGCCGACGAGCTGTTCGACACTGTCTATGGCGCTGACGCTCTCATTCTGGCGACGCCGGTTTACTTTGAAGACGTCAGTGCTCAGATGAAGCTTTTCATCGATCGCACCTGCCATCGCTACTACCACGATCAATTGCTGACGGCGCGTGTCTTTGGCCTTATTGCAATCGCCGCCGAGACGGGAGTGCAGGCGACGATCGACACCCTGAAACGATTTGTCGCGCTCTCGAGCAGCGGCAACGTCAAGCAGGTTGAATTCACTGGGTTAGCCGATAGACCTGGTGATGCACTTGCCGATGACGTTCTTGTCGAGCGTGCTCGCGAGATGGCAGACGAGATCGCCGCCATGCTCAACGCTGACCCTGCGGTCTGATCACACGCTGCTCGGTAACGATGGCGTCAACGGCCAGGTCGTGCGCTTCGTGCGGCAGTTCGCCGACGATTTGCAGCTCGAAGGCCACAGCGATGCGTGGGACGTTCGTAGCGTGGGCCAGATAAGTGTCGTAGAAGCCGCCGCCGTAGCCCAGGCGTGCGCCATCGGCGGAGAACGCTGAACCCGGCATGAGGACCAGGTCAAATTCTGCCGGAGCAACCAGCGGCAGGTCGGCCCGCGGGGCGCGAATGCCGTGCTTGCCTTCTTCGAGGTCGCGAGTCGGATCGGTGAAGCGGTGCATCACCATCGTCCTCGGTGCGATGATGCGCGGCGCGGCTACCGTCTTGCCCTGCGTTAGCGCCCAGTCGATGATCGCCGACGTGTCGACCTCACTGCCGAAGCTGACGAAACACATCAAAATCCGGGCTGCCTGCACCTCAGGAAGTGCCGTGAAGCGGGATGCGATCGCGGCGCTGCGCTCGGCTCGCTCGCCGGCGAGCAAGCTGGCGCGAGCGGCAACAACGCGGGCGCGAAGACCGCGCTTGGCAACGACGACGGCGCGCTCCGTTGAGATCGTCACAAAGAACCTCCCAGACTCAAGGGCACGCGGCTGCCTTTGCGTGCCGTCGACAGATCTGACAACGCATAGCCGGTAGCTTCACCGCGATCTGGTTCGCCTGGCTGGGTTGCTGCTCTATAGTATAGGTGCAGTGGTCGCCGCTTTTTTGGCTGCGCGGCCTGCGCAGCAGCGGATGTCGTCAGCTTTCTTGGTGGGGTTGCGCTTCAAGAATGGGAGTTGCCATGGCGGTGCGTTCGAAGGAAGAACTCTCTTTGGCGACGGACTTCGCGCGCACGTTGCAGAACCTGCTGGCTCTCATGACGCCTGCCGAAGACCGCTCGTGGCCGACGCCAGCGCAAGTGCTCGATCGCTCGCGTGACGACGCAACGACGTCGCCGGCTCTCTTTCGTCTCTTGCAGTTGTCCGTTTTGCCGCAGGTGTTTGGCGCCAGCAGCGGTGCCGTGCTGTATCTGGCCGCCAAGCGGTTCATCTCTCTGCTGGATCTGCGCTCCATTCAGGCGCTGAAGGACTGGTTTGTGAGCATGCAGCTGGGCGAGCTCGAAGTCGAGCTTGACGAGGAGCGAGTCCTCGTCAAGCTGGCTCGCTGCCTGACATGTCACGGTCTGCCGCCTGTGGGCGCCCCACTCTGCGACTTTGAGCGCGGCCTGATCGATGGCGTGCTCGAAGTGGTTACCGGCACTGAGGTCATCACCAAAGAAACGATGTGCGTCGGTCTTGGCGACACGATCTGCCAGTTTGAAGGCTACGCTGGCGAGCAGGCCGGATACGTCTACTTGGAGAACGGGTTTCACCCCGAAGCGCAGCGGCGTCTGCTTGCCGGCATCGCCGATCAGTCGGCCGTCGCCCTCGACAATTTGCGTTTGCTCAACGAACGTCGCGAGCAGGAAACGCACGATGCGCTAACTGGTCTCTACAACTTTCGCCACGGGCGCGAGCACGCCGCTCTGGAGCTGACGCGAGCGGCGCGCTACAGCCGCCATGTAACCTTCGTGATGCTTGACTTGGACGATTTCTCGCGGGTGAACGCAGAGGTCGGCCGAGTTGGCGGCGACGACGTTCTGACGCACTGGGCGGCGGCGCTCACGGCACAACTGCGCAGCGGCGATCTCGTCTGTCGCTATGGCGCTGATGAATTTCTTCTGATCTTGCCGGAAACGGCCGAGAGTCAAGCCAGCGTTGCCCTGGAGCGGGTGCTGGGCGCTATGAAAAACCTGAGTGCCGATGTCGGCGGCCGCCAGTATGTGCTTACGGCGGCCGCTGGCGTTGCCATCTACCCGGACGATGGGCAGTCGGTGGAAGAGCTCGTCGCCAAAGCGGCGACGACCATGTATGCGGCCCGCGCTAGCGGGAAAGGCCAGGTTGGCTTCTTCGCCGGGTCCGCGACGTCCTGACGCGGGGTCGCCGAAGCGTCGGCTGCGCCGAATCTGGCGCGCAGATCGCGAACGTACTGCAGTCGTGTGTGCCTGTTGCCGCGACGCGCGGGGCAGTGATACCGTGAAATAACGTGGCGGCTCGCATTGACATCCTCGCCGTTGGGTCACTGACGCGCGATCTCGCTCCGGCCTTTGATCACTATCGACGGCTGCTCGGTCACCGGGCAGTGCTGACAGTGCGCGAGGTGCGCGAGGTTGCGCTGCATGCGCGTAGCGAGAATGAGGTGTTGCGCGTCGAGGGACGCCGCCTGCTGGCGGCTTTGCCGCCGAGCGGCGTCCCGGTGGCGCTGGCGATCGAGGGCCGCAGCTATACGTCGCCGGCCTTTGCGACGCGGCTGCAGCACTGGTTCGCAGAGGGTGGGGCGACATTCGTCATCGGTGGGACGCTTGGTTTGCCACCAGAGGTTTTAGCAGCCTGTCGCGAGCAGCTCTCGCTGTCAGAAATGACGCTGCCGCATCAGCTGACGCGTGTGGTGCTCATGGAACAGATCTTCCGTGCCTTGAAGATCGCCGCCGGCGAAAGCTACCACCACTAGATGTCTCGGCCGGCACACTGAACAACCGGGAGTGAGGACTAGGATTTCATGGACGGACTTTACGATTTGGCTGGTCTAGCGGCTTCACTGGCGCGAGCGTTGACGACGATTGCAGCGCCACTTGTGGCGTCGGCGTCAGGTCGACCGGAAGACGAGATCGCTGGCGGGACGCTGCCGGAACTCGAGTTGACGGTTCCGCCGCGCCGCGAGCAAGGCGACATGACGACCAATGTCGCTCTGCTCGTGGCTGGTCGGTATGGACTTCGGCCACGCGACCTTGCCGATGAGCTAGGTCGCGCCTGGCAGAGCGGCGAAGGCGCCAATGTCTGTGAACGTTATGAGGTGGCCGGCCCCGGCTTTCTGAATGTATTTCTGCGCGATACCTGGTATGTTGCTGCCGTGCAGGCGATGCTCGCCGCCGGCGGCGCGTACGGCGCCGGCGTGCTCGCCGCTGGGCAGCGGACGAGCGTAAACGTCGAGTTCGTGAGCGTGAATCCGACCGGGCCTCTGCACGTAGGCCACGCCCGTTACGCCGCCTACGGTGACGCACTGTGTCGCATCCTCGCCTTCGCCGGTTACGACGTCACACGCGAGTTCTACATCAACGATTACGGGACCCAGATGACGCGTTTTGGTCAGTCGTTGGCGGCACGCTACGCACAACGCCTGGGTGTCGACTTCGCCCTGCCCGCCGATGGCTATCAGGGTGAGTACGTTCTTGACTTTGCTGACCGGTTGATTGCTGAAGTCGGCGATCGCTACCGGGAGGCCGTCATGGCGGCCGCTCCGGACGCTGAGCGTTTGCCGCTGGCTGTGGTTGACGAGATCAAAATCTGGGGTCGTGATCGCGTTCTGGAACTCTTTCGGGCGACTCTGGATCGCTTGCGCGTTTCGTTTGATGCTTGGACCAGCGAAGCGACTCTGTACGCCGAAGCGGCTGGACCCGGAACCGGCGACGGCACCGATGGCCAGCGTCATCGTGGCTTCGCCGGCGAGGTTGGCAAGGTACTCGCCGAGATGGACGCCGAAGGTCTGCTCTACGATGAAGGCGGCGCGGTCTGGCTGCGCACGACCGCTTATGGTGACGACAAGGACCGTGTTCTGATCCGGCAAACGGGCGAGCCGACATACTTTCTCAGCGACATCGCTTACCATCGCGACAAGCTCGACCGCGGCTTTGCGCACCTGATCAACATCTGGGGGGCCGACCATCACGGCTATGTGCGGCGCATGAAGGCGGCGTTCACGGCGTTGCCACCCCACGACCCTGAAAAGCTGGAACTCGTCATAGGTCAGCTAGTCAATCTCACCGAGAGTGGTTTGGCCAAGCGCATGAGCAAGCGTAAAGGCGACATCGTCACCATCGATGACCTCATGGATGCTATCGGTGTCGACGCAACGCGGTTCTTTCTGGTTGGCCGCAGTCACGACTCGATGCTCGATCTGGACCTTGACCTCGCGGTCGAGGCGTCAAGCAAGAACCCGGTGTATTACGTGCAGTATGCGCACGCCCGCATCGCCAGCATTCTGCGCAGTGCCGGCGCTGCTGCGACAGCGGACGGCACTGCATTGCCGCCGGTTGCCGTTGAACCGGCCGAGCGCGCCTTGGTGCGTGCTCTGGCGCAATTGCCTCTGGTTGTGCGTGAGGCTGCGACCCGGCGGGCGCCGCACCGCGTCAACCATCACCTCGGCGAGCTGGCGGCTGAGTTCCACGTTTTTTATCGAGAGTGCAAAGTGCTCACCGACGACGCCGACGTGGCCGCGTTTCGCATCGGACTATGCCGCGCCACCGGCGCCTCGCTGGCGACCGGCTTGCAGCTCCTCGGGGTGACGGCGCCCGACCGCATGTAGAGTCCGGGCCGTGGCAGGCGCGCTCGGCCATGCCCTACATTTTGCGGCTCAGGCCCGGAACTGCCGTTGCGCCCAAGCGCGCATCTCGTCGACTTGCGCCGGCGTCAGCTCTGCCTGCAAGTCCATGAGATGTGAAATCGCCACGTTGGACTGCCCGCGCAAGAGGCGCTGCACGACGCTGTCGAGTACCGTGAACGCCACTTCACGGCCCGGGATCGCCGGCGTGTACACGTAAGCGATGTTGGTCCGGTCCTGAGTGAGCAGGTTCTTCTTGACGAGGTTGTTCATCACCGTCATGACGGTCGTATAGGCGATGGTGCGTTGTTGACGCAGGGTCTCGTAGACGTCACGTACCGTGGCACGATCTGTTTCCCAGATGACGGCCAAGATGTCAGCTTCAAGCGAGCCGATACCGGTGAACGGTGCGCCCTTGGTGCTCTTTAACCATTTGGGGTGGAGCTGTTGCATCAGTCCCCCTTCATGCTCGTGACTCGGTACGCTTCGAGAACCCCAGTGCCCATTCTGGTGCGTCCGTCTTTACGATCTAGTAGGTACGGTTATGTGACCGGCTGAGCCGACCTTGAAACCTTGTCTAACGTTCACCTCTTCTCACCTCTTTCTTCAGAGAACAGCACCTGTTAAGAGGCCTGTCGTGTAGCCACCTGTGCACGTGACGCAATCCGGTGGGACGGTGTCAGAACCGTTGCCTTGGTAAAGGTATTTCGGCAGGCGCTGACGGTGCCAGTGGGGTGCTGGTAGAATGCGGCCGATTGTTGCGAGGAGGCCAGACATGACCATCGATCTCGAGTTTCTCCGTCGCCTGTGCATGGCTTCTGGGCCAACCGGGTTCGAGGCACCGGTTCAGGAACTGGTGCGCGCTCGTCTTGCCACCTTCGCACCGGTGCAGGGTGACCCCCTGGGCAACGTCTGGGCCGAGTTCGGCCCCAGCGGAGGAGTGCAGGTTGCGGTCGTCGGCCACGCCGATCAGATCGGCCTGCTCGTCACCTACATCGACGAGAACGGCTTTATCTCGTTCGCCAAAATCGGCGGCGTTGACCCACAGCTGCTGCCCGGACGCGAGTTCGTGATCCATAGCGCCGATGGTTCGGTTCGCGCTGTGGGCGGCCGGCGGCCAACGCATGTAATTCCTGAGGCAGAGCGCGGCAAGGCGCCGGAGATCAACGAGCAGTTTCTGGATATCGGTGCCCGTTCGCGCGACGAAGCGTTGGCGCGCGTCGCTGTCGGCGACCCGGTGACCTTCGCCGGCGACTTCATCGAATTGGGTGGCAGCGTCTGTGCCAGCCGAGCTTTTGACAACCGTGTCGGTGTCTACGTGGCCGTCCGCGGGCTGGAACTTTACGCTCAGCGCGTCGCCAATGCTCGCTACATCACCGTCTCGAGCATGAAAAAGAGGTCTTGCCAGCGCCCGGAGGTGCGGAGAGCGTGTGCATTCGTTTGGTCTTTGTGACGTTGTCGAAGAGCGCCGTAAC
>JBKQWK010000087.1:0-9793 GCA_052139595.1 Thermoleophilia bacterium | reverse complement strand
CCCGGTTGGTCCGATGTGCACCGTGGCCGAGCCCTGTGCCGCCTCAATTTGTTTGCCGATGGCGACAGCGCGGTTGATCGGGATCACGAAGGCTTGAGTAACAGACGCGCGCAGCGTCTTGCTGACCGACACCGCCGTATCGACACCAACAACCTGACTATCACTGGTAACCAGTGGTCCACCGGAGTCACCCGGCTGCACGTCAGCATTCACTTCGATCAGTCCGCTCAGGCGCTCGCTGTTACCGCCACCGACGTCGCCCGCGGTGATCGATTGATTGAGAGCAATAACCAAGCCGGCCGCTGCCCTCGGCGTACCACCCCGGCCGCCAGCGTTGCCGATGCCAACCACCGCCGTGCCCACGGCCAGACTCGCGGAGTCGCCAATCGACACGGTCGCGAGGTGGCTGGCACCCCGCAGTTGCAAGATGGCCAAGTCGTAACTGCGATCGTAGCCGACCACACTGGCGGTGTAGCTTCTGCCGTTGCCGAGGTCGGTCACGCTGATGCTCGTAGCCCCATAGATGACATGATTGTTGGTCAGGATCTCGCCCGAAGAAGTAAGGACCATGCCGGTGCCGGCAGCCTCAGCGCCGGTATAGCCGAGCGTGACGTTGACGTCAACCAGGCCCGGATCGACGCCAGCGGCGATGTCGACAACGCGCGCTCGTGTGAGCGGTCTGCTCACCTTGATAATCGCAGAATGACCGGGCAAACCGGCCGCCAGCGAGCCCAGCGTGTGCAGCCCGATCCCGAGGTTCGAATCGTACCGATCGATGTAGACGCGCAGATTTTGCTCCCAGCGCGGCGTCAGCGAGCGCATAAGGTGAGCCGTCTCAGAATGACGCACAGAGTTCGCAAACGGAAGCACCGTACCCGGCAGAAGCAAGAAAGCCGCGGTTGCCACCCATATCGCGGCAAGAGCAAACAGGGCCCCGAGCAGCACGCCGGCGGCGCGATTGAGACGGCCAAGGAGGGGAATACGCACCAGGAATCGGCTGAGCAAGCCGGCAAGCAGCCCGGTGGCGATCTCGACAATCAGCAGAATAACAAGCAGGGCCAGGATGCGTCTGGTCGTGGAACTGACGTCATGGATATGACTGAACCAGTCACCGACCACGCCGTCGAAACGAAACGCCAGTAAGAGGCCGAGGGCAAACCCAATCCAGGCGAGCAACCCGCCGACCAAGCCGGTGCGCCAGCCGCGCCACGCAACCAAGGCGGTGAAGACAACCACCACCAGATCGTAGCCATTCACGAATGCTTTTTGCCGCGCATACGAACCACTCTCTCCTTTTTGACCTGTTCTACCAGTCTCCGCCCGAGCTCGACCGCCAGGAGCCCCTAGCCAGTCGCTCACTGGGTCGGCGTGGCAGTCGGTTCGCCACACCAGCGTAGCAGTCGACTTGGCGATGTGACGGTGACGTCACCATAGCCCCGGCGATTGCGATTGTCTCACTCGCATCGACCGCTGAAAAACGTCCGCGACGCGTGCCAGATTGCTAACGTAATGCGCCCGCTGGGAGTACACTCTTCGACATGGACATCGAGCTGCAGCCCTTCACAACCGGCGACTACACCCGTCTCATCAGCTGGATCAACTCACCCGAGACCCTCTTGCAATGGGCCGGCGATGCGTTCACCTATCCACTCACGGCCGAACAGCTCGACCACCACTTAGCCCTTGCGCAGAGCGGTCGCCGCAGCATCTACAAGGCTGTCGACAGGGCCAACGGCGACGTCGTCGGCCACGTGGAACTGAACGACATCGATACGAATCAACGTCGAGCGCGCGTCACCCGACTGTTAGTCGGTGAGCTCGCCCGCCGCGGCCAGGGCATCGGCAGCCAGATCGTGCTGGCAACGCTTCAGCTCGCCTTCGAAGAGATGGGCATGCACCGGGTTGAACTCTTCGTTTTCGAGTTTAACGTCACCGCCATCCGCCTCTATGAGCGTCTCGGTTTCGTGCGCGAAGGCATGCTGGTCGAGGCACGCCGGCTGGGCGATAACTTCTGGAACGTCTACGTGCTGGCAATCCTCGAGGACAGCTGGCGCGAACGATACGGTTCTCAGCACAACACTTGAAGCGCCGAGACTAAGACCCGGCCCGGTCAAAATAGTCCACGAGGGCGACGATCATGCTTTTAAAGGGGCTCCCGGTGAGCGCTCGCCGCATCGCCAGGCCGCCGCTAAACGCTTCACACAGTGTTCGTCAGAAGCCGTTATTAATCGCGTTCGAGATACGCTGATCGAGTGTCTGCTCGTCGATCCAGCCTGTGTAGAGTTCTTCAACCCGACCCTGGCCATCGATCACGGCAAGCATCGGCGGGTTGTAGGCGTGAAGCTGGCCGAGCACGTCACCGAGGGTGTTCACATCATGCGCCTCGAACGAGAAGAATGACGAGGCGGCAGCATACTTCGCCTTGACCTGATTGAAGAAACCGAGCATTTGATCGTCGTCGGCAGCACCAGCACAGTAGACCAGCAAGACGACGCCGCGGTGCGCCTTAAGCGGATTGGCAATGAATGCCGGCGTGGCGGCCGTCGGCGTCACCGTGAGCTGCGGCAAGCCGGTAGTACCGTAGCTATCGGCAATGTTGTAGCTGGAGTTCATGACAGCGGCCGACGCCGACGTGCTCGCGGCGGTGGCCGAGGATGAGTCGGCCCAGGCGAAGAAGACCGTGAACAGACCCATGATCACGAGCCCACCTACACAGATCAGGGCAGCACTGACGAAGAAAAACCTGTACGCGCCAAAGCGGTCATGCGCGGTCATGGGTGCCTCCGGTGTCGATGAGCGTGAGCCGACCATCTTCACAGCATTCGCCACTGGTATCGGCTCCCCTTGTTTCTGCTTGAGCGATGATCTAATCGACCTTCCCGACGCCACTAACGTAACAAGGTGTCACTTTATGCGCATCATCTTATCTTCACAACAACCTCGCGTGAAGTTGAACCGCCATCTTGCCTGTCAACGGCGACTGAAGCGGCGGCAGCGAGTGGCCCAACATCGCTTGAATCCTTCTCTCACGCCGTGTTATTGTGCAGTAACTTCCTCCTCCCTTCCGTCTCCAGCTACTTGGCGACCATGAAACACCAAACATGCATGCGACTCTTGGGCTTGGCCTAAGATCACCCGCCCGCCAGGAGGCGATCACAAAATGCATCGCAGGCTGATTCAAATCGCCACTCAGATCGCCCTCCTTGCTCTGCTCCTGCTCCTGCCGACAAGCGCCCACGCCACCAGCTCTCTGTCCCAGGCACAGGTCGCCGCCCATCAGCTACAGGCGCAGATCGCCGTCCTTGACGGACAGATGAAAACCGCCGATGGTCGCTACACGTTTGCCAAGCAGCAGCTCACACAGGTGCAATCGTCGATGGTCGCAAACCAGCGTCAGCTGGGCGCCATCGAGGCGAGACTTGCTAGCGACCAGATGGCTCTGGCACAACACGTCGTGGCCACCTACGAAACGCCCGCGACCGCGATCCTTGATGTCGTCTTGTCGACCGCCAGCTTCAGCGACTTGATCAGCAATCTCAACTTTATGGCCTGGATCGGCCAGCAAGGCGCCGCTCTGGTCTCAAGCGTGAAGGCGGCTCGCGGCCAGCTCGCCGAGCAACGGGTCACGCTGCTTCGCCAGCGCAACCAGGTTGCGCAACTGGTCGGCCAGATCGCACGGCAAGAGACGCAGATCGAACGTGCGACTCAAGCGCGTCAGACGATGCTGACCAGAGCACAGGCGAAAGTGAAGCTGATCTTGCAGCAGATAGCGGCCGCCAAAGCCGCAGCAGCAGCACGAGCAGCGGCCGCCGCCGCAGCCGCGGCACGAGCAGCGGCCGCGGCCGCAGCGGCAGCACGCAGCGAGCAAGCGGCTCAGGCACCCTTGCCAGCGAACAGCTCCCCCGGCGGTGCTTCTGGAGATTACACACCACAGACCTGGGCGCAAGCCCTGCTGCGCGACGCTCACCTGCCAACCACGACCGCGAATCTGAGTGCCATCGTCGCCTGGGAGATGGCTGAGGGCGGCAACTGGTATAACGGCGCCCGCTACAATCCACTCGACACGACCATGCCGGAGCCAGGGGCTTCCGATATGAATGCCGTTGGCGTCAAGGCCTACGCCAGCTGGAGCGAGGGTCTCACGGCCACGATCGCGACTCTCGAAAACGGCGACTACGCCAACATCATTGCCGCCCTGCGGGCGGGCCAAAATGCGGCGGCTGTCGCGGCGGCAGTGGCTGTTTCGCCCTGGGGTACGCAGCCGTTCAGCCTGCCCTGAGAGGCTTTCATCGTGGCCGCAGAGCGACTGGTCGGGTGACGCCACCTCTAAGCGAACTGGTGATGTCACTATGATAGCAACAGTCAGATGAGCGTCCGCCCCGCCACAATCGTTCTAGCCGCCATTCTTGTCGCTGCCAGCACCCTGCTGCTTTACGGCTGCGGTGGCCATCCGCTGGTCAGAAATTTGCCGACGGTGCGTCCGCCCGCTCATAGCAGCGCGGCAAACCATCGTCTGCAGACCAGTCAGCCGGCAAAGCAGGCACTGCTCACCTATGAGCATGACGCTCGTCGTGCTACCGCTGCTCTGGCCGCGTTTACGCGCTCGTTCTTCGTCGCCAATCATGGCCGCGCCTACTTTCAACGTACCAGCGCCGGCAGCCAAGCGACATTCTGGGCAGAGGCAGAAATGATCGAGATGGTCGAAGACGCCAGTCAAACCACCGGCAAGCCCCTCTACAAGCACATGCTCACCGCTCTTATGACCGGGTTTCGCACTGAGTACGGCAGCAACTGGACCGCCATCCGTCCATACAACGACGACGTCCTGTGGATGGTCATCGCCGCCGTGCGCGCGTATACCATCACCGGCGATATCGCCTACCGCGATTTGGCGAAATTCAATTACGATCGGGTGTATTCGCGCTCGTGGAGCCCGGCCTTGGGCGGTGGCCTCTGGTGGACAACGCAGCAGACCGCCAAGAACACGACAACTGCGGCCCCGGCCATCATTGCCGCCTGCGAACTCTATGAGACGCTGCACCAGGCGTCTTATCTGAGCCAGGCGACAAGCCTGTTTGCTTGGCTCAGCGATCACCTTTTCGATGCGCACAGTGGAGCTGTCTATGACGGCATCGGCTACACCGGCGGCGGCACCCTCGTCTCTCGGGCAAGCTACACTTACAACCAGGGAACCTTCATCGGCGCCGCGTCTCTGCTCTATCGTTTGACCGGCAAGAAGCTGTACTGCAACGACGCCCTGGCGGCGCTGAGCTACACGAAAGCTCGGCTCACCAGCAAGGGCACACTGAAGAGCGAAGGCAGCCCGAACGGCAACCGCGGTGGATTTAAGGGAATCTTCATTCGCTGGGCAACACTCTTTGTTGCCGAAAACCACATCACGTCGTACAGCGCCTGGTTTCAGCAAAACGCCAAGGTTGCCTGGTCGCACAGGAATCGCAGCTCACTCATCGGCGATGACTGGTCAAAGCCAACACCGAATGGCGAGCTTGCTTCGTTTCCCTGCTCGTCGGCGGTCGTGCTTTTCGAAGCGGTGCTCGCTCTGCAGCCCAGGTGAAAAGGGGGCCGACGCAGGTTGACCCGGCGCCGGGTAAAAGCCACCGACGCTAGACCACGCCCACGGCCATCAGCAGCCCCCACAGCGCCAAACCGCCGGCAAACACCCAGAGCAGGTCGAGTTTGAGATAACGGATGGCAATAAAGGCAGCTCCGGCAAAGGTCAAGGTCCAAGGAGTCGTCAGGGCGACCTTGCCTAGCTCCAGGGTCATGACAGCCAGAAGACCGACAAAGGAGGCCATGACCCCGGCCAGAGCACCGCGCACGGGACGCAGGTGGTGAAAACGGGCAAAGGCCTCCGTAAAGATGAGGGTCATGACGAATGAAGGCGAAAAGATGGCGAACGTCGCCAAGGCGGCGCCACCGAAGCCAGAAAGCTTGTAGCCGACGAAGGCTGCGGTCATGAGGATTGGACCGGGCGTCACCTGGCCAAGGGCGATACCGTCGATGAACTGGCGCAACGTGATCCAGTGGTGGGTGCTGACGACCGCCGCCTGAATCAGCGGCATGATCGTCGTGCCATTGCCAAAGGCGAGCGAACCGACCTTGAACATCGCCAAGCCAAGACCACCGCTCGGTGAGTGCAGTAACCAGGCGAGAATGACGACCGCGACGACCGCGAGCGTGGCGCCGGCAATGCCGGCCCAGCGACGGCGGCGGTGTGCCTCCGTGAGAATCGAGGTGCTCACGGCCGCATCCGAGACGACGTTACGGGCATCTGGCCTGATGAAAACAGCCCCGGCGACGAGCGCCGTAAGAACGATGATGATGGCGTTCACTCCCTGCAGCAAAGCTGCGAAAGCGACGAGGGTGATCAGCGGCTGCAGGCGGCCCTTCAGTGAGCCATTGGCCAGATCGATGACGACACTTAGGAGAACGCCGATCACGAGGGCCTCCAAGCCGTGGAAGAGCGGCTCGATCCAGGTCAACTTACCGGCCGCGAAGTAGGCAGCCGAGAGGCCGATCATGAGCACGAACGAGGGCAGCACAAAGGCCACGGCGGCTGCCAAGGCGCCGCTCACACCGCGCAAACGGTAGCCGACATAGGCGATGAAATCGACCATGATCGGCCCCGGATAGAGCTGGACCAGGGCCAGCCCCTCGCGCGTTTCCTCTTCGTTCAACCACCGCCGCTTGATCACCAACTGGCGCACCTTCTGCAGAATCGCCATCCCGAAGGCGGTGGTGCCGAGGCGCAGAAAGACGATAAAAATCGTCGCCAAGGAGACATCGAGTTCGGGCGCGACGGCAACCACTCGGCTCGACGGCGCTGGCTCAGTCACCGGCGATATGGCCGGCGGCGATACGGCCGCGGGCTCGCTTTGTGGTGATTGGCGTCTAAACATCCCCGGTTGGTCCCCTCATGACTGGCCAATCCTCCGGCGTAAATACCGAACTCCCCCGCGAGTCACCCGGTGCCGTATTTTTGCCCTCACACCGTGACGAATGCAGAGCCCCCAGGTGGGCCGAGGCGCCTTACCCTCCGGTAGGCAGCCGACCTGCTGATGTTGAAGGCGCTGCGGCCGGCACCTATAACCGACCGCAGCGTCTAATTGGCGCAACGCAACGCCTGGCGGTAGCCGGGCCTCGAACCATGCCCACTGCTCAGGCCTCATGAACTGCTCAGACCGTCGCCGACGACTCCTGGCCGGTGTCGGTCAAGTGACGGATCAGATCGGTCACATCGGCGACCCGCTGCTCGAGGTCTTTCTGGTAGTCGACCAGTTGCTTGAGCATCTGCTCGCGGTTGGCAAAACGATGACTCGGCACAAAACCGAAGTCGGCATCGGCCTCGTGGCGTCCGTGGCCGGCGGCGAAGCGCTCGTGATGATGGCCCTCTCCTCCGCAACAACCGCTGCCGTGCTGACCATGACCGCTGCCATGATTATCGTGACAATGTCCCTGTCCCATAGTTAGTTCACCTCCCTTGTTGATACGCGCTGAGAAAGGCGGTGATGCGGGCGTGAGCACCGCCCAGCGCCTGCGCCCATGAATCGAGCAAGCTCTTACCGGATTCGGTGAGCGTGTAGGTGCGCTTCGCCGGCCCGGGAAGATCAGACCGCCACTCGGAGCTGAGCACACCTTCGTGCTCGAGGCGTCGGAGTAAGCGATAGACGTTGCCGATATCGGCTTGCGCGTCATCGCCGATCAAGCTCGGGAGACGCTCAAGAAGCTCGTAGCCGTGACGCGGCTGCTGGCGCAGCAGCAAGAGCAACGCCGGCTCACTGAAGCGCTCGACACGGGCATGCACATCCCACTCGCCAGGTGCAGCGGCGCAGCGACAGCGTGCTCGGCCGGAGCCACTGCCACTGTGACAGCCACAACCATGCTCGCCGGACGCCGGCGAATGGCATGTATCGCGCTGGGAACTTGAACTCACGACGACCTCGGTGCAGTCTGGACACGTCTTAAACCAATTACCTGTCTTATACGAATGCATGTTACTTACATCTATCCGCCCTGTCAATCACGCATGGCGCTGCTGATCCGGCACGCCCGTCCACTTGGCGACAACTGGTCGAGAATGAGCTAGTCTCTATTTCTTACGACAGAACAGTCGCCGAAATGCACTCGCCAACGACGTACTCGCCCACCATACCGGGATAACCGCCACGAGTGCCCAGCATCCTGGAGGATCAACGTGAATCAAACCAGCAGCGACGAGTCAGCACTTCGCCCAGCCGACACTGAGCGCTACAGCGCCGCATTTGCCGCCGATCCGAAGAATCGCATCGCTCTCAACGCCGTCACGGGCACCAAGGTGCAGCAGGTTGCCCGCAGTCGCGAAGCTGTCGTTCGCAGTGAACACACCTTCTCTCACCTCATCAAGACCGCCGACATCACCAACCAGAAGCAAAGCGGTCGCTGCTGGATGTTCGCCGGCCTCAACGTCTTTCGTGTCGAGGCGATGAAACGGCTCAAGGTGGAACAGTTCGAACTGTCGCAGAACTACCTCATGTTCTGGGACAAACTCGAGAAAGCGAACTACTTTCTCGAGACGATGATTGCCACCGCCGCCGACCCGACCGATGGGCGACTGATCTGGTTCCTTCTTCAGGACCCGATCGGCGACGGTGGTCAGTGGGACATGTTCGCCAACCTCGTACGCAAGTACGGCGTCGTGCCCCAGAGCGCCATGCCCGAAACCGAGTCGAGCAGTGGCTCGGCAGGTTTGAACGCGATCTTGCGGGCGAAACTGCGCGAGTACGCGGCTGATCTGCGCCGCCGCAACGCCGCCGGCGATGAGCTGGCTAGCCTTCGCGCCCGCAAGGACGAGATGCTGGCAACCATCTACCGCATCCTCGCCATTCACCTGGGCCAGCCGCCACGTGAGTTCATTTGGCAGTGGCGCGACAAGGACGACGCCTTTCACCGCGATGGGCTGATCACGCCGCAGGCGTTCTTCGCCAAGTATGTTGAGTTTGACCTTGAATCGGTGATCAGCCTCATCAACTGCCCGACTGACGACAAGCCGTTCGGCAAGTTCTTCACGGTACAGCACCTGGGCAACGTCTGTGGCGGCGACATCGTTCGCTACCTGAATGCGCCTATCGACGCCTTCAAAAAGGCGGCCGTCGACATGATCTGCGAGGGACGAGCGGTGTGGTTCGGCTGCGATGTCGGCAAAATGGCCGAACGCGACCTCGGCATCCTCGACGGTGAACTCTACGACTACGAACTTCTCTACAGCACGACCTTCAGTGCCGATAAAACCGAACGCGTCGCCTACGGCCACTCGGCGATGACGCATGCCATGGTGCTCACCGGCGTTGACCTGGACGAGGCCGGCAAGCCGGTGAAGTGGCGGGTGGAGAATTCGTGGGGCGACAAGTACGGCGACAAAGGCTACTTCGTGATGAGCGACCGCTGGTTCGACGAGTACCTGTTCGAAGTCGTAGTCGACAAGCGTTTCGTGCCCGCCGACCTGCTCGTCGCGCTCGAGGCTGAGCCGATCGTCCTGCCGCCGTGGGATCCGATGGGGTCGCTGGCCCGGGCAGAGTAAACTCGGCTGCGCGCTGCAGCCAGCGCTGTCGCGCTAGCGATTGTAGCCAGCACGACCGCGCCTGGCACGGCCGTACCACGAGCGGCCGTGTCAGCATCCCTGCGCCACAACAACCGGCCCTCACTGTCCTGAGACAGTGAGGGCCGGTTGCACTCACGGTATCTGCCAAGTCGCCTGTCTCACTCCGGCGGCAGCTCTTTGTAGGTCAGGTTGGCG
>JBKQWK010000086.1:0-27057 GCA_052139595.1 Thermoleophilia bacterium | reverse complement strand
ACCATCGACGGCGCCAGCAAGAAATCCCGTAGTATCGAGCGCCGGCTGCAAGAGGTCCAGGCCCTGCCCGCCCCGGATACCGCCGCCCTGCTGGGATGGTCTGCACTACGCACGCAAGCAAGAGCTGCATGAGAAGCAGTGAACCACCTAAGAACTCGGTTCAGCTGTCCAGACCAACCCGGCCACCTCTCCTTGTCGGCAGCCTGTCGGCGCCAGGTCGGCCCAGAGATCGGCACTAATTGCGTGAAAATCAGCGGTTTCTTGTCCCCAGATCGCGTTGTTTCCTCGCGACTTACGCCAGGCCATGCTTCGCTAGGTCTCGTTTTGCAGGTAGAATGCGCACTGGCAGCAGTCGTCGTGTGCTTGGCGGATCACGAAAGCTGTCCCACACGAAGGACACATGACGCTACAAGTGGCCCCTGAGCGCCTGAAGACGCCGAAAACGAGACCATCAGCGGACCTGTTCTTGCGCCCTCTCCGGTGTCAGCAGTCCGGCGACAGCGGCGCCCTGAGCGGGAGAAACGGTCTGCAGCGCCGGACAGGATGAGATGACCGGCCTCAGACACAACCCACGTGTTGGACATCCTGCCACCGCAGCCGGTCATCTCATCCCCCGCATAGGGCACGCGCTCATCTCTGCCTGACGACGGTTCACCGGGGGAGACGCGACGTTCAGACAGACACACTTACTTACCGAGCAGTGCTCCGATCTTCTTGACCCCATCGTTAGCATCTTCAGCGTAAGCATCGGCGCCGATCTGGTCGGCCCAGCGCTGGGTACAAGGGGCACCGCCGACGACGACCTTGAAGGGCAGGTTCTCTTCCTTGACCCGTTTCGCGACCTTGCGCTGCTCTTCCATCGTTGTCGTCAAGAGAGCGCTCATGCCGATCACGTCGGCCCCGACCTCGGTTGCCTTGGTGATGAACATCTCGGCACTGACGTCGCGGCCAAGGTCGGTGACCTCAAAGCCGTTAGCCTTTAAGTAGGCGATCACGATCGCCTTGCCGATGTCGTGCACGTCGCCCTGGACGGTGCCGATGACGACCTTGCCCTTAGCCTCAGCGGCGGCTCCTTCGAGAGCGGCGTTACAGATCATCGTCGCCCCCTCCATTGCCTGGGCGGCCATCATCAGCTCGGGCAGAAAGACCTCGCCACTTTCAAAGAGATCGCCCAGTTCCTGGATGCCAGGGATGAAACCGCTGGCCATGATCTCGCCGGGGCTGATACCAGCCGCCAGAGCGCGCCGGGCGACATCCTCGGCCGCTGCGCGGTCGTAGGCGAGGATCGCCTCTTTGGCCTCGTTACTGAACTCTTCATCTGCCATTGCCGTGTACTCCTGTCACTAGAACCCACACTTCTCTGGCCCGTGGAAAGAGAATATTGCATCTGCGCGCAAATGGGAATGCCTGTGCAATCAGCCATAGATTGTCACGCTGACGAACGTTATCAAACAAACTCGCACTTGACGATCCGGCAGCCGAGCCTATTATGAGCTAGGTTTTGTTCGATTCTGGCGAATCGCGGATCATATGGGGGATATGTTTACCAGCACCGAGGCAATCGCCCGAAGGGGACTGGTGATCTCACCATTGGCCAGCGAAAACCGTGATCGAACTGCCCTCGACCACCAGTGATGGCCGAGTTCGGTCAGGTCCGGCCGCGGCCAAGCTTGATCGCGTCTTACAGTTTCGAGAAGGGGGACATATTGCTGCAGATACGCTCCAAGCGGGGGGAGGTATAACGTGAAGCTACGGCTTTTCTTCGCCACAGATGTGCACGGGTCCGAGGTCTGCTGGCGCAAGTTCATCAACTCCGCCAAGCACTATGAGGTCGACGTCCTGATCCTGGGCGGTGACATGACCGGCAAAGCAATCGTGCCGATCGTGGACGCAGGCGCGGACCGCTGGCAGTACACCATGCAAGATGTGGTTCACAACCTGCAGGGCGAAGCTGAGCTGGTCGCCAACGAGCGGCTCATCGCCGACCACGGGTACTACCCCATCCGCATGACCCACGACCAGGTGCAGGACCTCACGGCGCACCCGGAGAAGCTCGACGATCTCTTCAAGCAGCAGATGCGGGACACGATCGAGCGCTGGGTCCAGTTCGCCGACGAGCGTCTCGCCGGCACCGGCATCCAGTGCATCGTCTGCCCGGGTAATGACGACACCGACGACATCGACGAGATCCTCGCCACGTCGCAGACGATCACCGTCGGCGAGGGCAACGTCATCGACATGGCCGAGGGGTATCAACTCGTGTCGAGCGGCTGGACCAACCTCACACCGTGGGATACCCCGCGCGAGGAGGACGAGCCGGCGCTCAAGGCTCGTATCGAGTCGGTAATTGCGCAGGCGACCGCGGCTCCCGAGCGTCTCGTGTTAGGACTGCACGCTCCGCCCTACGACACGCAGCTCGACGTCGCTCCCAAGATCGACTGGGAGACCCTGACGGTGCAGGGTCAGGACACGGCCCACGTGGGTTCATCGGCCGTCAAGGAAATCATCCTGAAGCTCCAGCCGCTGCTGTCGCTGCACGGCCACATTCACGAGAGCCGCGCCGCGGAGCGCATTGGGCGGACCCTGGCGATCAACCCGGGCAGCTCCTACGTTGAAGGCACGCTGTCTGGTGTCGTCGTCGAACTTGACGGCAAGAGCAAGGTTAAACGCTACCGTCTGACCATGGGGTGAGAGTGGCCAGGCGTGCATTATGGGGGAGACGGCGCCCGCCGTCCGCAAACGTTCCGTTAAGGGAGGTCCACTAGATGGCGACAAACGCCGGGGCACCGCAGCCGCAGGAGCAGACGCTCTTCGTGCGCAAGGCGAGTGGTCTCGTCAAGGGCTGGTCAGCAACTGACGGATTCAGGTACTCATTCTTTTCGGTCAACATCTTCCTGGGAATCTGGGGCTTCCTTTATGCCACGTTCATCCCGGGCGGCAGCGTGTTCTGGGCGGTCGTCATCACGACGATCCTAGTGATGCTTGAGGTCGTGGTCTACGCGGGCCTGATCTCGGCCATGCCGCGTGCCGGCGGTGACTACGTCTGGCAATCGCGCATCTTCCATAGCTCAGTCGGCTTCGTCTTTGGAGCCACGGGCTGGTGGTTCATCCTCTGGCTCTGGATCCCGATCTATGCGGCCTTGGGCGTCAACTCGTTCATCAAGCCAGTCTTTCGTATCGTCGGCTGGGACGGCGCCGCCAACTGGCTCGGCACTTCCACCGGGGTATTCATCGCCTCACTGGCAACAATCGCCCTGGCAACGTACCTGGTTGCCGTCGGTATGAAGGCCTACGCGACCTTCCAGAAGTGGGCCCTCTGGATCGGCCTGGCCGGCGTTCTCGTAGCTTTTATCATCCTGCTGGTCACGTCGAAGAACAGCTTCATCAACGCCTTCAACCGCGAGAGCCTCCATCTCTACAAGACCAAAGATGCCTACCAGGCCACGCTGACGCAATTCGGCAAGGGCATGCCCTCGTCGATGTTTAGCGGCTCGCTGTGGCAGACCGTAAGGCTCATCCCGTTCATGCTCTTCTGGCTTTTGTGGCCGAACTGGGGAGCAACACTTTACGGCGAGGTCCGCGGCGCCAAGGACTTTCGCAAGAATATCTACCAGATGGGCGCCGGCCTCTTGTCTTCAGCGGTCATCGGCATCGTCTTCCTGCTCCTCGTCGTCAAGACGATCGGTTACAAGTTCTTCATGGCGAGCAGCAACGGGTATGAAAGCTTCATCTACGGTTACGCCAAAACGACGCCGCACAATGGTGACTACGTGTCGCCAATGGCGGCGATCTCCTGGGTGGTCAACAACGCGGCCTTCCAGGTCATCCTGATCGCGGCGATCTCTCTGCTGGTCTTCGGCTGGTGGGGCACCGTGTTTCTCTCGTCGACACGCATGATCTTCGCCTCGGCCTTCGACCGCATTTTGCCCGAGAGCGCGGCCAAGGTCACCTCGGGCGGCGTGCCGTGGGTAGCTCTGCTGCTCATGGCGATCCCGTCGACCGTCGTCTCAGCCTTCTACGCGTATCAGCCCTCGTTCGTGAAACTTACGTACGACGCCACTCTCGTGATCGCCATCATGTTCCTTTTCTCGGGCCTCGCGTTCATGGTCATGCCGTGGCGCGCTAAGTCGATCTGGCAGAATTCCGCCCTGCCGAAAGCCAAGATCTTCGGCATCCCCTGGATGACGATCATCGCCGCTCTCTTTTCAGCGTTCCTGATCTTCAACATCGTGCTGTGGTTTTACGACCCGACCAACACGTACGGCGTCGGCTACAAGAACGGCAGCTCGATGATCTTCATGGGCATCCTGTACGTGCTCGCAATTGCCGTCTGGGTCATCGCCTGGGCGGTGCGCAAGCGCCAGGGTATGGCGCTTGAGGCAGTCGCCAAGGAGATCCCGGTAGAGTAAACATCAGGGGCCAGCGGCTCGGCGGCGACTTAGTTACAGCGAGTCGCCGCCGAGCCACCCCAGACAGTCGCCTCAACGAAGACTAGTTCGAGTGGTGGGCACGCAAAGGCAAATGTGCCACACGCTAAGAGTAAGGGAGGTCGCGTAGGCATGAAGATACTGACGAGAATGGGCGACAGCTCCAACGTCGAGATGACGCGTGACGAGCTGCGCAGGGACCTTGAGGAGGGGTCAGAGGCCGCTGCCAAGAAGGCCAAGATCCCCATCCTCACGGAAAACGAATTCGATTACATGGAAGACATGTTCGCCGCCCCAACCCGCATCTGGGGCGTCGAACGAGGCCACGAAGTCGTGATGACGAAGGACGGCTGTGTTAACGCCCTCAACTCGTCACGCATGTCGAGCGGCGTCGTGGCTCCGGTCAACCGCGAGGTCGGTGTGCGACTCTTCGAGTCGATGCTGGGCTTCGACTCGATGGAAGTCGCACACAACGACTATTCAGTGAAGCCGCAGCGCTTTCTCAAGGCTCTCGAGCAGCTGCACATGGAGATTCTGCAAGAGACGACGATCTTCCCCCTACTCTACGGCTTCATGCCCAACCTGGGCCTCTACTACAAGCCTGACGGCTCGTTTGACAACCCGTCCGACCTCTTGCCGAAAGGCAAGTTCGAAGAATCGCGGCGCACACAGGAAGAGGCCATCGAGGTCCTGCAGAAAGACTGCATCCTGATGAGCGACTGCATGCTCGATATGGGCGCCGACGGCATCGACTACGACACCGTGGCCTCGACCGGCGACGCCGAGTTTCTCGCCGTCCTGCGCACGACTGAGCACGTTGCCAACGAGACCGGCCTGCCGGTCGAAATCGGCATGTCGGCCGAGATGGTACTCGGCTTCCACGGCGAACTCGAATACGACGGTGTGCGCCTCGCCGGTCTGTGGCCACACCAGCAGATGAAGCTAGTCGAAAAAGCCGGCGCAGCGATCTTTGGTCCGGTCGTCAACACCAACACGAGAAAATCGACACCGTGGAACCTCGCGCGGGCCGTCACCTTCGTCAAGGCCTGTACTGCCGACGCGAAGATCCCCATCCATCCCAACGTTGGTATGGGCGTTGGCGGCGTGCCGATGTTCGAAACACCGGCAGTCGACGCCGTGACGCGAGCCAGTGCCGCCATGGTCGAGATCGGCCATGCGGACGGGTTGTAGGTAGGCACAGGCGACCCAGCCGGCATGCACATGGCGCATCTGCTGGCCTCATCAATGGGTGGCATCCGGGCTGCTGGAGATCTGGTAGCCAGGATGGAACTCTTGAAGATGAGGATCGACGACGCCAAGAGGTATGTAGCCGACAAGCTTCACGTGACCACAATGGACCTCTCCGACCCGACGCTCATGCGCGGGCTGCGTGAGGAACTCGACATCGGCGTTGTGACCGGCGTGCCGGGCGTGGCGAAGGGAATCGCGGCCAAAGTGCGCATCGCCGAACTGCTCGACATCAAGATCAACAGCGTCGAAGTCTTTAAGAAAAAGACGGGACTTCACAGCTGAGACCTGGTAACACAGACCCCTGAGCCGGGCTCTCTGGAGCCCGGCAAAGCAGATGAAACAGGGTGGCGGCCTCTCGAAGGCCGCCACCCTGTTTCATTCTCCGACGCGCTTTTCGGCGCGCTTGCCGCCGTGTTTCAGCGCGCCGCTGACTGCCAGTTGCCGGCGCTCAGACGCCGGCGATCCACTTTGTGAAGTCGGGGTTCTGCGCGTTGCGGAGGAAGCGCCGCACACGCACCATGCCGTACTCGTGAAAGTCAAAATCGATCTTTGAGATCTTCGCCTGGATCATCGCCCAGATGCACCACCAGAGATCAGCCATCAGCTTGTAGAGGAGCATGCGGTAGTAGCGATGCTCGTCCATCTCGCCGCAATATGTGGTGAGAACGAGCCGTTCATCGTCTTCCGAAAACGGGTGCTCGGCGCAGAAGTCGCCGAGGTCGAAGTAGGGGTCGCACATGCCACCGTACTCCCAGTCGATTACCCACATCTTGCCGTCGGGAGCGAGGATGAAGTTCTCGGCGAGCAGATCATTGTGACAGGCGACCGGAGCCGGTTTGTCGCGCTCCATCGCCGATTCGATCTGGTCGCCAATCGCAAACATCTCTGTGATCTCGGCCGGCAGAGACGCTTGCGTATCGTGCGCCATCTGCGTGTAGGCGCGCACCATGTCGAAGACGTTGATGTCGTTTTCGAAGGTGGCCTGGCGATGCACCGTCTTCACCGCTTCAACGATCGGTTTAATGCGCTCAGGATGGCCGGCGACAGTCTCGGCGTGCATGGTTTCGCCCTCAATGAAGGGGATAACCATGCAGTTCTCGGGCAGGATCGTGTACAGGACCTCTGGCGAAACGCCGGTTTTCGCGGCGGCAACAGCAGCCGTGCGCTCGTGATGACGGTTAATGAACATCTCCGTACCGTCACCGGGAATGCGCAGCACGTACTTGCCGCCGCCGCTGGCCACGTCGCCACCGTTCACGGTCACGGTGTAGTTGTGATTCGTGATGCCACCACTGAGGACGACAAACGTGACGTCCTTGCCCTTCCAGTCGTCGATCCTGGCGATCGCCTCTTCCGGACCGATGGGTACTGCCATGCTTCCTCCTTCGCGCTAACGAATGTGATTTCTTCGGGCCCGAAGCCATAGTCGCGGATCCTGCCGATGGCGGTATGGCTGGCGCGCCTCACGCAGTCACACGACGATATAGCGAAGCCCGAGCCGCTCCATCTCTCTGCGCACATCGTCGCCGACGCCATCGTCAACGATAACCATGTCGACCTGCCTGAGGGTGCAGATCACGACGTCGCCGATGACGCCGATCTTGCTGCTGTCGGCGAGCACGACAACCTCGCCGCGAGTCTGACGAATCATCGCCCGCTCGACTCCTGCCAAACCGAGACTTGGTGTGGTGACCCCTTCCTCGAAGCTCAACCCGTCGGCGCCGAGAATGAACGTCGAGGCAAGAAAACCGTTCACGGCCTCGCACGGCAACGTGCCTTCGAGGCTGTTGGAGCGTGATCGATACTGTCCGCCAAGGAGCACAACATCGAGCCGCCGACCCTTCGCTTCGGCGAGCGCGCCGACGTTATCAGTGACGACGCGGGCCTCGAGGTCTGGGTCGACATGCCGCAGCACCTGGGCTGCCGTCGTGCCGGCGCTGAGAAAGACGGTCTCACCCGCCTTGATCAGCTTACTGGCAGCCTGGGCGATACGCTCTTTCTCTTGCGCGTGCGCACGCACGTTGTCAACGTACTGCGGCTCTTCGACCATCCGTCGTTTGATGATCGCGCCGCCGTGCGTGCGTGCGAGGATCCCGTCAGACTCCAGTCGCTCCAGGTCCCGACGAATGGTCATCTCCGAGACGCGCAGGTCGTCACTGAGCGACGACACACGCACAGCACGTCGCTCCTTGAGGATCTCGACAATGCGCACCCGGCGCTCGGCCGGGATCATCTCCTTGACTTCAGGGCGCTGTGACAACGACATCGGCCTCCCGGCTCCCCACCGTCCGCCGTCGATCAAGGTTAAGCACAGCCGCCCCCCAGCAGAGGCGGCGGGTCAAAAGCCGCCCCGTGGACGCCGTGCGGCAGTGCCGGGCGGGCCGCCGCCGGTACTGCCGGCGGCCCGCCCAGATCGTCAGGCAATTTTCCTGGTCTCACACCTGTTCGAAGTAGCGCGCGAGTTCCCAGTCGGTGACAACGTTGTTGTCGAAGATGGACTGCTCCTGGCGAGCGGCGTTCAGCAGGTGTCGGTAAACATTCTCACCGAACATCTCGGGTACGATCCTGCTGTTTTCGAACTCACGAATCGCTTCGTGCAACGAATAGGGCACGCGCGGCACACCTTCGGCGACGTAGGCGTTGCCCTCGAACCGGGGCGGCAACTCCAGCTTGTGCCCAATACCGTAGAGCCCAGCAGCAATCGTCGCCGCGAAAGCGAGATAAGCATTGGCGTCGGCGCCGGGCGTGCGATTCTCGACGCGATAACCCTGTTTGTGACCGACGAGGCGGTAGCCAACGGTGCGGTTATCGCCGCCCCAGACGATCGCCGTTGGTGCCCAGGAGCCGAGCTGATAGCGCTTGTACGAGTTTACAAACGGGGCATACATCAGCGTCAACTCGCGTGACGCGGTCAGAAGCCCGGCGAGATAGTGTTCGAAGGTGGCGGACATGTTGTGCGGCCGACTCGCGTCCCACATGACGGAGTTGCTGCCGTCTTCGTTCCACAGACTCGAGTGAATGTGACATGACGAGCCGGCATGGGCCATCGAATACTTCGCCATGAAGGTGATCGAGACACCGTTGGCGTCGGCAATTTCTCTGACGCCATGCTTGTAAATCGAATGCATGTCGGCGGCTGCCAGCGCATCGGCATAGGTGATATTGATCTCGTGCTGACCGAAACCGGTCTCGCCCTTGGAAAACTCGATCGGGATGCCTGCCGTCAGCATATCGTTGCGGATCTGGCGGACGATCGGCCCGTCCCTCGTCGTCTGCAGGATGTGGTAGTCCATCATATAAGTCGATGAGGGCTGCGGATCACGATAGCCGCGATCGGCCAGGTCACGATAGGAGTCGTTGAACAGGTAGAACTCGAGTTCGCTGGCCATCTTGGCCGTGAATCCCGCCTCGTGGGCACGCTGAATCTGGCGCTTGAGAATCTGTCGCGGAGAAACCTCGATCGGCTCGCCGGTCTCTTCGTCAACGAGGTCGCAAATGACCAGGGCAGTCTTGGGAATCCAGGGCACGAGGCACAGCGTTGACAGATCCGGCACCATGCTGAAGTCGCCGTAGCCGGTGTCCCAGCTCGCGAATTCGTAGCCGGGCATGACCTCGGTCTGAATGTCGACGGTCAGAAGGTACTCGCAGGCATGCAGCCCTTCGGAGCCAAGAATATCCTTGAAGAAGTACGACGGCGTCACCCGCTTACCGACAAAACGGCCCTGCAGGTCGGGGAACACGCAGAGAACGGTGTCAACCTCGCCGGCGTTCACCATCCCCTCGAGGGTCTTGACGTCCAACTTACCAGCCATGCAGCCTCCCTAAGACACCCGCTCTTGCAAGAAGACTGAACCGGCGCGCCAGCGACGATGCAGCCTGACTCAGCCTTCTCCCTGTTGATCGATCGCGTTCCTCACTTTGCAACACGTTCAATCAGAATCTAACACCTTCGCCCGCACGATAACACCTTCGCTCAAACGATCATAGCGCCCTTCGTTTAAGTGTGAGCCCGGCCGCCGCTTTGCTGGATCGGCGTCGGGGCTCACACGAGCGAGGCTAGATCTGGAGTTCCCGCTCGATCTCAGCCAGTTCCTCAGGCGTACCTTGGATCTGCGGGCCTTTGAACCACTTACGGGCCGAGATTGCGTACCAGAGGCCAGCAAAGAGAACAACGGCGCCAACGGCCACTGGGGTGTAGTTGAAGGTCTTGAGCGTGACCGGCGCATAGGTCGGCAACATGAACATGATACAGATGAAGACCACCCAGACGATCGCGATCCAGCCGATCACGGGGCCGTACTTGCCCAGCTTCCAGGGGCCAGGGACGAAGGCGCTGGGATTAATGCGACGCAGGAACACGGGCGTCAGGTAGGCGATGTAAAGGCCGATCACAGCGATGGAGGTCACGGCGCCGTAGGCGACGGGACTCCACAGGTAGGGAACGGACAGAATAAACGCCCCAACGGCGCCAAACCACGCCGAGTGAACGGGAACGCGGCTCCGCTTGCTGACATGGTGCCAGAAGTTGTGGAAGGGCACCGCACCGTCCCGCGAGAAGGCGAAGATCATGCGCGAGTTCGCCGTGACCGACGACATGCCACAGTAAAACTGGGCGCCGATGACCACCAGGATGAGCAGCTCAGCGGCAATACGACCGGCTGAATACTCGAAGATAGTCGCCCAGGGCACGGTGGCAGTGGAAATGTCGGCATAGCTCTTGTAAATCACACCCTCGATCGAGATGGGGAAGTGATTCGGAATCGCCATGCTCACGCCAAGCAGCAGAATAAAACCGGCAATGAGTGAGATCCAAATCGAGTTAACGATACCTTTCGGACCGGAGATCTGGGCGTTGATCGTCTCCTCGGTCACATGCGCTGAGGCGTCGTAGCCCGTGAACGTATATTGCGCGTTCAGCAAGCCAACGAGGAAAACATAGAACGGCAGCGAGTACCCCGAGAGCCCGGCGAAAGCGTGCCAGCCTGTACTGCCGAAAAGGAACGAGGCCGACTGATGGGTGTGGGACGAGGGTGCCACGTAGAGGATGATCACGATGACGGCAACACCGATCAGATGCCACCAGACCGAGACATCGTTGAGGATTGCGACTAGGCGAATGCCGAACGTGTTCAGCAGGCCTTGCGCAAAGAGAACGATGGCCAGGATGCCAATGATGTGGCCGGGCGACAGCCAGTACGCTTGATTGGTGTAAAGGGAGAGAAATGCCGCGATCGAAAAAGCGCAGCCAAAGCTGATGCCGGCGGTGACGGCAACCTGCCCGAGCAGATTGAACCAGCCGGTGAACCACGACCAGATGGGAGCGCTCTTACCCGGAGCCAGCTTCGCCGCCCAATAGTAGAGACCGCCGGCCGTAGGATAGGCGGAACAGATCTCAGCCATCGACATGCCCGCGAAGAGAACCAGCGTGCCGACGAGCAACCAGCCCCAGAGCATGGTCGGCGGGCCGCCGTGCTGAAGACCGAAGTAATACAGGGTCAGACAGCCAGACAGAATCGAAATGATCGTGAAGGAGATCGCAAAGTTCGAAAAGCGACTCATGCGCCGATTGAGTTCTTGCGCGTAGCCTAGCTGGTGCAACCTTTCTTCATCGGTCAACTCATGCGCCGGCACGGTTGAACTCGCCGGCGCCGAAGTGGGACCGCCGCTCCCCGCCGGCGATGGTGTTGATGCCTGATCTACCACAATAACCCCCCTTCCATCTAGTCCAACACGACAGGAAATTGCTGCCATTAAGGACCAGGTGCGCGGCCCTGTCAATGGCTGGGGGTCACGGAAGAACGGTTGGCGGTTGAAAGAAGCGCGGAGCGGGCGGCGAGCGGACGCTCAGTCGTCCTCGCCGCCGCGTGGCTGTACGATGCTGCTCTGCTGCGTGGCGACGATCTCTGCCAAGGCTTCGACGACGGCAACCCCATCGTCGAGAACCGCCACGTCGGCATTCTTGACCATCGCCGCCTGTTCATCCAGGTTGATCGCGACGATGAACGCCGCTTTCTCGATGCCCCAGGCGAAAGCGGCCGCACCGGACGCCCCGGCGACGATGCACAACGCCGGGGCAGCACGCGCGCCCGAAACGCCGATGAGCCGGTCCATGGGCGCCCAGGCGCTCATGGCGACGGGACGACTGACGCCAAAATCGGCTCCCATGCGGCGAGCTGCCGCGGCAATCCGTTCCACGCCGACGCGGCTGCCAGCGCCATAGCCCGCCGCCACCAGAAAACGGCTGTCGGCGAGACTGGCAGTCGCCGCCGGTGGGGTGAACTCGAGGTCCTCGAACGGCGACGAACCACCGTCTGCTGATTCTCCTGATTCGTCGGTGTCCGTGACGATGTGGTGAGCGAGGCTGGTGGGATCCTGCCCATCCCGCCAAGATACGTCGATGCTGACGCACCAGGGGCGAGCCGTGAGGTCGAAACGACCCACCAGATGATTTGCATAGACGTTTTTACGGCCGACGAGGCGCTCCGCCAGCACCACCGCGCTGAGCGCATCAGTGAACACGGTCCCGCTGGTACGAGCGGCCAGGCGTGTGGCGAGTTCTGTTCCCACATTGCCGCCGGCAAACAGGAAGAGGGAGATGGCCTCGTCGCGCGCGATTGCCGTCAGAGTCTCGACCATCCGCGCGGACCATCGCGCCGTCGTCTTGATCAGACGCACTTCATGAGTCGGCGCGAGTTCAACCAGTCTCTGCTTTTCGGCGTCGTCGGCGTAGAAGACCACGGTTTCGCCGGCCAGATCGCCGCCTAGATCGCCAGTTAGTTCGCCGGTCAGGCCCTGGCTGAGAAAATGGGCCAGGGCCCGTGCCTGCTGACAGGCGGTGGCGGTCGTTCCGTCGAGAACGGCGATGAACTTCATAGCGTCATAGCGTGGCGATGATGCGTCGCAGATGGTCATCAAAAAGCGTCTGCGCCTTCGCGCGAGCTGTCTCGCCGCCAACGACGAGACCCTGACGAGCGCGTTCAATCATCTCCAGCCCCGTCAGCACAGAGGTGGTGCGGCCAAGTTCAGTCGCGACATCCACGCCCAGATCAGCCGCAGCCACGACGTCAATGAGTTTGTCGCGGTGCGCGAGGCGACTTGTCAGCGTCGGCACGCGCAAGTGCGCGACAACGGCATTGCCGACGGCGAGCACACAGGGGGGGCGCAGCGTCAGGCGCAGGAGTCCGTCGTCCCCCAGGCAGGTCACCCGCAGGCGATCATCACCCAGCGGCTCGATCTCGGTTACCTGCGTCAGGCAAGGCCAGCCAAGGGCCTCGGCAACCAGGAACGGAACCACCCCGCTGTCGCCGGGATCGCTACGACTGCCGAGCAGGAGCAGGTCGCTGTGATCTACCCGACGGGCGTAAGCGGCAATGAGCGCCGCCGTGACAGCGGGAGCAAAGTCGAGGTCCGCCTCTGGCGGCACGCGCGCGGCCAGCTCGTACCCCAGGGCGTACAGCGTTTTCAGATACGACTCGACCTCCGTACCGCCGATAGACATGGCGCCCAGGCTGACGGCCACGCCGCGCGCGACCAGCGTCTCGGCCGAGCGCAACGCCATCTCCAGGGCGCTCTCATCGAAACAGTTGAGAATCCGGCGCACGTAGCGGGTCTCGACGCCGTTCGCCGCGCCAGCTACCCACTCGGCTTCCCGCAATGCCTCGAAATCGGGCGTGACCTTGAAGCGCACCAGGATCCGCATGGCACTCACTCGGGAAAGACGGTACCCTTATTCATGATGCCATGCGGGTCAAAAGCCTGCTTCAGTGTCTTGAGGATGTAGTAGGAGGAGCCGTATTCCTCCTTGACCCAGGGCGTGCGCGCCTTGCCGATGCCGTGGTGGTGGACGATCGAGCCGCCGAAACGGAGCGTCTCCTCGCAGATGATCTTGTTGATCGGGTTGTGGTACTTGCTGATCTCTTCTTCTGGCTTACAGTCAACGACGTTGTAGTAGTAGACGAAGTACATGTTGGTGCCGTTGATGTAGCTGTGCGATGAGTGCCCGCCAACCAGGGTGAGATCGGGCATTTCGTACAGAATGCGCTGCCGGGCGTGGGCGTAAATGTCGTAAATGCAGCTCCAGTTGCCAGAAACCTCAGTCGTGAAACCGATGTTGTTGGTCTGCCGGATCTCCTCGCGCTCCTCGGCCACCTTCTCGGGGCCCCAGTTCAGGTTGGCGAACCAGGCGGCGATCAGCTTGTCGTCGACGCGGCGGCACTCCGGATGCTGCGCAACGATGGCGGCGATGCCGGCGGCCGTCGCCGTAGCGATGGCCGCCGGCCCTTCGGCCATGAAGAGAAGAACACAGTCGTCTTCGGCGGCGAAGTGAGAGAAATGGTAGGCACCGTCGGGAGGATCATAGAGACGTGCCACCGACGGCTTGTAGCCGCCGACCATGACCTCACGCAGCACCTCGAAGCCCTCTTGCATGCTCTTCAGGGTGTAGCCGAGGAAGGTGTTGTTCTCGGCAAAGTATGGAAAGAGCTTGACCGTCACCTCGGTGATGAAACACAAAGCACCTTCGTTACCGATGATGACGTGGCGGATGTCCGGTCCGGCGGCACGACGCGGTACGTTCTTGATCCGCGTCACCTGGCCGCCGGCAAAGACCGCTTCCAGGCCGACCACCATGTCTTCGATGCCGCCGTAGAGCGTCGAGAACTGGCCGATGCTGCGCGTCGCGACGAGGCCGCCCATCTGGGCCAGAGGCTTCGACTGCGGCGAGTGACCGGTCGTCAGGCCGTGCTCGCGGACACGATCTTCCAGCACCTGCAGAGGCACGCCACACTGGCAGGTCGCCTGCATGTTGTAGGTGTCGATCTTGATGATCTCGTTCATCGCCGAGCCGTCGAGGACGATCGAGTCGGCGACCGCCGTCTCCAGGCCACCCTCAGTCGCTGAATGCCCGGTCCGCGGCACGATGTTGATGCCATGTTCGTCGGCGAAGGCAAGCACGCCGGCAATCTGCTCGGTGCTCTGTGCCATCACCACCGCCGCCGGCAGCGGCCGAGTGAAGACGCCATGGATGTCTTCGTACTTGCGAAAACGGTCGACGCTACTCTCTTTGAGCACGGCCTCGTCAGTGATGACGTGCTCGGGTCCGACGATCTCGCGCAGGCCCTCGACGATAGCTTCTCGGCTCAAGTGCATGATGGCGATCCTTTATCTAGTCGCAGTGTGCCGCGCCGTCTGCTAGCGACGACGTCAGTGGAAGATCGGGTAGGAGCGTTTCAGGATCTCGTCCGTATGGTCACGGATGCCGCGATAGGCCGCCTCATTCATCTGCCGGTAGAGGTCAGCGTTCTGCCCGTTGGGGGTAAACGACTCGCGGCTGGTGGCCATTCTGGCAACGGCAGTTTCAAAGTCAGGATACGCACCGGCGGCCACGGCGACGCAGGTGGCCGCCCCGAGGCTCGCCCCGCCACTGCCGACGCTGCGCGAAGCGGGAATGCCAAAGACGTCGGCAAAGATCTGCATGAACAGGGAGCTATTGGCCCCGCCGCCGGAGATGACGATCTCTTCGAGCGAGATGCCCAGCTCGGCGCACATCGCGTCGACACGGTTCTTCATCGTCAGGGCAATCGCCTCGAGAATCGAGCGGTAGAGATGACCGCGTGTATGACGAGCATCGAAGCCGATCATGATGCCCTTGCGAAATGGTTGCTCCTCGGGGGCCAGCCAGTCGAGCACCGTCATGAGGCCATCACTGCCGGCTGGCACTTCGGCGGCCTCGCGCTCCAGGTACGCTTCGCGCGTGACTCCCTGCACCTCGGCCGCGCGGGCCAGCTCCTCGCCGAGCAGATCGAGGTACCAGCTCACCGTCCACATGCCGCGACGGATGCCGTGGCTCTCGTAGAGGTACTTGTGCGGCACACAAGCGTAGTTCGTCCAGAAGGCGCTGGGAGTCTTGCGATTCTCCTGCCCGTGCACCATCGAGGCGATGTAGGTGCCGAGCGAGATCAGGGCGCTCGTCTGCGACAGCGAGCCCGAGCCGAGCGCCTCGACCGCCTTATCGTTAGCCGTCACCACGACAGGTAAGCAGGCGGGCATGTCGAGAGCTGCTGCCGCCGCCGGCGTCAGCTGGCCGGCGATATCGCCCGGCATCTGCAGATTGAAGAGCATCGCGCGCGGAATGTTGTAGTGCTCGATGACAGCCGGATCGTCGCTCCACTGCCAGGTATCGCTGTCGATCGGCCATTCACCAGCGTAGTTGGCCGCCGTATCGTTGAACTGACCGGTAAAACGATGCGTCATGTAGCCCGAACTGGTCGTCACGTAGGCAACATCGGGATTGTCGTGCACATACGGCCGGTGCACCCGTGAATCCATCCAGCTCATGACCGGCGAAGCCAGCGAGCCATCAGCCTTGAGAACTGCCCGGCAGAAGCGGATCGTACAGAGACCGATGCCGATAATGTCGTTGCGGCCGCCGTGAAACTGGGCCATCGCCGCCCGACTGGCGACGACGATTGAATCCCAGAGATCGTCGTCGGGATGCTCGACGATGCCCGGCCTGGGGCGACTCATCGGCCGCAGAGGCTGACGAGCCTCGCAGACAATCGTGCCCGCGAGATCGAAAATGACGACCTTCGAACTCTGCGAACCACCGTCGACGCCGATGATGTACTTCATTGCCATCGGATGCTCGTCCTCCTGCGCCGTGCGCTAGCGGACGAGATAGCCGCCGTCAACGGTCAGAATATGGCCGTTGACGTAGTCGGAGGCCCGGCTGGCGAGAAACACAGCGGCCCCCATGAGGTCGAAGGTATCGCCCCAGCGACCAGCGGGGATGTGGTCGAGAACACGCTGATTCGTCTCTGGATTGCTGCGCGTCTGCGTCGTGAGCGCGGTCGCGAAGTAGCCGGGAGCGATGCCGTTGACCTGGATGTTGTACTGCGCCAGCTCATCGCAGTAGGCCTTGGTGAAGCCGGCCAGACCATGCTTGGTCGCCGCGTACGCCGGCGACCACTGGCCGCCGAGAAAGGCGAACACCGAGCAGATGTTGATGATCTTGCCGCTACGCTGAGGGATCATCCGCTGGGCAGCTTCGTAGCCCATCTCGAAAGCGGCCGTGAGGTTGACAGCCACGGTCGCATCCCACTGCGAGCGGCCAAATTCTGTCACCTGAGCGAGTGGGCAGATGCCGGCGCTATTGGTCAGGATGTCAAGCGAACCAAGGCCGTCGATGCAGGCGTCAATGATCTCTTTGGGGGCGCCAGGGGCGGTGATGTCGGCCTGCAGAAACTCGTAGCGCCCGCCGCAGGCCTCGATCAGCGCCTTGGTCGAGCCGTCATCGTCGATAATGCTGGGCACGAAGAGGTTGGCGCCAGCTTTGGCGAGTGCCAGGGCAAACGCCTGGCCAAGGCCAGTATTGCCGCCGGTGACGATGGCGTTCTTGCCCTTGAGCGAGAACAGCTCCATGCTGAAATCGTTGATCTCCATCGTGGGATTCTCCTTCATATGCCCTCGACCACCATGGCAACGAGGGGTTCGTGACGCTGTTCCTCGCCTGAGTTCGATCACACCGGTAACGACTGGTCACTATAGCGCGTCGGGCGGTAATCAGTCTACTGCGAATATCGCCCTTCTAACGAACTATTCTTATGTTACAAGGCAAAAAAAGAGAACACAGAACGGCGCCACAGGCCGGCGACAAACAATCCTGATACGACAGAGCCGATTCGTGCAGGTCAGCCGGCTCGCCCGGCACGCCTGATTGACGCATGAACCGGCGGAGCCGCTGGCAACGAGTCTCCCCGCCGGCCAGCTTGACGCCGGTCGCCACTCTGAGCGATAACACGACAGTGATCTCTCTGACGACCGCCGGTTTCCCCGCACCAAGACGCAGCCGCAACGCGGCGCAAGCCTTGCGCCAGAAGGTACTCCTGCAGAGCACATCTCACGGTCAGACACCCGGCGAGAACGAGTCGTCACTCACTCGCTGGCGAACAACTTTCTGGCCGGACTGGATCGATCGCAATATCGGCATCATTCTTGCGGCGCGCTTTGCGATGAGCGCCGCCAGAGCAATTGCTGGCGTCGTCACGGCCCTTTATCTCGCCGACGAAGGGTTCTCGGCAACCGAGATCGGCTTGCTCTTCCTCTGCGTGACCGTCGCCTCAGCGGTCATGTCATCTGGCATCGGTCTGCTCTCGGACCGCGCCGGGCGAAAGCCGTTTCTCGTGACGGTGCCTCTGCTCGCTGTTCTCGCCGCGGCAGGTTTTTCCGTCACGCGCACGCCAGCTGTGCTCTTCGTTGCCGCGGCCCTTGGCAGCTTCGGCCGCGGCGGCGGAGCCGGCGGCGGCAGCGTCGGCCCCTATCAGCCGGCCGAGACGGCCTTCGTGGCCGAACGCGTCCCGACGGCGATGCGGGCAGCTGCCTTCGGCCGACTCGCCTTTTCCTCGTCGCTGGGAGCATTGCTCGGCGGCCTCCTGGCCGGCCTGGCGCACACCAGCCACCGAATGAGCCCGGCGGCGGCGGCCAGCGCCTATCGGCCGGCCTTTCTCGCCGCCGCCGCACTGGCCGCCATTGCCGGGCTGGCGGCCCTCGGCCTGCGCGAGGCCAAGATGGCACGTCGCCATGGCGACGGCAGCAAAAGCCCGTTCCGCTGGCCGCGGCGCTCCTGGCCGGCGCTCTGGCGGCTGTGGATCACCAACAGCGTGAATGGACTTGCCATCGGTATGGCCGGTCCGTTTCTGAGCTACTGGTTCTACCGCCGCTACGGCGCCGGCCCGGGCACAATCGGCCTGCTCTTCGCCCTCGTCAACCTCGGTTCGCTGGTCTCGACGCTCTCGGCGGCGGGCATCGCCCGGCGTTTCGGCACGGTACGGTCCATCGTCACCGTGCGCGCTCTCACCGGCTTGCTTCTCGTACCGATGGTGCTCGCTCCCGCCTTCTGGATCGCCGGCGCCGTCTACTTCGTGCGCATGCTCGCCCAGCGTGTTGGCATGCCGCTGCGCCAGTCGTTCACCCAGGACCTGGCGGATCCAGCCGAGCGGGCCAGCGTGGCTGCTCTTTCGAACCTGCCGGCGCAAGGTACTATGGCCGGGAGCCAGGTCCTGGCCGGCTATCTCTTCGACGAGATCAGCCTCTCGGCACCGTTCGAACTGGCAGCCGTGTTCCAGTGCCTCAATGCGATCCTCTACGGGCTGTTTTTTGGACGGTCGAAGCACAGAAATCACACCGACCGCGAACGAGATGAAGACGAAGCGCCCGAGTCGGATGTCGAGTAATCACAACGAACGACTTCACGCGACACGCGGCACGGTGAGCACGATACCCACTGTCGCTAAGAGGTGAGGCCGTTGCCGCGCTGTCCGGCCAGGCATAGTCTGGTGTGGCCGAGTCGTCAGGTCGATCCCAAACAGGCAAGGGAGAGGATATCAGGATGCTGATCGACAGCTACAACATAGAGCTGTACTGCCCGCCGTGCGAACCGGGGACCGAGGTCTGGGCGGCAACGGCCACCACGGCTACCGACTTGAGCGAGCTCATACCGTACGTCAATGCCGTTGTCGAGAAGGGTGACTATACCCCAGGCGTTCCGGCGCTCGTGTGGAAGGATGGCGCCCACAAGCTCTTCCTGAAGGCACACGAGGTAGGAGTCAACAACCTGAACGACAGAGCTGACGCCGACCATGAGGTCGCCCGACTCGTCAAGTTCCTTAACGAGACGTGGGACGAACGCGCCAACATCACACCCGACTTTACCACCCGGACCAAACCCAACGTCCTCGAGGTCCTGAAGCTCCTGCCCCGCACCAACTGCGGCCAGTGCGGGGTCCCATCGTGTATGGCATTCGCCGTCGCACTGGCGAAAGGTGACAGGAGCTTCCCTGGGTGCCCGCCGCTCATGCTTGAGGCGGAATCTCACAACCGGGAGAAGCTTGCTGAACTCGGTCTTTGAACTCGACTGACTCCGCCCCCGGCTGACTCCGCCAAGTCATCGAAACAGCGGTGGTGAGCCTGAGTGGACAGCTGTCGAACTTTCCTAAGGAACTCAAGCTCCTACTATGTCACTAACATTGTAGCACTCGACCTCAGACTATCGATACGTCCACCGGCTACACCAGGACACCCACGCTCATTTGGACAGCTGCCTAGTTTTGCAGGGACCTGCCTAGGTGTTAATCACGATTGCTTTACGCTTGTAGACTGCCACGGACAGAAGATACGAGACTACGAGAACACCGAGGATCCATGCCAGGGCCGTCCAGACCTTGGGGCCGGCCGTTCCGCTGACTAACAGTGAACGCATCGTCTCGACCACCGGAGTCATTGGTTGATTCTTTGCAAAGCCCCGCAATAACGGTGTCATGGAGCTCGTCGGCACGAACGAGGGGCTGATGAATATGAGCAGAAGCAGGACGTAGCTGAATGCACCGGCCCCCTCCGTCGTCTTTGCAAGCAGGCCGAAGAAGATGGCGAGCCACGTCGTTGAAAGCGTGAACAACAGCAGGAGTCCGGCAAAGACCAACCATCCACCTATGCCGGCCTGTGACCGGAAGCCAATCGCGAACGCCACCAACAAGACCAGCAACGATGAGAAGAGGTTGGACAAGGTGGACGACGCAACCTGCCCGCCCAGAATCGAAGACGGCGCAACCGGCATCGTCCTGAAGCGATTGATGATGCCACTCTGCACGTCCACGTTGAGACGGACGGCGGCGTACGAGATGCCACTAATGACCGTCATGACAACGATTCCCGGCACGATGAAGTTGATGTAGCTTACTGAGCCCGTTCGCTGTCCCAGCGCTCCGCCCCACACGTAGACAAACAGGAGCATGAGGGCAATTGGCATCAGAAGCACCGTGATGACCGTGTCTGGACTGCGGGTGATGTGGCGCAGACTGCGCTTGGCCAGCGTCCAGGTATCTGCGAGCGGGCGCATCATTCGCCCTCCCGACCGGTGCCAGTTATCTTGAGGAATACGTCGTCGAGCGTGGCCACTTTCTGGGAGAACTCGGTCGGTTCGATGCGAGCATGCTCGAGCCCGACGAAGATGCTGGCCACCTGAGCTACGGTGCCATCTGTGGTGATCGTCAGCGTTGCGCCCTCGCCTGCAGCATGGGCGCGACTCTTGCCAAGTACCTTTGCAGCAGCATCACGGGTCTCTTCGTCATGGAAAGTCAGCTCGATCAGCCCACCCGGCACGAGCTTCTTCAGCTCGCTAGCTGTTCCACTGGCGACGATTCTGCCTTGGTGCAAGACGGCGATGTCGTCGGCCAATTCATCGGCCTCTTCGAGATACTGTGTTGTGAGGAATACCGTCGTCCCGCCTTGGGCCAGTTTGTGGATCGTCCGCCACATTTCATTGCGGGCTTCCGGGTCAAACCCGGTCGTAGGTTCGTCCAGGAAGATGACGGCAGGACTACCGATCAAGCTCATGGCAATGTCGAGGCGGCGGCGCATGCCACCGGAGAACGTCGACACAGCGCGATCGGCCGCCTCCTCGAGACCAAAGCGGTGCAACAGGTCTGCGGCGGTCTTGGCGGAGTCGACAACGTGGCGCAAGTCGCCGATCAGCAGCAGGTTCTCGCGACCCGTTAGCCGATTGTCGACGGCAGCGAACTGCCCCGTCAGACTGATCTCGTTGCGCACCTTGTGCGGTCGCGTGGCAATGTCGTAGCCGGCCACCGCGGCCGTGCCACCATCGGCCTTTATGAGCGTCGTCAGGATATTGATGATCGTCGTCTTGCCGGCGCCATTACTGCCCAGCAGGGCAAAGACCGTCCCCTTCTGAACGCTGAAGCTGACGTCTTTCAGCACTGAGACGTTCTTGTACGATTTGTGGAGTGACTTGGCTTCGATCGCTGCTGCCATGATCGGTCTCTTCCTCTTCTCAGGTTGGGGAGTGATGTCAAGGCGCGGGCCGCACTGGCTGCCGCCGCCTACGCGCAGTAGACCCGCACGACGTCGCCGTTCTTGCTGTCGACGTTGATCTCCATCTCGCGCAGACTCTCGATGAGTTCGTCGATGTCTTCGGGCTTGAGATTGGTAAAATCGACCGACATGCCGTGCTCTGACATCGACTTGTTTATCTGGTCCATGGCCTGGGGCGGGATGAGTGACGTGAGCTTGAGCCCCGAGCGCACGAGCGCGATGGGGATCTTCACGTGCACGTTGTCGCCGGTCGACCCGTTGACCTGCACGTAGAGGTACTTCGGCAGCGCCGCGACGAGCGGGCTGGAGTCGCCCGTGAACGCCGGCCCGGCCGGCCCGGCGGCGGCGGCGGCGCTCGTGTCGAGGGCGTCAAGCAGGCGCTCGGCTTCGTCGGCGGTGATCTTGCCCGCGGCAAGCAGGCTCAGGATTCGGCTGCGGTCTTCGCTCATCGTCAACATCCCTTCTTAGTACACCGTCAGGTTGACGGTCTCTTTCTCGTTGTTGATGCGGATGACCATCCCGCGTGTCTCACCGAAGAGCGCGAAAATGCGGGCCAGCAGGATGGTGTAGTGGTAGTAGCGCCGGCCGAGCAGAAACAGCACGACGTCGGCGACGATCGTGATCAGCAAGGCGAGGACGCCCAGCGCCAGAGCCAGCGGCCAGAGCAGAAACAGCGGCAGCCACAGGCGCACCGAGCGTCCGCCGCGCCGCGCGACCACCAGGTGGAATATGGCCGGCGGGACGTTCACCGCCGCAGCCTCTCGGCAGCTTCGTCTGCCGTTATCTCACCGCGCTCGAGCAGGTCAAAAGTGTCGTCGCGTGCGGGCGCGCTGCCGACCTCGACCAGTTGGAGCTGGTCGATGATGCGGTTGAGGCGGTTCTTGACCGTCGGGTAACTGATGCCGAACGCCTTCTCCATGTCTTTGATGGAGCCGTGGCTGCGGACAAACTCGCTCACGAAGACCTGATCCTCGTAGCGCAGGCGAGCCAGGGGCGGCAGCTCGAACTCGCCCCGGAGTGCGATGCCGGTGTTGAGCCGCACCTCGGTGACGAGGAAGCTTCGATCGCCAGTGAGGTCGGTGAGCTCGTGCCAGTCGTTTGTCATGGCGTGCTCCACTTTCATTCAGTTTACGTAGGTAATGTATCTCCACAAATTAATAAAGTCAATCACTAACTTAATGAAATCAATCTCACGTTGCTCGTGAGCGAACGGTACGCGAGGGATCACTTCGCTCCTGTGCTGCCCTCCGCACCGTGAGCACCGCGATTCCATCCCTCGGCTGAGCGCGGCGACTTCATCCGCGCGATCGTCGCCGTCGACCTGCGTGAAAGCCGGCGAAGAGCAATTGTCACCCGCTTTCCGCCCGAGCCGAACAGTTACCTGCACATCGGCCACGCCAAGTTGATCTGCCTCAACTTCGGCATCGCACAAGAGTTCGGCAGCCAGCGCAATCTGCGCTTCGACGACACCAACCCCATCAAAGAAGAGCAGGAGTACATCGATTCCATCGAGGCCGACGTGCGCTGGCTCGGGTTCGACTGAGGCGAGCACCTCCACTACGCGTCCAACCACTTCGCGCAGCTCTACGTGTGCGCCATCGACCTTATCAACGCCGGGCAAGGCTTACGTCGACGACCAGTCGGCCGACGAAATCCGCGAGCATCGCGGCACGTTCACCGAGGCCGGCCGGGAAAGCCCCTGGCGCGGCCGGCCATCGACGAGAACCTCGACCTCTTCGAGCGTATGCGCGCCGGTGAGTTCCCCGACGACGCGCGCATGCTGCGAGCGCGCATCGACATGGCCGCGCCCCACATCAACCTGCGCGGCCCCGTACTGTACTGCATCCTCCGCGCGGAGCATCCGCGCACCGACGGCGCCTGGTGCGTCCGTCCCACGTACGACTTCGCCCACGGTCAATCCGACGCCATCGAGGGCATTACGCACTGCATCTGCACGCTCGAGTTCGAAGATCACCGGCCGCTCTACGACTGGCTCATCGACAGCCTGCCGGTGCCCTCGCGCGCCCGCACCAACGTCGCCCTGATGCCTGGGATGTGGCCCTCTGGCGACACCTACGACAACGCCCTCGCGGAGTCGGTGAGCGGCCTTTTCAAGACCGAGCTCATCCGCAAGCAGGGACCCTGAAAGAACCTCGATGACGTTGAGTTCGCGACGCTGGAATGGGTCGACTGGTTCAACCATCGTCGCCTCCTCGAGCCGATCGGCAACGTCCCGCCGGCAGAGTTCGAGGAGGAGTACTATCGTCAGGCTGCCCAAGGAGTAGAGGAAGCACTCAAACAAACGTGCCTCCACTGGACCCTGGGGCGGTTCACGATCCCATCTTGGGGCGGTTCAGGCTCTCGCGTTCGCCTCCGTCAGGCACTAGTTCGAGTCTTGTTGACAGGGTGCTCTCCCAGACAGCTCGAACTCGCGAAGAGAGCCCGGTACCCCAAAAGGGATGACAGGCTCGGAACCATGACCAGAGCGGGCTCATAATACTAATTATTGGTGGGCCCAGCAGGACTCGAACCTGCGACCGGCCGATTATGAGTCGGCTGCTCTAACCAACTGAGCTATAGGCCCGCGCGTGACAGAGAGTGGACCAGCATTACCGGGAGCGACCCACGTGCCACGTGAGATGATACGTCATGAGGGCTGGCATGTGCACAACCAGTTAGGGGTACGATGAAACCCGTGAGCAACGACCCTGCACCCGGCGAAAAGCTGTCCTTAGCCGACGTGGCGCAACGCACGGCGGTGGTCGTTGGCGTTGTGCTGGCGTTCGCCCTGGCCTTTGCGTTTCTGTACGCGCTGCGCCGCGTGCTGCTCTGGGTTCTTGTTGCCGGACTCCTGGCCGCCAGCCTCGCCCCGGCCGTCTCCTGGCTCGAGCGCCATGGCCTGCGCCGCTGGGTGGCGGCGACGATCGTCAGCCTGCTCGCCGCGATCGTTATCCTCGGCACGGTCTCGGCGATCGCCGTGCCGCTCGCCGGTCAGGCTCGCCAGCTCATCGTCAACATCCCCCGCTACGCCCACGACCTGCTCAAGCCGACCGGCCCTCTCGGCTTTGTCAATCACTACGTCAACCTCGAACAGCGAATTCGCGCCATCCACCCCAGCGACGTCCTGCGCATCGTCGCTGGAGCCCATGCCTCGGTCGTCAACGTCTTCACACGTACACTGGCATTTCTGGCCGCGGTGGTCACCATCATCACGATTACACTGATGCTGCTCGTTGAAGGACCGCGCAGCTGGGCGGCGTTAATACGTTCGCAGCGCCCCGAGCACGGCCGCCGCATGGACGACGTCGGTCGACGCATGCAGCACGCCGTAGCCGGCTACGTACGCGGCAATCTGCTCATCAGCCTGTTCGCGGCTGTTGGTTCGTTCATCGCCATGAGCATCCTCGCCGTCCCCTACCCCCTGCCGCTGGCTCTCGCGGTTGGTCTGCTCGACATCATCCCCCTGATCGGCGCCATGCTTGGCGCCGCCGTCTGTGTGCTGGTCGCGCTCACGCAGGGCTGGCTCATCGCTCTCATCCTGGTCATCTACTTCGTCATCTACCAGCAGATGGAAAACCACCTTTTGCTGCCCGTCATCTTCTCGCGAACCGTCGCCATGTCACCGCTCACGGTGCTGCTGGTCTCGCTGGCGGGGGCCATTCTCGGCGGCCTGGTCGGTGTGATCATCGCCATACCGCTGGCCAGCGGCGCGACCATCATCGTTGGCGACCTCCTGCGCAATCGCGCCGGGCAGGAGTCAGCGAACGCCGCTGCCGCGACGACCGGCGCGGGTCCGCCGGGACCGCGCGACAAGCGCAACCACGAGCGAACACCGGCCGACGGCGGCGACGCGGCGGATGGTGAATTCACGTCCGACGAACGCTTGAGCTAGTCTTCGTCGGCCTTGCCGTCGATCGCGCCTGAACTGGAGCTAGTCTTCGTCGGCCTCGCCGTCGATGACGTTGTCGCCCTCGTCATCGTTGGCGCTGCCGGTGATGTCGCGCCCGTCGCCAACCTTGTCTCTGCCGACGACGTCATCGTCGCCGGGCTGACCGATTGCCCGCGGACGGCGTGGCAGTGACGGCCGCTGCGGCGGGCCAACACTGGGCAGCAGCCACATCACCAACACTGCAAAGAGCCCGAGGACAAACCCCGCCACCGCCCAAATCTGAGCATCGCGGTTTTTGCGCCGGGCCGCGGCTTGGCAATACCAGGAGCAGAACATGCCCACCAGACCCGGCACGCCAAAGAGAAAGCCGAGAACCGCCCACAGGCCGACGCGGTGATGATAGTGATCGGCAAACCAGGCGCAGAGAGCCGCGACGCCGATGGCCATGATCAGCGAGATGAGCAGCAGCTGGTTGCCTGAAACGACTGTCACCCCCACTGCGAACTCCTGTCTGTCGCCGACGGCACGGCAGCGGAAGCCACGGCTGGCGTGACGAGTTCCGCCGCCCAGGCGCCGGCTGCGGCGCCGTCGCTCAGGGCGCCGTCGCGCAGTTGCGCCAGGGCGCCCTGGGCTGCGGCGCCGTCGCTCAGGCAACTCAGAATCGGCCGCTCGTCACTGGTCTGCCACCAGCCCCAACGCGAGGCGCGCTCGCCGGGCCCGTCGAGCCACACGTCACTGAGGCCGGCCCGTAGCGGCACAAGATGCACCGGCGGCACAACTGCCGCCGGCACGTACCATTTTTGCTGCGGGCGCTCTCCCCAACGAACAACCAGCCCGTCAGAACGGACGACGTACAACGTATGCCGCGCCGTACGCCACACGAGCAGGGGGTACACCAGCGATCCGTACAGACCGAGCAACGGTAGCAGCCAGCCGAGCAGCGGATACACGAGCAGATGGTGACCAAACAGTGCCGCGTACTCCCACCACAGACAGCTCGACGGCGATGGTCGAGATCACCGCCCCGTACTGCAGAAACATGGGGATCGGCGTGTAGAGGAAATGGTGAATTCCCTGGAGCGGGTAAAAGAACGCGATGCCCCAGAAGCCGACCAGCGAGAGCCCGTGGCTCCAGATTGGCATGGCCCCGTCATCCAGCGCGCCAGCGAGCGCGCTCTGAAGCATGGCACTATGTTAAGCGATGTTCTGACGATTGCAGCGGAGCTGCGCAGCGCCCGTTCCCAGGCCGGCCTGGTCATCTTTTCCTATTTCAATCCGCTCCTGCGTTTCGGCCTGGAGCGCTTTTGCGCCTCTGCCGAAGAAGCAGGCGTAGATGGTGCGCTAGTCACCGACCTGATCGTCGAGGAAGCCGGCGAATACCTCACACACCTTGAGCGGCACCATCTTTCGCCTATCTTTCTTGCTGCGCCCACCAGCCCCGATGAACGCCTGGAGCGCATCGCTGCGGCCTCGCAAGGATTTGTCTACGCCATTTCGCGTGTGGGTATCACTGGCACCCAGCAGTCGTTAGCGATCGATGCTGAAAAACTGGTCTCGCGCCTACGCCGTTATACGCATCTCCCCATCGCCGTAGGGTTTGGTATCTCC
>JBKQWK010000085.1:0-2652 GCA_052139595.1 Thermoleophilia bacterium | reverse complement strand
TCTCCGGGTGCAGCTCGACCAGGGGACGAATGCGCTCGTCATCCGTCGCCCCCGAAAGGCCCGACGACGAGAGATTGAGGACAATGTCGCAGCGCTCGCGCACCAGCTCGGCGACCCGGCGATACTGCGCCAGATCCATGCAGGCCCGGCCCTCTGAGTCACGCACGTGCACATGGGCGATTGCGGCCCCAGCCTGCCACGCCAGGTAAATCTCGTCGGCAATCTCCGCCGGAGTGACGGGCACGTAGGGCGTGTGTTCACGGGTAGTGCTGGAGCCGGTGGTGGCGACGGTGATGATGACGGGATCCACTACCGGGCTCCCGCGAATCTCCTGAGCACCAGATCGATCACATCATCGTCCATGACCGTTGAGACGCTGATGAGGCCGTTGTGGGCAATGAGCAGACCGGATCGATAAAGCCGCCACCACAGTCGGGACATGTCGACGTCGCCGACAATTCTCAGCAGTGAGCCACGCCCGTTGACCTCGTAGCCAAGCGCCTGCAATTCCCGACGCAACCGGTCACCAAGGCCGTTGATCCTCTCGATCTCCTTCTGACTAAGCAGATCGAGAGCGGCGAGGCCGGCGCTCATGGTAACCGGGTTGGCGCTGAAGGTGCCGCCGTGGTCGATCGCATTTGGCTGCCGCGGGTCGAACACCTTCATGATGTCCTCGCGACCGCCAAACGCCCCAACGGGAAAGCCGCCGCCGATAACCTTGCCCAGCACCGTGAGGTCCGGCGTGACGTCGTACCAGTCCTGCATTCCCCCCAGCGAGAGGCGAAAGGTGATGACTTCGTCGACGATCCACACGATGCCACGCCGCTCCGTCTCTTGTCTCACAAGCTGGACAAAGTCGGCCGTGGCGGGTACCAGCCCGGCCCGGTTCGGCATCAGGTCCATGAGCACGCAGGCCAGCTCGTCGCCATGGGCCTCCATGGCAGCCCGAAAGCGGGCCACGTCGTTGACCGGGACAGAGAGAACCTCAGCCTCCAGCGCTGCCGGTCTTCCCGGTGCGCCGTCGTTCACCACTGCATCGTAGGTGCCGTGATAGCAGCCGGCGAAGCGCAGAAAACGATCGCGCCCTGTCCAGGCGCGCGCCGCCCGAATGGCCATCATCACCGCCTCGCTACCCGAGTTGGCGAAGCGAAGCGTCGCCAGCGCGGGTTGACGCTCATGGAGGCGCTCGGCCAGCTCGACGTCAGCCGCGCTGGGCAGACCAAAACTGGCCCCTCCTTCGATCGCGGCAACTGCCGCGGCGACAACGGCCGGGTGGGCATTGCCGTGCACAAGGACGGTGAAGTTGCCAAGAAGGTCGATCAGCCGATGACCATCGACGTCCTCAACCTCATAGCCGCTGCCACGAACGGCATACGGTGAGCTGGGACTGATGTAGAGGGTAGACCGGGTATTGCCCCCGGGCATACAGGCCAGCGCCCGCGCGTAGAGCGCCTCAGAAGAGCGGAGATCGGCCGCGTCGTGGGCTGCCGTGTCGCGACTGGCCGCGTCGTGGCGGCTCGGATCGCTCCGTCCGCTCGGCCTGTTCGCGACCCTGCGAACGCTCATTCTTGGCGCAAACCTGTGATGTGGAAAGCCATGCCGCCCTACCCTCTGTTTGTTCGAGCACGCCGCCCATGCCACGGTCACCACATCGGCTTCACCCGCTCTCGCGATGTATCGTGCCGCGGCCCGCGACGAACGGCGATATAGGAACCGTACGCGGCAGCCGCACTTTGTCAACTGCCGGTCATCACGGCGGTCGCCCGGCTACCGGCTGTGCACGGTGGCAACAGCCGCGACCGCCTCTCGGAGTGACGTCAAGCCACCCATGAGTTCCTCGGCCGTGATCGTCAAGGCCGGAAACACGCGAATGCCGCTGCCTTGCGTCTGGCGCACGAATACTCGCCGAGCCAGACATTCGGCGGCGACAGCCGCAGCGACGGCCCCGTCGCTGAACTCGACAAAGAGCAACAGACCGCGGCCGCGCACGGCGCGCACGGCTCCCGGGTACAGCTCCGGCCAGCGTCCCATCTCGGCCAACGCCGCCTCACCGAGCTGTGCGACGTGGTTCGCGATATCGTTGTCGCGCAGGTAGCCGATCACGGCCGTCGCCACCGCGCAGGCGAGCGGATTACCGCAATAGGTGCCGCCATGGTCACCGCGCTCAAGTCTGGCTGATACGGCTTCGGTGAGAGCAAACGCACCGAGGGGGAAGCCACCGGCAATGCCTTTGGCCATCGTCACGAAATCGGCCTCAGCCCCGGCGGCCGCGGTGGCAAACCACGGACCGGTGCGACAGAAGCCAGTCTGTACCTCGTCAACGATCAGCAGACTGCCGTTCGCGTGGCAAAGTTCAGCGACACCACGCAGGTAATCGTCTCGAGGAATGCGCACTCCGCCTTCACCCTGAATCGGCTCGACGATGACCGCCGCCACCGAGTTATCGAGCGCCTGTTTCAGGGCGTTCAGATCATCGTAGGGAACAAACCGATAGCCGGGCATCTGCGGACGGAACTTGTCGCGGTGGCTCGCCTGGCCGGTTGCCGAGACCATGCTGATCGTCCGGCCGTGAAAACTCTGTTCCATAGCGACGATGTTTTCACGGCCGGTCACCTTGCGCGCCAGTTTGACGGCGGCATCGTTGGCCTCAGC
>JBKQWK010000084.1:0-21161 GCA_052139595.1 Thermoleophilia bacterium | reverse complement strand
AGCAATGTCTGCCCCACTCGATAGGTACTTCGACGAAGTCGAAGCACGGTTTGCCACCTCGGTCGATTTCACCATTGGTCTCGAAGAGGAGTATCAGCTTCTCGATCCAGCGACCCTGGCTCTGGCGCCGCGCTTCGAACAGTTGCGCGACGCGGCCAGCGGCGAACTGGCCATGGCCATTGCCGGTGAGCTGATCTCGAGCGAACTCGAGATCCACACCGATCGCTGCTTGGATGTCGCCACCGCCGGTCGTCAGCTGGTGCACCGGCGGGCAGCTCTGTACGACTTGGCGGAGGCTCATGGGGTGGCGCTGGGACTTACGGCCACGCATCCGTTCTCGAGCTGGCGCGACCAGTTCATCATTGATACGCCGCACTATCGTGCGGTCGAAGATCGCCTCAAGTACGTAGCCTGGCGCAACAACACCTGGAGTGGCCATGTGCACGTCGGCGTGCGCGGTGCCGATCGCGCTGTTGCCGTCTGCGACGCGCTGCGCGGCTGGTTGCCGCATTTGCTCGCCCTCTCGGCGAATTCGCCCTTCATTGAAGGCGTCTGGACGCAGCTCCACTCGGCGCGCACGCAGACGTTCGTGCGCATGTTCCCCCGTTGCGGCATCCCCGATGTGTTCGGCACGTGGGCGGAGCACCGCCGTTACTACGAGATGCTGGCGACGACCAATTGTATTCAGGAGTTCACGCAGATCTGGTGGGCGGTGCGCCCGCATCACAAGTGGGGCACCGTTGAAGTACGTTGCTGCGATGTGCAGACGGAGCCCTGGCAGGCTCTGGCGATTGCCGGCCTCGCCGCCGGCCTGGTTGCCACTCTGGCAACATGGTACGACGAAGGTCGGCCGATGCCGGTGCTGCCGACACGCTATGTCGAAGAGAATTTCTGGCGGGCGATCCGCTACGGCCTCGACGGCCAGCTGGTTGATTTTGCTGCGGGCCGGGAAGTTGCGGCCGGTGACGCCATCCGAGAACTCCTTGAGATCGCGTCGCCGGCGGCTGAGCGTTTGGGGCTGGCGGCCAACTTTGCTGACGTGGAACGTCTGCTTCACGAAGGCAACGGCGCTCAACGACAAGCAGCGGCCCATCTCGAGGGGCAGAGTATTGAGGCTGTCTTTGCCGAGACAGTATCTCGCGCCAGGGCCAGTTCACTGGCGGCTGCGCGCGCGGGGGAGGAGGAGCGATCAGCATGAGCAGTGCGAATGACCAGATTCCTGACAATCAGCCGCCGGCCGAGGCGAACGCCTCGAGCCACGAGAGCAGGGCGACGACGGGGCCGGGCGAGGCCGCCGCCGGCGATCGTGCATCGACAGATGCCGAGCGCGACGCGCTTTTGCGCGACCAGCTGAAGCGGCTACGGGTTGCTGACGTTGCCGACGACGTCATGATCAGCTTGGTGACGCTGGGGTATCAGAAGCTGGGCCTGACCGGTGAGACGCGCGAGCTGCGCGACCTCGCCGACGCGCGTCTGGCCATCGACCTGCTGCGAGCTATGGTCGACGTTTTGGCGCACGAGCAGGGCGAGAGCGAAATCGCGAGCTTTCGTTCGACCTTGGCCGAGATGCAGTTGAGCTATGCGCGGGTGGCAGGCGAGCGTCCGGTTGCCGGTGAGGCTGCGGGCTCAACCGGCAGTGGAGCGGCAGCAGACAGCTGATTCGCGCCGGCTGCTCGGCTTTCACAGGCAGTCGTCGCCGGGCGGTTTGTGCTGCCTGATGCTACCTATAGTAGCATTCGGCTACATCATCAGGCGTCGTCGTCACGCACAATCGGGAGTCGTTCTCGCTGCCGGTGAATGTGCGACGGGCGAGGTTGAGGAGCAGTCGAAGGAGGGTCTTCGTGAGCGTGCAGAAACTGTTGGTGGCCGGTGCCGGGCAGATGGGGGCCGGCATTGTCCAGGTGGCTGCCCAGGCGGGCATCGACGTAACCATGGTCGACATCGCCGACGAGTTTTTGGCAAAAGGCATGAGCAGCATCGAAAAGGGCTTTGACCGTCTGGTCGAGAAAGGCAGAATGGCGACGGCCGACCGCGATGCCGCTCTGGCGCGCATCAGCACCGGCACCGACATCGCCGTCTGCCGCGATGCCGATCTCTTCATCGAGGCGGCTCCGGAGGTGCTCGATATCAAGCGCGAACTCTTCGCCCGCGCGGCGGCGGCGTTGCCCACCGAGACGATCATCGCCTCCAATACGTCGAGCCTCTCGGTGACCAAGCTCGCCGCTTTTGTGACCAATCCCGGCCGTTTCGTCGGCATTCACTTCTTCAATCCGGTGCCGGTCATGGCGCTCGTCGAGGTGGTTCTCGGCAAGCAGACCAGTGCCAGCGCGGCGGCGGTCGCGCGCGACTTTGCCGTAGCGGTGGGCAAGACACCAATCTCGGTGACCGATTCGCCCGGCTTCGTCGTCAACCGCATTCTCTTCCCGATGATCAACGAGGCTGCTCTCGTCTTTGCTGAGGGTGTGGCCAGCGTCGAAGATATCGATACGGGTTTGAAGCTGGGGGCAAACTTTCCCATGGGGCCGCTGGCGCTGGCCGATCTCGTCGGCCTCGACACCACTAAGGCGATTCTCGAGACGCTGGCGCAGGAGCTGCACGATGCCAAGTATGAACCGGCTGCCGTGCTCACCGATCTGATTGCCACCGGCAAACTCGGCCGCAAGTCTGGCGCCGGCTTTTACACCTATAGATGAGCCGAGTGACCGCCGGTCGAGTCGGCAACGTGAGGGAGGATTCGTGAGCGACGATCCCAAGGTGAGTGGCAGCGTCGACCGCCGAGGCTACGTGCAGGTCTACACCGGCGATGGCAAAGGCAAGACAACGGCGGCGCTTGGTCTGATGGTGCGCGCGCTGGGCCGCGACCTGCGGGTGGTCGTCATTCAATTCATGAAGGCTGATCCAACGTGGGGCGAGATTATCACCACGAAACGTCTGGGCGTCGAAGTTGTTCAGGCGGGGCTCGACCACTGGGTGTTCAAAGGCAAGGTATCGGCAGCTGACGTGCAGGCAGCGGGGCGCGGTTTCGCCCGCGCCCGCGAGCTGGTCCTGAGCGGTGACTACGACCTCGTCGTGCTCGACGAACTTGTCACGGCGCTGTTCTTTGAGCTGGTTCCGCTGGCCGACGTGCTGGCGCTCATGGCTGCCAGGCCGACGCACACTGAACTTGTCCTGACTGGGCGCGGTGCGCCGGCTGAACTCGTGGCGGCAGCCGACCTGGTGACCGAGATGCGTCCGCTCAAGCACTACTTTGACGCCGGCGTCGAGGCGCGCGAGGGCATCGAGTTCTAAGCCGCCTGGGGAGCAAGAGGAGGGCACGATTATGGCCAAAGGCAAGAGAGGAACCATCGGCATCCTGACCGGCGGTGGTGATGTACCGGGTCTGAATCCAGCGATTCGCGCCATCACCTACCGAGCTTTGCGCGAAGGCTTCGATGTGATCGGTTTTCGCCGCGGCTGGCATGGCCTCATTGACGTCGTGCGCGACAAAGACGCCGACAATAGTCAAGCGTTCATGCCGCTCACCAAGGAGTTGGTCGAGGCCGCCGGCCGCACCGGTGGCACTCTGCTGCACTCGTCACGTACGCGCCCAAGCGCGGTGCCGGCCAAAGACGTGCCGGCGCATCTCAGCGAAACGTATGCGGCCGCCAAGAATGACCTCACCAGCGAGGTGCTCGCCAACCTCGAGTTCCTCGGCGTCGACTATCTGATCCCGATTGGCGGCGACGACACGCTCAGCTACGGTGTCGAGCTGGAGAAGGCCGGTGCGAACGTCATCGCCGTGCCCAAGACGATGGACAATGACGTGCCCGGCACGGACTACTGCATCGGCTTCAGCACCTGCGTCTCGCGCGTGATCAACATCGCCAACCAGCTGCGCACGTCGGCGGCGTCGCACGAGCGCATCATGGTCATTGAAGTCTTTGGCCGCTACGCTGGCTTCACGACCCTGCTGCCGACCCTGGCTGGTGCCGCCAACCGCTGCGTGATCCCCGAATACAAGCCGAATCCGGATCAGCTCGCCGAGATCCTGCTCGCCGACCGTAACAACAATTCCCAGCGCTATGCCAGCGTGCTTATCAGTGAAGGGGCGATGCTCGAAGGCGGCGACATGGTCTTTGCAGGCAGCGATAAGGATATGTTCGGCCACGCCAAGCTGGGCGGCATCGGGGCTCGCGTGGCGGCGCTCATCAAGGAGCTGTCGCCCGCATATAATCACGGTCGCCCGGTCGAGATGATCGCCATGGACCTCGGTTACATGGTGCGTAGCGGTGATCCCGATTCGCTCGATTCTATCGTGCCGCTGGTCTTCGGCAATCTCGCCATTGACTTGATCTTGCGCGGCGACTCCGGCCGCATGGTGGCCCTGCGCAGCGGCCGCTACGACTCGGTGCCGCTCGACACCGTGATTGCTTACAAGAAGGTGGTCGATGTGGCCAAGTACTACGACACCGAACGCCTGCGGCCCAAGTACGACGCCTTCGAGCTGCAGCCGGTCTTCGTCGTCGGCGCCGCCTAGAGAAGATCCGGACGGAATCGTTCTTGGGAGTGCTGGCGCTGGCGGTCACGCCGGCACGTGCTGACGTGCCGGCGCGGGAGCACGCAGCACCAGTGCGGCCAAGCGTGCCCGGCCTGGGGGGTTACCTGCGGCCGAGTCGGGATGGTAGTATCGCTGTCGTGACGCACACGCTCATTTACCCCCATACCAGTACCCATACGAGCAGCGGCCATCTGGCGATCGGCGGTTGTGACGTCGTCGAGCTGGCCGATACGTATGGCACGCCGCTCTTCATCTACGATGAACAGACCTTGCGTGACCAGTGTCGTGCCTATGTTGCTGCTTTCGCCGCCGAGACCGATCTCTTCGAAGTCATCTACGCCGGCAAGGCCTTCTGTTGTCGGGCGATGTGCGAACTGGTTGCTGAAGAAGGCCTCTCGCTGGACGTCGCCGGCGGCGGCGAACTTTCAGCCGCCCTCGCTGCCAGTTTTCCGCCGCAGCACATTTACTTTCACGGTAACAACAAGACAGTGGCCGAAATTGAGCTTGGTTTGCAAGCGGGGATTGGCTTCTTCGTTGTCGACTCGCTGCAAGAGATCGAGACGCTCAATATTGCTGCTGGCGGTCGTGGTCTGGTGCAGCCGGTTCTCGTGCGCCTCACGCCGGGTGTGAAGCCGGCCACGCACAGTTCTGTGCAGACCGGCCAGACCGACAGCAAGTTTGGTTTTGGTCTGGGCGACGGCCTCGCCGATGAAGCGGTGCGCGCCATCATGCTAGCCGAGCACCTGAGTCTGGTCGGCATTCACGCGCACATCGGCTCGCAGATCTTCGACCTCGCGTCGTACCGCCGCGAAGTCGAGGTGCTCGTGCGCGCCGTGGCGCGCTGGCAGCGCGAACTCGGTTTTCTCTGCTGCCTCTTCAATATGGGTGGCGGTCTTGGCATCCGCTACACCGCCGCCGACAAGCCTTCTTCGATCACAGCTTTTGCCCACGCAGCAGTAGAAACGTTGCGCGCGGAGGTCCATCGTCAGGGCGTCGCGATGCCCAAGGTGCTCGTTGAACCGGGTCGTTCGATTGCTGGCACCGCCGCCGTAACCGCGTATCGTGTCGGCACGGTGAAGACGATTCCCGCCGTGCGCACCTATGTGGCTGTCGATGGCGGCATGAGCGACAACCTGCGCCCCATGCTCTATGACTCCAAGTATGAGGTCATGATCGCCAACAAGGCCGAGACGCCGGCCAGTGTCGAAGTTACCGTGGCAGGCAAGCACTGCGAATCCGGGGACGTGCTTGTGCGCGATGTCATGGTGGCGCCTCCCGAGCCGGAAGACATTCTGGTCACGCCGGCAACGGGAGCCTATGGCTACGCGATGGCCAACAACTATAACGGTCAGCCGCGACCGGCAGTCATCATGGTCGCGGATGGTGAGGCGCACGTGATCATCGAGCGCGAGACCTGGGCCGATGTGCTGCGTTTGCAGCGGCCGTTGCGGCCCGGCTTGCCGCCTGTCAGTCGCTCAGACCAGGGGGAGGAGCCAGCGTGAAACGGGTGGGCATCGGCCTGCTGGGTTACGGTACCGTCGGCTCCGGTGTGGGTCGGCTGCTGCGTGATAGTGCTGAAGAGATCCGGCTGGCGACGGGCAAGGATGTCTACTTGCGCCGGGTGTTCGCCAGAAACCCGGGCGTTGCCCGCGCCGGGCTTGACCTCGCTCTCGTGACGAGTGATTTTGCCGACATCGTCAACGACCCCGAGATCGACGTGGTGGTTGAACTTATCGGTGGCATCGAGCCGGCGCGGACCTTTCAGCTCGCCGCCCTCAGAGCCGGCAAAGCGGTCGTAACAGCCAACAAGCAGCTCCTCTCGCAACACGGCGCCGAGTTGTTGCAGACGGCCGAAGATGCGGGCACATATCTGCGCTTCGAAGCCAGTGCCGTCGGTGCCGTGCCGGTCGTCAAGGTGCTGCGTGAGTCGTTGGCAGGTGCCGAAGTGAGCGGCGTCATCGGCATCGTCAACGGTACGACCAACTACATCCTTTCGGCCATGGCGCAGACCGGGGCCGAATATGAACCGACGCTCAGAAAGGCGCAGGACCTTGGTTTTGCCGAGGCCGATCCAACTGAAGACGTGGGCGGTAAAGACGCGGCCGCCAAAATGGCGATTCTCGCCTCGATCGCCTTTCACAGCCGGGTCACCCTCGCCGACGTCGTCTACGAGGGCATCGAGAGCATCACCGATGTCGACGTCGCACACGGCCTGACTTTGAGCCTGGTGCCGAAACTGCTCGGCGTGGCCAAGCTCATCGATGGTCGGGCGAACGTGCGTGTCTACCCGTCCTTCATACCCGCCGGGCACCCGCTGGCCGGTGTCAGCGGTGCCTACAACGCCGTCTTTCTCGAGAGCAGCACCTTTGACAAGATCATGCTCTTTGGGCCCGGCGCCGGCGGTACGCCGACGGCTTCCGCGGTGATCGGCGACATTATCTCGATCGTCAACACGGCCGCCGGCGGTTTCATTCGTAACTGCACCTGTTACAAGCAACTCGGTTTTTTCCCCAGCGACGAGGTCGTCTCGCACTTCTACCTGCGCCTGCAGGTGGCCGATGAACCTGGCGTGCTCGCTCAGGTCGCCGGGCTGTTCGGCCAGGAAGGGGTCAGCATTCAGTCGATGCAGCAGACCGGGCAGGAGAAGAGTGCTCAGCTTGTTCTCGTGTTGCATCCCGTGCGCGAAGCATCCTTCTTCCGCGCCTTGGCGCGCATCGTCGCGCTCAACGTTGTCCATGGCACCCCGAGTGTGATCAGACTGGAGGGCGACGATGCGCGGTAGCGGCGTCATCGAGCATTATCGAGAGTTCTTGCCGGTGAACGAGGGCACGAGGGTCATCACCCTTGGTGAGGGCGACACGCCGCTGCTGCCGGCGCGTAACCTCAGCGCCGCTCTCGGCGCCGAGGTTTTTCTCAAATACGAGGGCCTGAACCCGACCTGCTCATTCAAGGACCGTGGCATGACGATGGCCATCACCAAGGTTGTCGAGGAGGGCTACGAGGCGGTCATCTGCGCCAGTACGGGCAATACGAGTGCCTCAGCCGCTGCTTACGCGGCGCAGGCCGGGTTGCGGGCGATCGTGCTGATTCCCGAAGGCAAGATCGCCATGGGCAAGCTCGCGCAGGCACTTGCCTATGGCGCGCACGTCATCAGCATCGCCGGCAACTTCGATGTTGCCCTCGATGTCGTGCGCGAGGCCGCCAAGAACATGCCGATCGCGCTCGTCAACTCGGTGAATCCCTATCGCATTGAAGGGCAGAAGACCGGTGCCTTCGAAATTTGCGACGTGCTTGGTGACGCGCCTGATTACGTGGCGATCCCGGTTGGCAATGCGGGCAACATTACGAGTTACTGGAAGGGCTTTCGCGAGTATCGTGAGGCCGGCCGCAGTCACAGTCTGCCAAGGATGATCGGTTTTCAGGCGGCCGGGGCCGCACCTTTGGTGCTGGGCCACAAAGTCGACCAGCCAGAGACGATTGCCACCGCCATCCGCATTGGCAATCCAGCTCGTGGCGACGAAGCGCTGGCGGCGGCGCGTGACTCAGGTGGCTTCATCGACATGGTGACGGATGACGAGATTATTGACGCCTACAAGCTGGTCGCCGCCAGCGAGGGCATCATGTGCGAGCCCGGCTCGGCGGCCAGTATCGCCGGTTTGCGCAAAGCACGCGCCGACGGACGCGTGCCTGCTTCCGCGCGCGTTGTCTGTATTCTTACCGGCCACGGCCTCAAGGATCCCGACACGGCGGTACGCGTGGCAGCACAGCCGGTGTTCAGCGCCGAGCCTATGGCGGAGATCGAAAAGCTGCTGTCTGTGAGGAGCGTCTGATGCGCAAGCGGGTGCTGTTGGTGGCGGACGGCATGGCCGATTACCGCCTGGCTGAACTCGGTGATCGTACCCCTATCGAGGCGGCGGCAACGCCCAACCTGGATGCTGTCGCCGCCGTTACTCATGGTCTGGCGCAGACGGTGCCGGCGGGGTTTTTGCCCGGCAGTGACGTTGCCAACCTGGCCATGCTTGGCTATGACCCCGCCGCGGTGTACACCGGACGCTCGCCTCTTGAGGCGGCCAGCATTGGCGTCGATCTAGGCCCGAATGACATCGCCTATCGCTGCAACCTGGTCACCATCGAGGACGGCATCATGGTGAGTCATACTGCCAGCGGCATCGGCAACGATGAGGCCAGGAGTCTTCTCGACCTGCTCCAGGCGCGCCTCGGTGACGAGCGCTTCGAGTTCCACTACGGACTAGGCTACCGGCACTTGCTCGTCTGGCGCGGCGGCGAGCAGGCTGAATGCACGCCGCCACACAACATTCTCGATCAGCCGGTCGCCGGCTACCGGCCTCAGGGGCCAGCCGCCGCCGAGCTGGCAACGCTGACGGCGGCGGCCAATGAAGTTCTGGCGACTGAACGTCCGCATACCGAGATTTGGCTTTGGGGTCAGGGAACGGCCCCGCGTGTACCGCTGTTCGTAGAACAGCGAGGATTACGCGGGGCCGTTGTCGCCGCTGTAGATCTGGTGCGTGGCATTGGTCGCTGCGCCGGCTTGGATGTGCTTGACGCGCCCGGCGCTACCGGCGACCTCGACACCGACTACGTGAGCAAGGCGACGGTTGGCCTGGCGGCACTGGAGCGCTACGACTTCGTCTTCATTCACGTCGAGGCGCCCGACGAGGCGAGTCACCTCGGCGATGTTGGCGAGAATGTGAAGGCGATCGAGCAGATCGATCGTGAGATTCTCGGGCGGATTCTGGCCTCGCCATTGCAGCCGGCTGTGCTAGTGGCGCCCGATCACTACACTCTCGTCAAGGAGCGTGTGCACATATCGGAGCCGGTGCCGTTTGCGTTCAATGCCGTCGCCCCGGGGGAACACTCTGCGGCGACACGATTCAGCGAAGCCGCCGCCGCCGGCACTGGTCTGCGCGTTCTCAACGGACCAGCCTTGATGGACCTCTTTCTCGCCGCGACTGCCTGACGACCTGCCTGCGGCGGCCGACAAGCCGGCGCGCGAAACGACGACGAAACGAGGGCGATGACTGCCAGCAAAGAGCAGGGCGAGATCGTCGTCGGCGACGAGAGCTTCACGCCGGTTGACCGAGACCTGCCCGTCGCGGCTACTGCCGAGCGCTACGTCATGGGCGAGCGCCGACAGCGGCGGCTGGTCATCATGGAGAACGAGCTGTTCCTGTATACCGATGCCGTGGGCGACATTGCCCGCGCTGATCACACCTCGCTCGGGCTTTACTTTCAAGATACTCGCTTTCTCAGTCGCTTGGAGCTGGCGATTGGCGGGCGGCCGCCGGTGCTGCTTTCGTCGAGCGCCGAACTCGACTATGCCGAGAGCATGGAACTCACCAATCTGGAAGCAAGAACGGTCGCGGGACGCAAGCTGGCGCAGGCGACGATCCACGTGCGCCGCCAGCGTCTGGCCAGTGACCGAATCAGCGAGCTGCTGCGCGTCAGCAACTACGGCAGCGAGCCGGTTGAGCTGTTCGTCGATCTGACCTTTGACGCGGATTTCTTAGACCTCTTTGAGATTCGTGGTTACCGCCGCCCGCGCCGCGGTACGCTGCTCGCGAGCAAAGTCGCGGAGCGCTCGCTCACGCTTGCCTACTTGGGGCTGGACGAGGTGCTACGCAAGACCGTTATTACCTTTGAGCAAGCGCCCGAAAGCGTGCAGAACGGGCGCGCCCGGTTTCGGCTGAACCTGGCTCCGCGCGAGCACACCATGCTGCGTTTTGACATTCAGGTTGTGGTACCTGGCGCTCCCGAGCCGGTTGCCGAGGACTACACGGTCTGTCAGGGACGCCTGCGGCGGGAGTACGAGCGTTCGGCGACGGCGGCGGACATCTTCAGCGACAACGAGCAGTTCACGGCGCTGTTGCACCGCTCGCAGCATGATCTGCGCATGCTCACGGCGAGCACCCCGTACGGCAGTCTCCCGCTTGCCGGCGTACCATGGTTCGCGGCTCCGTTCGGTCGCGACGCTCTTATCACCGGTCTCGAAACGCTCATGTTCGACGCTCGTCCCGCGATCGAGACCATCCGCGCTCTGACGCGGCTTCAAGGCAAGACAGATAGCGTCTGGCGTGAAGAGGAGCCCGGCAAGATCATGCACGAGCTGCGTCGCGGCGAACTGGCCAACCTCAAGATCATTCCGCACACGCCTTACTACGGTGCCGCCGATACGACTCCGCTCTACCTCCTCTTACTCAGTGAAGTCGTCATGTGGACCGGGGATCTCGAGTTCTTCGAGCTGTTGCACGAACCAATTCTTGCGGCTTTGCGCTGGATCGACGAGTTCGGTGACCGCGACGGTGACGGTTTCGTCGAGTATCAGCGCCGTTCGCGCGCCGGCCTTGCCAATCAGGGATGGCGTGATGCCAGCGACGCCGTGCTGCACGCCAACGGCACGCCGGCCGAGGGGCCGATCGCGCTGGCCGATGTGCAGGCCTACGTCTACCACGCCAAGCGCCGGTTGGCGGCGCTCTTCGGCCAGCTCGGCGACATCGAAGTGGCCGAGCGTTTGCAGGGCGAGGCGCAGCAGCTCAAGCAGCGCTTCAACGAGCGCTTCTGGATGGAGGACGAACAGTACATCGCCATGGCGCTCGACGGTGAAAAGCGCCAAGTCAAGACAATCACCTCGAGCGCCGGCCACTGTCTCTTCGCCCGCATAGTCGCCGACGAATTCGTGCCCGCTGTGGTCAAGCGTTTGCTGGCGCCGGATATGTTTACCGGTTGGGGCGTGCGCACCATGAGCACCGAGGCGATCGGCTTCAATCCGGTCAGTTTCTATAACGGCAGCGTCTGGCCGTTTGACAACGCCATCATCGTACGCGGGCTCAAGAAGCTCGGCTATGCCCAACAGGCAAATCGCATTGCCGGCGGCATGATCGAAGCGGCTTTCAGCCACGAGAACTTTCGCCTGCCCGAACTCTTCTGTGGCTTCACTCGGCAGGAAATGGATAAGCCGGTCTCGTTTCCTATGGCCTGCTCTCCCTATGCATCATCGGCTGGCGCCGTGTTCCTCATGCTGCAGTCGCTGCTCGGCCTCTACGCTGCTGCCGAGGAGAATGCGTTGTACGTGCACAACCCGGTGTTGCCGAAGTGGCTACCTGAGGTTAACCTGACGAATCTGCACGTCGGCCGCTCGACCATGAACCTCCGCTTCCGCCGTGAAGGCGGCCAGACGACGTTCTCAGTGCGCGACAAGCAAGGCGGTGCCCGTATCGTCGTGGTCGAATGAGTTCGACGGCGACGCGCGGTCGGCGAACCGTCTCGACCAAGGACGACACCGCAGATCCGGTCACGAGGGGCCGAGGTGATGGCTAATCCGACGACGTCGAAGCCTCTGGTCATTGCCCACATTAGCGATCTGCACGCCGGGTCGGTGCACTTCGTGCCCTACCTCATGGATCGCACCGTAGTCGAAGTCAACGAACTTAAGCCCGACATCGTCGTTTGCACGGGCGACCTCACCGAGATGGGCTTCAAGCCTGAGTATCAGATTGCCAAGAGCTATCTCGAACGCATCGAGTGCCCGGACCTGTTGGTCATCCCGGGCAACCACGACTCGCGCCACGTCGGCTACATTCACTTCGAAGAGCTGATTGGCCCGCGCAGCTGCGTTCTGCACAAGAGCGGCGTCACGATTGTCGGGCTCGACAGCACTGAGCCAGATCTGGATCACGGTGACATTGGCCGTTCGCGCTATCCGTGGCTCGAGGAGCAGTATGCGCAAGGAGGTGCCTTTCGCATCTTCATGTTGCACCATCATCTGCTGCCGATTCCCGGTACGGGACGCGAGCGTAATACGGTTTATGACGCCGGCGACGCGCTCGAGGTGCTGCAGCGCTGCAAAGTTAATCTGGTGCTCTCGGGACATAAGCATGTGCCTTATGCCTGGCGGCTCGAAAACCTCTTCGTGGTCAACACCGGTACGTGCTGTTCACTGCGCCTGCGTGGCAATATCAAGCCGTGCTACAACGTGATCACCGTCACCGACGACCACGTTGAGGTGGTGCGTCGCACGCCGTTTCACGGTGCTGAGACGCTCATCGAGTTTTCGCCGTCGACGCTGGCTTTTAAGAAGTTCACGTGCCTGTAAACGAGCAACATCACCGAGGTGTCGACAAGAGCGGGGGGTCTGAGTCGCCGCCACCCGGCCGCACGCGGCCGCGGGCGGTGGTGTTGATCGACGGCGAGCACTATCCACCGGTCGTGCGTGCCGCCCTGGCGCGGCTGGCGGAGCGGTTCGAGCCGGTCGCGGCGCTGTTCGTCGGCGGTCGTGAGAAGCTTCGCTGTGCGGACGATGCGGCGTCCGGGTCGGCCGCCGTAGCGGCAGAGATAGCTGATTTGAGCGCCGCGTACGGCCTGCCGGTACGCACGGCGCGCAGCTTTGCCGATGGCGGTGCCGGCGGCGCCTTCGGCCCCGGCGGTGTCGCCAGCGAACTGGTGGCATTGCTGAGGGCGGTGACGGCGGCTACGGTCGTCGACCTGTCCGACGAGCCGGTGCTCGGCTATCATGAGCGATTTCTGCTCATCAGTGCCGCTCTTGCTGCCGGGGCACGTTACCTGGGGGCCGATTTCTCGTTCAGCCCGCCCCGCTTTGCTCACTTGGCAACAAAGCCCGCAATGGCAATCATCGGCACCGGCAAGCGGGTGGGCAAGACGGCAGTCAGCGGCTACGCCGCCCGCCTGCTCGACGAGCGCTACCGAAGCGGCGGCGGCGTGACGGTGCTGGCTATGGGCCGCGGAGGCCCACCGCAGCCCGAGGTCGCGGATGGGCACGGACTCTCTGCCGGCGACCTGCTGGCGTTGTCGCGACAGGGGCGTCATGCGGCTTCCGACTTCTATGAGGATGCACTGCTCACCGGGGTGACGACCATCGGCTGGCGCCGCTGCGGCGGCGGCATGGCCGGGTCGTCGTTCGACGACACTGTCGCCGAGGCGCTACCCCTAGTGGAGCGGCTGCCGGCGGCGCTGGTGCTGCTTGAAGGCAGTGGTTCGGTCATACCTCCAGTGGCAGCGCAGGCAACGATCTGCGTCGTTTCCGCCGCTCAACCGCAGGAGTACATCACCGGCTTCCTGGGATCTTATCGTCTGCTTCTTGCCGATCTCCTGGTGATGACGATGTGCGAGGCGCCGCTCGCCAGCGAGGAGCAGGTTGCTCGCCTTATTGGCGGTGTGCGGAGCATCAACCCGAAGTTAACGATCATGCCCGTCGTTCTGCGACCGCGTCCGACGGCATCGCTGAAGGGGCGCCGGGTGGCCGTGTTTACGACTGCCGGGCGCGGGGGCTTGACGATGATCAGCGCCCATCTCGAGCGCGAGTATGGTGCCGAAGTCGTCGTCGCCTCGGCCGATCTGGCCGATCGCGGCGCGCTGACTGGTGCTGTGCAGCGCGCCGTGCTTGAGGCCGAGGTCTTTGTCAGCGAGATCAAGGCAGCCGCTATCGATGTCGTCGCCGAGGCCGCCGCCGCTAGCGGCCGCGAGCTTGTCTTTCTCAACAACGAACCTGTGCCTGTGGCCTATGGCGGTTTGCCAGTCGGCGACCTGTCGGTGGCGATCGGTGATCTCGGCGATGCCTGCCGGCAACGGTTCGGGGAGGCCTGAATGATCGACGAAAACAGCTTCGTTGTCGTCGATCCGCAGGCCACGCTGCCGTTCAGCAAGGGGCTTATGGCGCAGTCGCTCATGTCCACCGGTTTGCCGCCGGAGCTGGCCTACGATGTTGCCGCTGCGGTTGAGCGCTACCTGCACCGCACGGGCGGCGGCGCCGTCACCCTGGCGCGTCTACGGACGATAGCCTGTGACGCACTCGGCCAAGTCGAGGGCAACGCCCTGATCTCGAGTTTCGTCCAGTGGCAGCAACTCTGGCGGCTGGAGAGGCCGCTCATCATCCTCATCGGCGGTACGACCGGCGTCGGCAAGAGTACGCTTGCCTCGCAGGTCGCTCATCGCCTCGGCATCGTGCGTATTTCTTCGACAGACACGATTCGCCAGGTCATGCGCGCCTTCTTTTCGGTCGACCTGATGCCGGCCATTCATACCAGTTCGTTCGATGCTGCGGCCGCGGTTCGCGCGCCCATGCCCCGCGGCACCGACCTCAGCAAGATGGGCTTTATTGAGCAGACGAAGGACGTCTGTGTGGGCATAGAGGCAGTCGTCGAACGCGCCCTCGAGGAGGCGCAGAGCATCGTCCTCGAAGGCGTGCATGTGGTGCCCGGTTTTCTCGACCACTCTCGTTGGCACGACGCGCTGGTTCTTGAGTTCGTGCTCAGCATCGCGGACCCCGATCGCCACCGCAGCCATTTTGCCGTGCGCGAATTCGAGACCGGTGGCGTTCGTCCACTGCAGCGTTACCTGGCTCACTTCGCCCAGATCCGGCGCATCCAGAAGTACATTCTTGCCCGGGCGTCGCAGTACAACGTGACCGTGGTGGATAACCGCGACATCGACGCCGCGGTTAAGACGGTTATGACCGCCATCCTGCAGGCAGTGAGCGAATCTCATCGATTGGCGGACGAGCAGACGACTCAGCCGTCGGCAGGACTGATGACCCGGTCGGTGACCAAGTCGGATGTACGGCCGACCGTTGATCGCTGAGCGTAACCGTGGACAAAACGCCATCCCGCTGTCGTTGGTCCGAGCAACTACTGGTAATCCCGGCCGACGTGTCGCATACTTGCATGACAAAGCGGGCGGCAAATGGGGTATGATGAACAAACGCTGCTCGCTGGCGCACTTCACTGACACCACCCATCGCACCCCCGACGCGCAGCTGTAGGTAGTGACTCCACGCGATTCCCCGTTGGCGGAACGCGGCGACAACTCGAGGCAACACACCAGTTCAGGGGCGTCCCCCGTCTCGGCCGGACGCACGACATTCTTACGGAGGTCGGTCACCGACACAACCATGAAAACCACTGAAGAACAGATTAACAAGGAATCCGGTACCGAGACGTCGTCCGCCGGTCAGAGCGTCACCGTGCCGTCGACTGACCCCGTTGCGGCGCCGACTGTCGGCGCAACGCCAAAAGCGAAGCCCGCCGCCGGTGAACCACCGGCGGCAACTGCGCCACCGGCAGCACCGCTGCCGACGACAGCGCCGGTCAGCGCACCGCCAGCAACACCGATCGCTGAGGATGTCGTGACACCGGCTGCCGCGGTGAGCGCTGCTCCTGCTCCGGTTTCGTCGGCCCCGGCCGGCGTCTCAGGCTCAAGCGACGGCGCCGCTCCGGCGGCGTCTGCTGCCGCCGACTCGCCAGCAGCTTCGGCTGCGCCGGCGGCCCCGGCCTCGGCCAAGCCGAGCGAAACAGCTCTAGAAAAGGCTTCCGCCGATGATGGCGGGCTGGCACAGGCGTCGGTCGCGACCGCCGCGGTCACGAACGTTGCCGCCGCTGGCGCGGCGCCGGCCAAGGCGGCCGGTAAGGCAGACGGCGGCAAGTCTGGTACTGGTGTCGCCGAGCCGGGTCAGCGCGAGCGCAGCAACGGCCAGAAGGACGGTCGTGATCGCGGCCGCCGCGGCAAAGACCGTGGCGAGCGCAGCAGCGGCGATCGCAACGGCGGTGAGCCGCGTGAACGGCGTCCAGAAGGGCCGCCTATCACACGCACTGGTTTGCTCGACGTGCTGCCCGATGGCTTCGGCTTTCTGCGCACGAGGGGTTATACGCAGAGCGACAATGACGTCTACGTGTCGCTCAGCCAGATCCGTCGTTTCGGCCTGCGCCGCGGCGACGAGATCCAGGGCCAGGTGCGCGAGCCCAAAGATAACGAGAAGTACAACGCCCTGCTCAAGATCGACACGGTCAACGGCATGGACCCCGAGGCGGCGCGCAAACGTCCCTTCTTCGAGCAGCTGACGCCGCTCTTTCCCGAGGAACGTTTGCGCCTCGAGACCGAAGAGCACGACACGGCGGCGCGTATCATCGATCTGATGGCACCCATCGGCAAAGGCCAGCGTGGCCTGATCGTCTCGCCGCCGAAGGCGGGCAAGACGACGATCCTCAAGAAGCTGGCCAACTCGATCACCGCCAACAATCCCGAGGTCTATCTCATCGTCCTGCTTGTCGACGAGCGCCCCGAAGAGGTAACCGACATGCAGCGCTCGGTCAAGGGCGAGGTCGTGGCCAGCACCTTCGACCAGCCGTCCGAGAACCACGTCCAGGTCACCGAGCTCGTCCTTGATCGCGTCAAGCGCCTGGTCGAGATCGGCAAAGACGTGGTCGTGCTGCTCGACTCGATTACCCGCATGGCCCGGGCCTACAACCTCAACACACCGGCGTCGGGGCGCATTCTCTCCGGCGGTGTTGATTCCACGGCGCTGTATCCGCCGAAGAAGTTCTTTGGCGCGGCACGCAACATCGAGTTTGGCGGTTCGCTGACGATTCTCGCCACCGCGCTGGTCGACACCGGTTCACGCATGGACGAGGTCATCTTCGAGGAGTTCAAGGGCACCGGTAACATGGAGCTGCGGCTCGACCGCAAGCTGGCCGATAAGCGCATCTTCCCGGCCATCGATATCGAGATGTCGGGCACCCGCAAGGAGGAGCTGCTCATGGAGCCGGCCGAGGCGGCCATGGTGTGGAAGCTGCGCAGCGTGCTGCACGCGCTCGACCCCAACGCGGCCATCGAACTGCTCATCAACAAGGTGCGCGAGACCAAGAGCAACGCCGAGTTTCTGACGGCGCTGCAGAAGAATTCGCGCTAGCCTAGTCCGGCGTTCGGTGTCGTCGACGGACGGCACTGTGTTACTCGCTGGGTATGGTTCGTGCTACCATACTTGTTCCGCCAAACGCGGGCGGGATCACTACGCCAGACAACCGCAAAGGAAACGGTTCTCATGAAGAAAGACATCCATCCGAACTACGTCGAGGCGACAGTGCACTGCTCCTGTGGCAACACGTTCGTCACGCGCAGCACAAAGGCTGAGCTGCACGTCGAGCTTTGCTCGCAGTGCCATCCGTTCTACACCGGCAAGCAGAAGCTCGTCGACTCGGGCGGTCGCGTCGAGCGCTTCAAGCGGCGCATGGTCAAGAAGGCCGGCTGAGCAGGCTGACTACGTGAGCGCTCAGCTGCGCGTCACTCTTCTTCAGCACACGCCAGACCCGGACCGGTCGGTGGCCATCGCCGGCCGGCTCTGTTATGCACCCGTTTCGGCCGCCGAGCTGAAGCAGGGCATGAGCGACAGCGAGGTTGCCGCGTTGGTGGGCATCCTGGTGCGCTCGGGTCACCTTTCGGCGCTCGAGCATGCCAGCTTCAGCTTCGCCATCGACGGCGTCTCGCGGGCCTGCACGCATCAGCTCGTGCGTCACCGTCTTGCCAGCTACAACCAGCAGTCACAACGTTACGTGCATTTTGGCGGTGACGACAGCTTTGTCGTGCCGCCCAAGATTGCTGCCAACGCGGCTGCAGAACAGGTTTTTCTGTCGGCAATGCAGCAGGCACGCTCAGCGTACGATCAGCTTGTGGAGCTCGGTCTGGGCGAAGGTCGCAGCCGAGAGAGTGTGCAAGAAGACGCCCGCTTCGTGCTGCCCAATGCGGCCGAGACGAAGATCGTCGTCACCATGAACGCCCGTGAACTGCGCCATTTCTTTTCGGTGCGCTGTTGCCGGCGGGCGCAGTGGGAGATCAATGCCCTTGCCTGGCGGATGCGGGCCATCGTCCGGGAGATCTCACCGCATCTGTTTGCCTACAGTGGGCCGCCTTGCCTCTATGGTGAGTGCCGGGAGGGCAAGATGACCTGTGGTCAGCCGTACAGTGCGGCCGAGGTCGACGGACCGGCGACGTGAGCTTCGCCGGTCGCCGGTCGATGACCGTTGAAGCATGAAGACCCTGAATCGATACAGACGCGTCGTCGTCTGTGTTGCTGGGGCGGCTCACAGGCGGGCCGCCATCGGTGGCCAAGCAGTGATCGAAGGCGTCATGATGCGCGGTGTGAGCAACTGGTCGCTGGCCGTGCGCAAGCCGGATGCGACCATCGCCGTGCATTCGTGGCCGCTGGTCAGCTGGATGCAGCGATATCCAATCCTGAAGCTGCCGGTACTGCGCGGTGTCGTGGCCCTGGTTGAGAGTCTCGTCATCGGCACGAAAGCAATCAGCATATCGGCCAACGAATCGCTGGGAGAAGAGGAGGAACAGCTCAGCAAGAAGCAGATCAGCGTGACTCTGGTCGTGGCGCTGGCGCTGGCGGTGGGGCTCTTCTTTCTTGCACCCTTGGGCATCACCGGTATTTTCAAGTCCTGGCTGGGTACCGGCATCGCCTTCTGGCTCGTCGAAGGTCTGGTGCGGGTAGCCATTTTCATCGCCTACTTAGCTCTGGTGACCCGGATTCCCGACCTGCGCCGAGTCTTCGAATACCACGGCGCCGAACACATGAGCATCCACGCCCTGGAGCACGGTGACCCGCTGACGCCGGCAGCCTGTCAGAAGTACAAGACACTGCACGTGCGCTGCGGCACCTCGTTTCTCCTGGTGGTCATGGTTGTCTCGATCATCGTTTTCGCCTTCGTGCGCTGGCCGGTGTGGTATGTGCTCATTCTGAGCCGTATCGTGCTCGTGCCGTTTATCGCCGGTATTTCCTATGAAATCATCAGGATCGCCGGCAAGCACGAGACGAATCCTGTCGTGCGGGTGCTCATGGCGCCGGGGTTGGCCCTGCAGTGGATGACGACGCGGCCACCGGACGAGGGTCAGCTTGAGGTCGCCATCAGTGCCCTCGAGCGCGTTCTTGATCTCGAACCTCGTGACGCTCCACTTGCCAAGGGCGTCGAGATCATGGCTTAGACGGTCAGGGAAGGATTGCCGTGGCCGATATGATCGAGAACCTTATCGCCGAGATTGAGCGTACGTACGCCGAAGTGCAGGAGCAGCTGAGCGATCCTGAGATACTGGGCGATCACAAGCGATACACGGTGGCGGCGCGGCGGCATGCTGAGATCGAGCCGGCTTACATGCTCACGCAGAAGTACCGCGCCGCCCAGCAGGCGGTCATTGATGCGGATGAACTGCTGGCCGGCGACGACGAGATTGACGACGAAATGCGCGCTTATGTGCAAGGCGAGCTGCAGGGCAACCGTGAACTCGTCGACCAGCTGACCGAAGAAATTCGCGCCCAGATGCTCGCCTGCGATCCCAACGATGGCAAAGACGTGATCATCGAGATTCGCGCCGGCGCTGGCGGCGACGAAGCCGCCCTGTTCGCCGGTGACCTTTGCCGCATGTACATGCGGCATGCGCAGACCAAAGGCTTTGCCGTCGATGCGTTGAGCACCAATGAAGCCGAGGCTGGCGGCTTTAAGGAAGTCATTTTGGAGGTGCGCGGCCAAGGCGCGTACTCCGCATTCAAGTACGAGAGTGGCGTGCACCGCGTTCAGCGGGTGCCGGTCACCGAAGCAGCGGGTCGCATTCACACCTCGACGGTAACCGTTGCCGTGCTGCCCGAGGTAGAAGACATTGAAGTCGAGATTCACGCCAACGATCTGCGCATCGATATCTTTCGCAGTAGCGGCCCTGGAGGCCAGTCCGTCAACACCACTGACTCGGCAGTGCGCATTACGCACCTGCCGACCGGCCTTGTCGTCAGCTGTCAGGATGAGAAGAGCCAGCTCCAGAACAAGGAACAGGCATTACGTATTTTGCGCGCTCGCCTCTTCGAAATTGCTCAGGCGGAGCAAAATAAGGAGCTGAGCGAACAGCGTCGCAGTATGGTCGGTACCGGTGACCGCTCGCAGAAGATTCGCACCTACAACTTTCAGCAGAACCGCGTCAGCGATCATCGTATCGGTCTCACCTCGCACCGCCTCTACGAGATTCTCGAAGGCGACATCGATGAATTCACCGAGGCGCTGGCAGCGGAAGATCGGCGCAAACAGCTCGCCCGCGTGGCGGCCGGCTAATGGCCGGCGGCGACGGGCAGCCGGCACCGCCGGGATGACACCGGTGACGGTCAAGGAGACGATTACGGCAGCGACCGTACGTCTGCGCGCGTCCGGTTCAAGTTCGCCTCGCCTCGACGCCGAGCTTCTGCTTGCTGAGGCTCTCGGTCTGCATCGCGAGGCGCTGTACGCTGAGAGCGACCGCCTGCTCGACGCCGGTGAGCAGGCGCGTTTTGAAGGCTACATTCAACGTCGCGAAGCACACGAACCGGTGGCCTACATCCGCGGTCGCAAGGCGTTTCGCACTATTGAGCTGCAGGTCGACCGCAGCACGCTGATTCCGCGGCCCGAGACCGAAACGCTGGTTGAAGTCGCTTTGGCCCGTTTGGCTGCCAGCGGGGCTCAGCAGCCACGGGTGCTTGACATCGGTACCGGCAGCGGCGCTGTTGCCTTGGCGCTGGCGACTGAATACCCGACGGCGCGCGTGGTTGCAACCGAACTCGACGACAAGGCACTCGAGATGGCCCGCCTCAACGCCACCCGTCTCGGTTTGAGCGATCGTGTCGAGTTCGTGCACGGCGACCTCTACGATGGGCTTCCGGTCGGCGCCCGTTTTGACGTTATCGTCAGCAATCCACCGTATGTTGCCACCAGCGAGCTGAGCGAGCTTGAGCCGGCGGTGCGCGAGTACGAGCCGCGTCTAGCGTTGCTGGGCGGTGAGTCGGGCCTCGATTTCTACGAAC
>JBKQWK010000083.1:0-7309 GCA_052139595.1 Thermoleophilia bacterium | reverse complement strand
CGGTGGTCGCTTACCTTCAAGCGGCCGGTCGCGCCGCGTTCACTGGATCCTCGCCTACGGCTCGTCTCCAGCGAACGCGGCGGCCCTGCTTCCAATCTCTTCGTACACCACGTGCTGGGACACTACTTTAAATAGCGTGGGATCCTATTCAAACTTAGTGCTGAAGTCTAAATAGTGAACTCCGCAAGCGCGAGTGTACATACAGGCGCGCCGGGCGCTAGCCGACTACCCGTCCGACCGCGGCACCAGCCGCGAGCGAAGCCAGGCGGCGAGTTCGTCTTCATTGAGTTGGCCGGCAGCGAGCGCGAGCATGACGGTCACGACTCCTGCCTCAGGTGCTTCAATCTCGTAACCGTTGAGTCCCAGAAAGACGCCCATTGTCACGAAGACGATGCGCTTGTTGCCGTCGTTAAAAGGGTGATTGCTGGCCAGGCCGTGCCCGTAGGTCGCGGTCAGGCCAGCGAGATCGGTCGTGGGTTCGTAGGCGAAGCGTTGTTGGGCGCGGGCGAGCGCGGATTCAAGAAGATGCTCGTCGCGAACGCCCGGCATGCCGCCGTGAGCGCGAACCAGGTCGAAGTGGACCGCCTCGACGACCAGCCGGTCGATCTACCGCGGCTCTCGTTTTCGGCGTGCCATTGACTACTTGGCCAGCTCGCGCAGGGCGTTGCGGTACTTGCCTGAGACCCGCGCGGCGAGCGCCAGTGCTTCTTCGGTCTGCGGGTCATAGGGCGTGAGCAGGATCCCCCGGTCGGTCTCGACGGCGAGCACGGTGTCGCCAGCCGACAAGCGAAGTTTCGCGGCCATGTCTTTGGGCAGCGTGGTGACGATCGAGCCCCCGGCCTGACGCAGCTTCAGTGCGCGAGTCATGTGCCCTCCAGTCGCCGGGACGTTTGTAGCACTGAAATGCTACCACGCGGCGGCGCCTGGCTAACAGGCGCTTATTTGTGGGCATGTGCCGAGGCCGGTGGCTGCCGTGCATCGTGTTTGACGTTAGTAACGCGTAGCGTTACTATACGCATATGATCGTCTCGTTCAAGGATGCGCAGACGGGCGCGTTGGCTGGCGGTCGGCGAGTTGAACGGTTCGTGAGTATCGAGTCGGTCGCGCGTCGCAAGCTCCGCCAGCTGCAGATTGCTGGTCGCCTCAACGACCTCCGCATCCCGCCCGGGAACCGGTTTGAAGCGCTCCAAGGTGACCGCGCGGGCCAGTACAGCATCCGCGTAAACGAGCGGTACCGCCTATGCTTCCGCTGGACGGCGGCGGGCGGCGAAGACGTCGAGATTGTGGACTACCATTGAGGAGTTATGACGATGTATAAGCTCAAGCCCGTGACGCCTGGCGAACTCCTGCGCGAGGAGTTTCTTCTGCCGATGGGGCTCTCGCAGTATCGTCTCGCCAAGGAGATCGGCGTGCCCGCGCAGCGCATCGGCGAGATCGTCGCTGGCCGGCGTGCTGTGACCGCCGACACCGACCTGCGCATATGTCGCTTCTTCGGCCTCTCAAACGGCTACTGGCTGCGCGCTCAAGCGGCCTATGACATCGAGGTTGCCGAAGAGGCGCTGGCGGAGGAACTCCTGCGCATCAAGCCATGGTCCGGGACCGCGGCCTGACGGCGGCGAGTCTGCCCAACAAACCGATCGAGCGTTCCGCGACGTCGTGGCCGCGCTCTGGCGCTCGACGTTTTGCGGACCTTGTTTCACGAAAGCATGATCGTTAGCATATACGTTGTACGTATCTGTTATCGATAGGGAGTCCGTGATGGAAACAGTGACCATCTCACCCAAGTTCCAGGTCGTCATTCCCAAGCGCATCCGTGAGGGACTCGGCCTGCACCCGGGTCAGAAGATCCAGGCTATCCAGTATGGGGACCGCGTGGAGCTGGTACCGGTGAAGCCGATCAAACAGATGCGCGGCTTTTTGCGTGGCATCGACACCGATGTGCCGCGCGAGGCCGATCGACTGTGAACGTCGTCGACTCCTGCGGCTGGCTCGAGTACTTCGCCGCCGGCCCCAACGCTGACGTGTTTGCCGAGGCCCTTGAGGTGCCCGATGACCTCGTGGTGCCCACGGTGAGCGTCTATGAGGTCTTTAAGCGCGTTCTGCAGCAGCGCGGCGAGAGCGACGCGCTGCAGGCAATCGCGGTCATGCAACAGGGGTCGGTGGTCGACCTTACGACACCGATCGCGCTTGAGGCGGCACGCACCAGTGTGGCTCTCGGCATTCCCATGGCAGACAGCATAGTCCTCGCTACCGCGCGGGCGTTCGCAGCCACGCTGTGGACGCAGGACGCGGATTTCGCCGGCCTTGAAGGCGTCAAGTACGTGCCGATGAACGTTGAGGTCACCGACTATCACTAAGCAGCGAGGTGCGAGATGAGCATTCTTAACACCGGCGAGAGGACTGCGCGGCCCACCCATCCGGGCGAGATGCTCCGCGAAGATTTTCTGCCCGACTATGGTCTTACGGTCTCCGGACTAGCTGAGGCGCTGGGCGTCTCGCGCCAGTCGGTCAATGAGCTGCTACGCGAGCGGCGTGCCGTCAGCCCGGCGATGGCGCTGCGCCTGTCGCGGCTGTTTGGCAACACGCCCGAGTTCTGGCTCAACGCGCAGCGCGCGGTCGACCTCTGGGACGCCGCCCAGGCAATCAAGGCGCAGGTCGACAACATCAAGCCGCTGAGGGTCGCATAACAAGCGCGACAGCCGCGCCCAACCGATCAGCGGTGGGCCTTGCTGACCATACGCAGCATGCGGATGTTGAAGGCGACGAAACGCGTGACCTGGTAGGCCGGATTCGAGCGAGCATGCAACGTCCTCGACGTCGGCAGGGGAGCCTCTGCGATAGCGCGTGCTGACTCGTCCATCTGGTTCATCCTTTCGGGAATGGCGGAGTTGTCGTCGGCCGATTTCATGGTGTCATTCGGGGATGAGGAACCAGCCGGGGCGTCCCTTGGCCTTGTAGATGAACAGGTAGTGCAGCATCAGCTTCGTCCAGTGTGCGCCCAGCCCGATTTCACCGGTGGTCTCCTTGAGACTGCGGCCGGATGCCGGGTAGCGAACGAAGTCCGGGACGATCGGATACATCGTCAACGCAGCGGCTGTGCCGGCAAGTAGTCCGGCGCCAGTCGAGGCGATGCAGGCGGCCCCGAGCGACGCCATGGATGCCGTGTGCAGCGGGGCCGCCTGCCCCCGCTGGATCCGGTCGGCGATGGACTGAGCCACCACTCGCCCCATGACGCCAGACGGCATGCCGGTGCGCGGCGGAGCCGGGGAGATCGCGGTCCCGTTGGGGCTGAAGTGCGGCTGCGAGATCGGGTGGGGAGGGGCAAAGGCGATCCCCACGCCAAAGATGTTGCCGAACTTCGGGTTCTGGTAGGTGCTCGGCCAATCCTCGGCCCTCCACTCGCCGAACGGCTTGGTCGCATAGTCGGCGTCAACTTTCAGGAACCCGCTCGGGGCGAACAGCTCGGCGGTGATCTCGGCGCCCTGTCGGTCGTAGGCCTTCAGACCGGCGCCGCGGAACGGCGGCAATAACATGGCGAAGTCGAATGCGAGTGTGCTCTTGGTGCCATCGAGCTGCTCGTAGTGGATGAGCCCTGGATCGACCCGCTCCACATGAGCGCGCAGGATGGCGCGCACGTTGCGCTCGCGAAAGAGAGACTCGGTCCATATCTTGGACGTGGTGACGTAGCCTTTCTGCTCGAACGTCGTGCCGCCGACACCGAAGTCGCCGAGGTCGTACTCATTCGTCAGGTACACCACCTCGGCCAGGTCGCGCACGCCGCGTGCGCGCAACTCGTGCTCCACGTTGAAGGTGTACTCGAATGCTGCCCCTTCACAGGTGCAGGTCCCATGCCCGACGCCGATGACCAGCGTCTGGCGCTGGCCGCGCTTGAGGGCGGCGACAACCTTGTCAAGGGCCGCCGCTGCCTGCTCGGCGTGCGTCGCGGTGCACACCGAAAGCGAGTTGGCTTCGGGCCCCAAGCCCGGAGTCGCGGCGAAGTTGAGCTTGGGCCCCGTCGCATTGATGAGGTAGTCGTAGCTAAGCCGCGCCTCCTGGCCAGCGCGGGCGGGATCGGTGTAGATGATGTCGACCGATGGGGATTCGCTGTTCGCATCGCCTTCCGGGTGAATGGCCACCGCCCGTGCCTGACGAAAGTCGATCCCCTTGCGCTGGTAGATCGGTCTGAGGGGAAAGGTCACCTGCTTTGCGGTCATCTGACCGACCCCAACCCAGGTGTTCGAGGGTATCCAGTTCCAGTCGGCGTTCGGAGAAATGACCACCACCTGGTGGCCCGGCTGTAGCCGGCGCTTAAGGTGCAGAGCGGCGGTATGGCCAGCGATGCCTGCACCGAGAATCACGACACGTGCCATTGGGGCCTCCCAGTCGGACGTCACGTACTTCCCCAGACCAGACGGCGGTTAATCCCCCAGTCGGTCTCGCGCGCACTACTGGACTTGCGCCGATGAGCAACCGTCAGCCGTGAGCGCTGAAACGTGCGGCCTGGCGCTGGGCTTCGGCGCGACAGGCGCTGCGCACACTTGACCGGCGCTGTGGATCACGCAGGTCGTTCTGCAGCGTGTGGCCGCCTCCGCGGTCGGCGCGTACGAAAACCTCAAACGCCGCGGCCGCCTGCTCTGGGGTTGCGCCGGCGGGGCAGATGGTGTCGCTCCACTCTTCGAGGAGGTCGGCTTCTTCGAAAACATGGGCCGACACTTCCTGCAACTGGTGCGTCGGCACCTCGTGGCGCGTCAGTCGCCAGATGAGGCGCTGCTGAAGCAGATTGATGCCGAATGGGGAGAGGCAGGCGAGCCGTGTACAGGCCACGCTGCCGCACCGATCTTGTCGCTCTCTGCTACGGCCGCGACGAGTACTCGTGGCTCAAGTCTGGCGTCTTTACCTCGCATTGAGCAGGGGTGGGCCACGACCATCGCCAGGCCTGAGTCCTGGACACCCGGGATGGCCGCATTCGCCAAGACATCGCCAGTGAACAGCGGGCGCAGCGGATTAACCTCCTCGCCGCGCGCGAGATAGAGGTCATCTGGTTGCTCGAAGATCTCGAGAGTCAAGGATTGTCTCTGGCCGCGGGTCGCGTCCCCAGTTCGCCGTCGGGCGCCAGGAAAACCTCGTACTGCGAGCGATAGCGCTCACGCCAACCGGGCTGCAGACGATTGAGCACTTCTTCGCCGACCGAGTGTCCGGCGGCGATGTCTACCACCTCCTGCAGGTGACCAGCAGCGGCAAGGTCGATCGCGGTCACCGGCGCGTCAGAAACGAGCGGCACCTCCATCCAGGAGGCGACGTCAACCACCAGGTGGTCGTCGCGCAGGGTCTCGACGAGCGCCACGATGCGGGCGACTGCGAGACGGTTTGCGCCGCTAGCCGCCTCGCCTTGTCGCCAGCGCCGGACGGCGGGAACGGAAACTCCCGTCAGCGCCGCGATGTCACGCCAGGCGAACCCGGCGTTCGCCAGTTCGCTGAGCATCGCGGCGACGCTCCGTTTGGCGATCGTGCGCGCCTTGGCGTTGAGCTGCTCGGCAACGGCCCGTTGATGAACCTCGCTCACCTGACGGTTGGTCGCGGCAACGTCCTCGCCGAGGAGCCGGGCTCGGCGACGAAGGAAGCCGGCATCGGCGACCACTTCATCTATGGTCCGTGTTCGTGTGACCTGCTCCGGCGCTGACATCTCCGTGCTGGTGATACGGGTCGGGTCGGACGCGATGATGTCAGCCATCGGTTGGCTCCTCCATAAAGACTTCGCGCCGTAACTTGTCGGTGATGACAAGATCGAAAAGCGTGCGGACCGGCACTCTCAGATCGTCACACGTTGCAGCGAGATTCGCAGGGTTGAACTCGGGGATGTCCAGAGGCTCCCAAAAGGAGTCGAAGTCGAGCACGAAGAGCGGCCCCGGTGGTGGCGTCGAGGGACGATTCAAGGTGCCGCGCGGCTGCACCACGTAGCCTTGCCGAGTTCCGTAACGCAGCACCAGGCTGCGCTCCGGTCCAGTGCTATATCGGGCAACCCCTTCCCAGGCAGCCGGATCATTGTCTGCATGCACCATTTCGTCGAGCTTGGGAGGCAGCAGCGACGCGTCGAGCCACTTCCGCCAGTCGGCTGGCCGGTCCCGGCCGATGCTGGCAACGCGGATCTCGTCGATGTAACGCATGCCGACCCGCGCCACACCATCGGGCTGCAGGAGTTCGGCCGCCGCCGAGAAGACGCGCTCCAGGACGGTGCGAAAGTCAGGGTAGTGCCGGTAGTTGGTCGTCTCAACGGTAACACCGGAATCGGTGAGAGCGACTGCCAGGGTGCGGTCGCGCATGGTGAACCGCGGCACAACCGTCTCTTGCACAGCCTGGGCGCCGGGTGCTCCCGGCCCCAGCGCGACCTCGAACTGCTGGATCTTGTGGGATTCGATCACCCATTCATCGCCGAGCAGGTCGCGAAAGGAACGCTGCAGAGGCATCGGCAGCGGACGCTCGTTGGGCGCCTCTGGGAACCGGACCTCGACCGCGACCAATGCCAGCGGGGCGTTCGGGTAAATCTCATGCGTGTCGGCCATCGCGCTCCCTTCGCCAACCGGAGTGAAAGTAAAAGTGTAAGCGAAAGGTATCATTCCCGCCTTGCCTGTGGCAACAGCGAAATGCCGACGATACGCCTGCCGGCGGGCAGTGTGAAGGTGGGCGCGGGTGGACATTCGGGTTGTCGCCGGCTCCCCGGTGCGCCGGCGAGTGGTGCTCCCGATCGTAGAGCAGGGGCGGTTGGGGTGGAGGCTGGCTGTGGCGAGCCATCAATGTGAAGAGGGCGTTCAGGTCAAGCGGGAGTCAAGGCGAAGCGGGCGTCAAAAGCACGGGCGACGGCGCTGAGCGTGCGGGCGGTGGGTTGGCGCTGCCTTGTTCGATGCGGCTAATGACGCTCTGCTGCAGGCCGGCAGCGGCGGCGAGCTGTTGCTGGGTCAGGTGCAGTTCGCCGCGACGATCTATCACCTGGGCGGCGAGATCAAAACGGTCACGCAGCGCACGTGACGCAGGACGACTCGACCAGTGGCAGCGTGACAGAACACACGCAGGAGCGTGGTCTTGCCATGCGCTGCAGGGTTGAGACGCAGACCAGTCTCGAGGAGTCGGACGGCAAGACAACGGCCGTCTGTCGGGGCTCTCCAGAAGGGTTGGCGCGATAAGTTTGCGGTACGGCCCGCTATCCACCTAGAAGGCTGCGGAAGAAGGCCAGTTTGAGAGGAGCGCAGTTGCCGAGGAGAGTGGCAGGAGGCGAGAAGCAGGCCGATGCGATGCCTCGCGAGCTCCTGAGCGA
>JBKQWK010000082.1:0-4921 GCA_052139595.1 Thermoleophilia bacterium | reverse complement strand
GGCGCCGCCGGGGCGTTGCACGGCGCCCTGCAAAAGGGCGCCTTCGCCACCACGTTCACGGCGTCGCAAGGCCTGCTGCTGATGGTGCCAAACATGTTCAAGATCGCCGGCGAGCTGACACCGGCCGTCATGCACGTTGCCGCGCGTACCATTGCTACGCACGCGCTGTCGATCTTTGGCGACCACAGTGACGTCATGCACGCGCGCACGACTGGCTGGGCGATGCTCTCGTCGGCGTCGGTGCAGGAGGCTCAGGACCTAGCCCTTGTTGCCCATGTTGCCACATTGCGCGCCCGCGTGCCGTTTCTGCACTTCTTCGACGGTTTTCGCACCTCGCACGAGATCGATAAGATTGCCACCCTCAGCGACGCCGATATCGCGGCCCTGCTCGATGAAGACGACATCCTGGCCTTTCGTGCCCGCGGCTTGACGCCGGCGGCGCCAGTTCTGCGCGGCACGGCTCAGAATCCCGATGCGTTCTTTCAGGCCCGCGAAGCCAGCAATCCGTTCTACTTGGCGACGCCGGCCATCGTCGCCGAGGTGATGCAGGCGTTTGCGCAACGAACCGGTCGCCGCTACGACCTTGTCGAATATGTCGGCGACCCCAGCGCCGAGCGGGTCGTCGTCCTCATGGGCTCCGGCATCGGCGCCGCCGAAGAGGCCGTGGCGACGATGGCGGCCGCCGGCGAGCACGTCGGCCTCGTCAAAGTGCGCCTTTACCGGCCGTTTCCGGCCGAGCAGCTGCTGGCGGCGCTGCCGGCGAGTGCGCGCTCCCTTGCCGTGCTCGACAGAACCAAGGAGCCCGGCTCGGTGGGCGAGCCGCTCTACCTCGATGTGCTTGCTGCGCTGGCCGAGGCGATGGATGCTCCGCAGGCCCCCTTCACGACGGCGCCACGCGTGATCGGTGGTCGTTACGGTCTCTCGTCCAAGGAGTTCACGCCGGCGATGGTGAAGGCCATCTTTGCCGAGCTGCTTGAAGAGCGCCCCAAGCGCCATTTCACCGTCGGCATCGACGATGACGTGACGCACACCAGTCTCGCGGTCGACACGAATTTTCGCTACCGGCGCCCGGCTGGCGAAATCAACGCCATGTTCTTCGGCCTGGGCTCAGATGGCACCGTGGGGGCCAACAAGAGTTCGGTCAAGATCATCGGTGAAAACACGGAGCTGTGGTCGCAGGGCTACTTCGTCTACGACTCCAAGAAATCGGGCTCGGTGACGGTTTCGCACCTGCGCTTTGGTCCTCAGCCGATTCGCTCCACCTACCTGATCGACGATGCCGACTTCATCGCCTGTCACGAATTCGGGCTGCTGGAGCGGATGAAGGTGCTCGACCACGCCAAAGATGGGGCCACATTCCTGCTCAACAGTCCCTATGCGCACGATGAGGTGTGGGATCATTTGCCGCGCGCCGTTCAGGAGCAGATCATTGCCAAGCACGTCGACCTCTGGGTAATCGACGCCTATCGCCTTGCCGGCGAGGTTGGTATGGGCGGCCGCATCAACACGGTCATGCAGCCGTGCTTCTTCAAGCTCTCGGGCGTGCTCCCGGCCGACGAGGCGATCGCCCGCATCAAGGAGTCGGTCGAAAAGATGTACGGTCGGCGTGGCCCGACCGTGGTCGAGCAGAACTTCGCCGCCATCGATCGTTCGCTGGCCGAGCTGGCCCACGTGCAGGTGCCGGCCAGCGTCACCAGCACGCAGGAGGTGCGGGCGCTGATCCCCGACGAAGCGCCCGACTTCGTCAAGCGCGTAACCGCACGACTGATGGCCGGCGAGGGCGATCTGCTGCCGGTGAGTGCCTTCCCGGTCGATGGCACCTTCCCGACGGGCACTGCCAAGTACGAGAAGCGGGCGATTGCCAAAGAGATGCCAATCTGGGATCCAGACGTCTGTATCGAGTGCGGCAAGTGTGCCATCGTCTGCCCGCACGCCAGCATTCGCCTGAAGATCTTTACCCCGGCGGCCCTCGCAGGGGCGCCGCCGAGCTTCCGTCACAAGGACTTGCTACAAAAGGATTTGCCTGGCCTGCAGATGACGATTCAGGTGGCGGCCGATGACTGCACCGGCTGCGGTGTGTGCGTCGACGTCTGCCCGGCGAAGAGCAAGTCAGAGGTCCGTCACAAGGCGATCAACATGCAGCCGGCAAGCGAGCATCGCGAAGAGGAACGGGTCAATTGGCAGTTCTTTGGCGAGATTCCGCCCTTTGACAGAGACAAGCTGGCGCACGATACCGTTCGTGGTTCGCAAGCCCTGGAACCGCTGTTTGAGTTCTCTGGCGCCTGCGCCGGCTGCGGCGAAACGCCGTACATCAAGCTCGTGACGCAGCTCTTTGGCGACCGCATGGTCGTGGCCACGGCGACCGGCTGCTCATCGATTTACGGCGCCAACCTGCCGACCACGCCGTGGACGTTCAACCACGAGGGTCACGGGCCGGCGTGGAACAATTCACTCTTCGAAGATGCGGCCGAGTTCGGGCTCGGCATGCAGCTCGGCTGGCAGGCGCAGGTTGCGGCAGCGTCCCAACTGCTGGAGCAGCTGGGACCCAAGCTCGACGCCCGCCTGGTGCACGAGATTCTCACCGCCAGGCAAGACAGCGAGGCGCAGATTCGCGCTCAGCGCGAGCGGGTGGCCCGCCTGGAGCAGGCTCTGCGGGCCATCGCAGCGGACGATCGCGATGCTCATCGCTTGCTCGCCCTGGCGGCAAATTTCGTGCGCACCGGCGTCTGGATTATCGGCGGCGATGGTTGGGCTTACGACATCGGGTTTGGCGGCCTCGACCACGTTCTGTCCTCAGAGCGCAACGTCAACATTCTCGTTCTCGACACCGAGGTGTACTCCAACACCGGCGGCCAGGCGTCGAAGGCGACGTCGCGGGCGGCGGTGGCCAAGTTCGAATCGGGCGGCAAGACGGCCGCCAAGAAGGATCTTGGCGCCATCGCCCGCGCCTACGGCAACGTCTACGTCGCCCAGATCGCCCTAGGGGCAAACGACACGCAGGCCATCCGGGCGCTGCTCGAGGCCGAGGCCTGGCCGGGGCCGTCGCTGGTGATTGCCTACAGCACGTGCATAGCGCACGGCATCGACATGTCCAAGTCGATGTCGCACATGAAGGATGCGGTGCGCAGTGGCTACTGGCCGCTCTACCGCTTCCAGCCGTCGGAAAGCGCTACCGGTCAACCATTCAAGCTTGATTCGAAGGAGCCGTCACTACCGTTGCGGTCGTTCGCGGCGACCGAAGCGCGGTTCGCCGTTCTGAGCCGAACGAACCCTGAGCAGGCCGAGCGTCTGATGGCGCTGGCGCAAGCCGACGTCGATGAACGGTGGCGTTTCTACCAGCAACTGGCGGCGCTGGAGCGGACGATGCCGATCGAACCGGGCATTGAGCCCGAAGTGGAGAGCGACGCCGGCTATCAGCACAGCGAGGAGGAGGCAAAATGGACCGCCTGAGCACGACGTATCTGGGTCTTGAGCTGCGCTCTCCGCTGGTTGCTTCAGCGAGCCCGCTGACCGGTATTCCGGCGATGGCCGAGCGCATGCAGAATGCCGGTGCGGCCGCCATCGTGCTGCCGTCGCTTTTTGAGGAGGAGATTGTCTGCCAGGATGTGGACCTGCTCATGGTGCTCGAGCAGGGCACCGAGCACTTTGCCGAGGCGCTCGATTACTTTCCCGGCTTCGCGACGCTGGAGAGCATCGCCGAGCGTTACCTCTCGCTCGTCCAGCAGATGAAGCAGCGACTCCACATCCCGGTGATTGCCAGCCTGAACGCGACCTCAGACAGCGGCTGGGTGCACTACGCTCGCCTGCTGCAGGAGGCGGGCGCCGACGCGATCGAACTCAACCTCTATCGAGTGGCGGCCGATCCAGGGCAGACTGGCGCCGAGGTTGAGGCTCACGACCTGCACATTGTGCACAGCATTAGCCAGACATTGAGCGTCCCTCTGGCGGTAAAGCTCTCACCGTACTACTCGGCCTTGGCGAACTTTGCCAGCGCAGTGGTTGAGGTCGGGGCGAAGGGGCTGGTGTTGGTGAATCGCTTCTATCAGCCCGACATCGACGCCAACTCGCGCGAGGTTGTGACGAGCATCGAGCTGAGCCAGCCGTGGGAACTCCGTCTGCCCCTGAGCTGGACGGCGATCCTGCGGCCTCACCTTGGTGATCGCGCCTCGCTGGCGTTGTCGAGCGGCGTTGAGAATGGCATTGACGCTGCCAAAGCGCTGCTGGCCGGGGCCGATGTCGTGATGATGACCTCGGCCGTTCTGCGACACGGGCCCGAACACTTTCGCGACGTCGAACGAGAACTTGTGCAGTGGATGGATGACAACGAGTACACGACCATTGCCCAGCCGCGCGGCAGCGTCAGCTTCACGACGGCCGACGACTCTTCCGCGTTTGAGCGGGCTAACTATCGCCGGGTGCTGCACTCGTGGACGACGCCGCGCGAGCGTGTGCCCGGCGCCTGATGTTCGCTGCGGCGAGCGTGCTGCCGCAGGACAGCACGCCCGCCGTCGAAGGTATGCCAGTGCCCACAACAGACCGGAGGCGCCGACCTCCGGCAACGAAACGAGGTAGGTATGGTTGATGTACCGTCGATGCGCAGAGTCGATAAGCAGATCACCGAGCGCAGCGAGCTGGATCGCATTCTCGCTCAGGCGCAGGTCGCCCGCCTGGGCATGATCGATGGCGGTCGTCCTTACGTGGTGCCGCTGAACTTCGCTCACGAAGGTGATGACGTCTGGGTCCATTGCGCCAGTGCCGGCAGGATGCTCGACTGTCTGCGCACCAATCCACAGGTCTGCTTCGAGGTCGATCATCTTGTCGGCATTACGATGGGCCCCGTTGCCTGTGACAACTGGACGAGTCACTACGAATCGGTGATCGGTTTCGGCGTCGCCGAGATCGTCGCCGACGCGCCTCTGAA
>JBKQWK010000081.1:0-13043 GCA_052139595.1 Thermoleophilia bacterium | reverse complement strand
TGGGCAGGGTCCTACACGAAAGGTCAGACTCCTGAGCATACAGTTGCTGGGGATTGATTGCAGTCCTCGAGATGGCAGTAACAGTGGCCTGCTCGTCGAACGTTCGTTCGACCTGTTGGCCGACGCTTATCCGGGCGAAGTCACGTCCACGGTCATCCACCTGCGCGACCTGCGGCTCGAATCGTGCCGCTACTGCGATGTGTGTGGCAAGACCAGGGATGGACGTTTCGTGCCCTGCGTTCAGGCCGGCAGCGACGACGCGCAGTCGGTGCTCGACGCAATGGTCGCCGCTGACGGGCTCGTCGTCGCGACACCCGTCTACTTCGGCTTGCCGTCCGACCTGTTCTCTTCGTTCATCATGCGCACGCGGGTTTTGCGCCACCAGGATTTCAAGCTTGCCAACCGGCCGGTCGGCGTATTGGCCACCGCGGCGCGCCGCTCCGGTGGCCCGGAGACGGCCATCCTGGCGACCTCGTTGCCGTTTGTCCGCAACGGTTGTCTCGACGTCGGCAATGGCGACGGCACGTGTCAGTTTGGCGCTTGCGGCTGGGCTGGCTCACGCGGCCACATCCTCAGTGACGAGTGGGGCATGGAGCAGGGCTATCAGGTCGCCGAACGTGTGTTCACCATCGCCCGGCTCGTGCAGGCCGGTAGCCGGGCGCTCGATTTCAGTAGTCAGATGACGTTTTCGCACACCGCCGGCACGCGGCCCTGACCGAAGGGCGTCTGTGCAAGTCATGACACGACCCAGGAGAGAGCGGACATGAGTGACGCCGACACCATCCTTGAGTTCATCCGCGACGAGGCGGTCGATCTGCCCAGTGGCGTTACGATCGACGCTGACACCTCGCTGTTCAAGGATCAGCTCCTTGACTCGATGAGTCTGACCAGCCTCATCACCTTCCTCGAAGACGAGTTTCACATCAGAGTCGGCGCCATGGATGTCGTCTTCGAGAACCTCGACACGGTCAATCACATGCTCGCCTTCATTGTACGTAAGCGAGCAGCTGCCGTCGGTGGCTGAGATCGGTGGCTGAGAGGCGCCCAGCGCCGGCGCAGACCGGCGGCGCCGGCGCCGGCTCTGCACGCGCCGGCACGGGCAGCGCAACCGCCGGCGCCAACGGACGGAGCGCGGCCGTCGACGTACACAGCACAGTTGCCAGTGTAGCCAGCGCCGCCGCCGGCGCTTCATCTCGCGCCGCCGCCGATGCCCCCACCCGCCGCGCCATCGCTTCCATCGCCGCGTCTGCACCGGCGCCAGCCTGTCTGCCTGCCAGTTCCCCCGAGCCTGAACCGGGCGCGCATGAGACCGCCGGCACGGCGATCTCGGCCGGCACGGCAGTCACAGCAGGCGTGGCGGTCACAGCCGACGCGGCCGACAGCGAGAAGGCTGGGCGCGATGCTTCATCGGCGGCAGTAGTGCGCTCGCGGTCGATGACGGCATTCTACTGGTTTGGCCTGAGCATTCAGGTACTGCTCTGGCTCGTGGTCTTTCTCGCCATCGCCGTGGCCATTGGCACCGGCGGGCACCTGACCGAGTTTCGCTACGTGCGTTTCTAGTCGCGCGGTTGTCTGGTGGATAGCGCCGTTGAGACACTCCTGAGCCTCGCCCGGACCCAGCCCGACCGACCGCTGCTGGTTGCGCCCGGTGGCACCTATAGCTACGACAGCTTCGCGCGCCGCGCGGCGACGCTCGCCGGCGATCTCGTCGCCGGCGGGCTGGTTCGCGGCGCAAGCGTGGCGCTGCTGCTCGACAACTACGACGACTTTTTCGTCGCCATGTTTGCTGCGTGGATGGCCGGCGGAGTGGCTGTGCCGTTGAACACGACCCTGCCCGCCAGCGATCTTGCTTGGCTGATCGCCAAGTCGCGCCCTCAAGTCGTACTCAGCCCGCAGGGCGCCGACCATCCAACCATGACGGTGACTTCCGCGGCTGATACACCTCGGTACCTCACGATCTCGGCCGGTGCTTTGCTCGAGGCGCGCCGCGAAGCTCTCGATGCGCTTGCGCCAGTCGCTGCCGACGAACTCGCCATGGTCATGTTCACCTCGGGCACGACTGGCCGGCCAAAGGGCGTCTGCCAGCGGCTACGGGCGATTGGCGCCAACGCTGGTCTGATCGCCGATGCGCTTGAGCTCACTGGTGACGACCGCATTTTCATCAATACGCCGCCCTACTTCACCAGCGGCATCGCTCACTTTCTTGCTCTCATGGCCCACGGCGGCAGCACGGCGGGCCGACCCGGATTCTTCTTCGGTGGCGGCCTGCTCGACGAAATCGCGGCGGCAGGCTGCACCGGGTTCGGCGGGGCGCCGGCGCATCTGGTGCGCGTCGTCGAACCGTTGAGCGACGCGCGCCCGAGCGACCTGCGTCCGGCTGACGTGCCGCTGATTAACGCGCGGCCGGCCGATGCGCCCCGCGGCGACACGCAGGCGGCAGACGTGCCCCTGGCAGACGCGCCCCCGCGCGACGCCCTGTCCGTTGGTGGCCTGCGCTTCTGGGTGAGTTCGGGCGACCACCTGCCGCTCGACGTGATCGACCGTTGCCGGCGCGTTTTGCCCAACGTGCGGTTGTTCAACATGTATGGGTTGACGGAGGTGTCGGGCAGGCTCTGCGTATTGCCGCCGGAGGAGCTCGATCGACGCCGCGGCTCGGTTGGTCGGCCGATCGGCGAGATGGTGATCACGGTACGTGGCTCTGATGGGGCAGCGACGCCCGACGGTGAGATTGGCGAGCTTTATGTCGATGGGCCCCTGATCATGCAAGGCTACCTGGATGATCCTGACGTGACCGCAGCCGCACTAACGCCGTGCGGCTTTCGCAGCGGCGACTTCGGCCATCGCGACGCGGACGGTTTCGTCTGGGTCGCCGGCCGTCGCGACGACATCATCAAGCGCGGCGGCGAGAAGGTCTCGCTGGTGCACATCCAGGAGGCGTTGCGCTCGCTCGGGTTGTTCGCCGACGTCGCCGTGATCGCGGCCGACGACGAGTTGCTCGGTCGCGTGCCGGTCGCGTTCGTGGTGCCCAATGACCCCGCCGGCTTCGCGCGTGCCGCGATCATGCGGTTGCTGCGGCGGACGCTACCGGCAACGTCTCTGCCCAGTCGTATCGTGGCTCTCGCCGAGATTCCGCGCACCGGCTCGGGCAAGGCGATCCGCCGGGAGCTGCTGCGTCTCGACCGGAGACCGCGTTGATCGTCGCGGAGGGGCAAGCAGGCTCCACGGAGCGCCGCCTTGCGGAGCAGTGCCGGCAGCGCGGGCGGGCGAAGGATAGCCGGCGCGCGACACAGCGTTTGCGGGCGAAGCAGCATCTGCGCGTGAGGACGGGCGGCGCGTGAAGATCTACTTCACCTGGCTGCTCATCCCGATCCTGCTCGCCGCCCTACCCGTATACTGGCTCGTGCTGCGCCGCGACGGGCAGCGGCGGACGTTCATCATCATCGTCTCGCTGGCCGTTCTCGCAGCGCTGCAGCCGGCATTCACGGTGATCGCGATCGGGCTTGTCTTCGTCACCCACCAGATCGTCGAGGCCTATAAGGTCCGGCGCGTGAGCATCCGTCGGGCCGTTGTCGTTGCCGTTGTCGTTGCTGTTGTTGTCCTGGCGGTCGGCAAGTATGGGCAGGTCATGGTCGGCGTGCTCTGGGGCCACGACTGGCTGTGGACTCACCTCGTCATGCCGCTGGGCATCAGCTACTTCGTGTTTCGCCTGCTGCAGTACGTCTTCGACCACGTGCGCGGCGTGTTGCACGAAAACTCGTTTCGCGATCTGCTGGCCTTCACGCTCTTTCTGCCGACCTTCCCAGCGGGACCCATAGAGACCTACCAGGGCTTCTACGGCAAGCGCAGCCTGACCTTTGATGCCGATCTGTTCGGCATCGGTCTGCGGCGCATTGCCATCGGCTACTTCAAGAAGGTCTTCGTCGAGGACCTCGTCATTACGATCTATTTTGGCAAGTATGTTGCTCAGGTCCTGCATCCCGGATTCAGCTTTAACAGCGTTCATCCTTTGCAGGCGAGCGCTTTCGTCGTCATCGTTTTCGTCGAGGCCTACGTAGATCTGTCGGCCTACACCGATCTGGCTATCGGTTTCTCGGCACTGTTCGGGTTTCGCATCATGGAAAACTTTCACTACCCGTTTCTCAGCCAGAACCTGGGCGAATTCTGGCGGCGCTGGCACATCTCGCTTTCATCGTGGTGTCGCAACAACGTTTACTTTCCCGTTTTCGGCGGCACGCGCAAGGTCTGGCTTGGTCTCTACGCCAGCATGATGACCATGGGCTTATGGCACTACGTCGGTCTCAATTGGACCATGTGGGCTCTGTGGCACGGCACTGGCCTGGTGACCGTCAACTGGTGGACGAAGTACAAAAAGCAACGGCGCAAGAAGACGAAGCGCCGGCCGGGTCCGCTACAGCGCAGCCTGCGCGCGCCGCTTGGCTACGTCATGACGTTCTGGTTCGTTGCGCTTGGCTATTCGTTCGTGGGCACCCCCAATATCAGCAAGGCTTTCGTGGTCCTGTTCGCGGCTCTGGCCGGTCCGTTCGTCTGGCTGGCCGGGATCGGGGCCAGCGGTCTGATAGCGATCCTGACCGCGCTAGCCCTGACCGTTGGCGCGATCGTGGGAATGACCATGAGGCGCCGCCGGCCCCAGACTGCGTAGCAGCGCGGCCGCAGGCTGCCTAGCAAACTCCGCCATCCAGAACTTCCGTATTGGGAAATCTGGCAGAATCGTGCATACTGGTTGGGGTATCTTCAGGAGGCGAACTTGAGCTCGGCGCGCTCTTGCGGCGATTCCGTTCACGCCGTAGTCGCTCAAGCTTCACGAGGTAGCGCGAGACACTGGAGGAGAGAAAGATGTCGTTTGTCCTAATCGCCGTGATTGTGGTCGTCGGGCTGCTGGCCCTGGTTGTCATCGGACCGCGGCTGCTGATGGCCCGGAAAACGGCGAAGTTGAAGGGTCAACCAGCGCCGACGCCGCACAAGCCATCCGCCAAGAGAATTAAGTCTGGGGCCAGGACGATACTGTACTTTTACACCCCATCCTGCAGTGTCTGCCGAACTCAGACGCCGATCATCGCCAAGGCTCAGAAGCGCTATCCCGATGCTATTTTTAAGATTGACGCCTCAGTGCAGAGGGAAGCGGCTCGAGCCTATGGCGTCATGGGTGTTCCCTTTTTGGCCTTTATCGAAGAAGGCAAGCTCGTTTCGGCCAAAGCTGGTCTGCAACGCGAAGTGGCGATCAGTGGTTTCTTGTCCGGAGGCGCGCAGGGCGCCTGAAGGCACCTCTCTCGCGGCGCGGGAGCATCCTTCCCAGCTCTGCGCGCCCTGAAGACGTATCCTTGTTCTCCATGGACCGTGTTACCACTGGGAGAAGTGCCGTGCTGACGGGAGGTCGGCGCTGATTGCCGGCGACAGTGCCGGCACGGCGCTCGTGGGCGGGGATGCCCCGCCACCGAGCGCGAGCGGCGCGACGGCCCCGGCCGGGACTCCAGCCAGGTTTGGTCGCGCCACCGGGATCGCGATTGCCGTCATGGCGGCGCTTGGTCTGTTTCTGCGTATCTGGGTCATCGGTCGCGGTCCGCTCAACTCAGACCAGGCCGTCGTTGGCCTCATGGCCCACGAGATCCTGCGTGGGCACTTCTTCGCTTTTTACTGGGGGCAGCACTACGGTGGCGGCGAACCGTACGTGGTCGCCGCTCTGTTTGCCCTCTTCGGTCAGTCGAGTGTTGTTCTCCGGCTGGCGCCGCTGCTGCTCGATATAATCGCTGCCCTGCTCGTCTGGCGTCTTGGCCGGCGACTGTTTGATGGGCGCGTGGCCGTGCTGGCAGCACTGCTCTTCTGGATCTGGCCGGAGGTCTACCTCTATCTCTCCACGGTTGAGTATGGTTTTCGTTACTTGGCGCTCGTCTGTGGTCTGGCTGCTCTCCTCTTCGCTCTGCGGCTGACTGGGTCGCGGCCAGCGCGGCCCATCGACTGGGCCGCGCTGGGCCTGCTCCTCGGTCTCGGCTGGTGGTGCACGCCGGAGATCGTCTACTACGCCATTCCCGCGTTGCTCTGGCTCATCTATCGACTGGTGCGGAGTCGAGTTTGGCCGCCGCTGACCGGGGTCGCCCTGTTCGTGGTCATGGCGGCGCTGGGCGCGCTGCCGTGGCTGATCGCCAACGTTGGTCATGGGTTTCCGTCCCTACAGTCGACCACGCCGCATGCCTCGACCTTTATCGGCCGCCTGAGCGTCTTCTTTGGCCACGTGCTGCCGCTCGTTTTTGGCCTGCGTCTGCGTGGGAGCGGGGCGTGGCTCGTCAACCCCGCGCTCGGCACGACGCTGTATGGTCTTCTTGGCGGCTCGCTTCTCATCTGGATTGCCTGGCTGGTCCTGCGGCGCCAGGCTGCCCCACTCCTCATCTTCGTCCTGCTGTTTCCCCTGGTGTATGCGTATTCGCCCTTCGCCTGGTTCTGGAAGGATGGCCGGTACGCGGTCTATCTGGCGCCGGTGCTGGCTTTGCTAGCGGCCTCGGCGCTGGGCGGGCTTGGTCGACGGTACTCGCTGCGCGCTCGCGTTGCCCCGGCAGTGGGTCTGATCGCGGCTCTCGCTTTGACGCTGACAGCGGCCGCGCAGCTGGCGCCGTACGTGCCGCTTGCCGGCACACAGGGCGCCCGCTCGGGGTGGACGAGCTGGCAGGCCGATCCCAACGGGTGGCTGCGACCGCTCGTCACAGCACTTGAGCGCCGGCACGTGCAGGGCGCCTATGCCGGCTACTGGATCGCCTACGCCTTGACCTTCGAGTCGCATGGTCACGTGGTGGCTGCCGATCCCAGCGACGATCGCTATCCGCTTTACTTGGCCGAGATCACGCGCAGCCCTCGTCAGGCCTGGGTTTTTCCCCGGCAGTCGACGCTGGCGGCGCTGAACGCGGCCGCTGGCGCCCATTCCTGGCTGCCCAATGGATCCTTGACGCTGGCGGAGTTTGCCGACTACCTCAACAGCAACGCCGTCCCGTATCAGATGGTGGATGCCGGCTACTTCACGATCGTCTACCCAGCACATGCCGTGGCCGTGCCGTAGATCACGGCAGGTATTGGCGATCGGCGCTGTGTCTTGTCAGCCGCCGGTGCGTGAGCCGGGTCGACGCTTGGGCCGCGCGATTGCGAAGGAGCGAGGTGGACGTTCACTCTCGCTCGGCGAGGGCGACGCGGTAGAGTTCTGAACCGAGTTCGCGGCGCCCAAGTGCGGGCGAGTAAATGCGCGCCACGGCGGCGGTGGAGAGTTCCTTTGTGAGGGTAAAGCCCCGCTGCTGCAGGTAAGCCGGCAGCTCGTCGGGCGAGAAGCCGAACGTGAACGGCTCGCCGCTGCTGCGCACGCGAGCCATCCAGCGAGTCGCTTCGGCAGAGCACAGCAAGCCGTCGAGGGCATCGCGGTGCCAGTAGGTGAACATCAGTTGGCTGTGACTGGCACAAAGCGTGGCCAGGATGCGGATGGTGCGATCGACCGACGCGGCCGTCAGATAGCTGAGCACGCCTTCCCAGAGGACGATCGAGCGGCGCTGCGCGTCAAAGCCCGCCGCCAGCAACGCGGTCGCCACGTCGTCGGTCTCAAAATCGACGGCGACGAAGTGCACCGGCCACTCCCGCGTGCGCAGAGTGGAGTCGAGGCGGGCGCGTTTGGCTTGCTGCGTGGCCGGGTGGTCGACCTCGAACACGGCCACGGTTGCGGCCTCGGCCAGGCGGTAGGGCCGGCTGTCAAAGCCGGCGCCGAGCAGGACAAGCTGCTGGGCGCCGGCGGCAAGCGCATCTTTAACCATGTCGTCGATCAGACGCGTGCGCACTACGCCTGAGCTGCGGGCGTGCGGCCAGCTCTGATCAACCAGCCAGCACAGCGGCCGCACCAGCCCCAGGGTGGCCAGACCGGCGGTCAGGCGCAGCGACCCGGAGAGAAAGCGCGTCGCGTAAGGATCGCTAAAGAGCTGCTGCGACGGACGCCGCGCCGTCTCCAGGGCGCGAAAGAGGGCCATGTACTGTGCCGTGCGGCTCGCCTGCTGCGCTTTCATAAAGCTCTCTTGCGGATGAGTGATTGACGTCTGCCATCGCAGCATACAAGAGAACTGCTCGCGTACCTTCTGTCTGCGTATCCGGTTCTGGCATCCGTACGCTTATGCATTGGCGGTCAACTGTCCAGCCGCGCCACGTGTTCTGCGAACATCTCCTGGCAGGTCGCCTGGGTCGCTGATCTTCACCACGACGCCGATCCCACTGAGGTCGGCGATCGCCGTCTCCGAGAGCGGGTTGTGGCGCCAGACTCACACGCGCCTTAGCTGCCAGGCAGCGGCCGGATGCTGGAAATCGGCGGCGCGCAGGCCGCTGCCGCCGGCATAGCGCCTGCCAGTTTCATTGAAGCGCCGCTGGTTAAGCAGGGTGACGAGCTGGGCAAACGTGGCCTTGACCCCAGCAGGCACGGCGATGTGCTCATTTGCAGCCGCAGCAATGCGCCGCTGCTCGGCCTGCCACACGGACGCCGGCGCGCCGCCTTTCTTTAAGGTCGCGGGGATTTCCCCATCGAGTGAGAAGTCGTCGCTGATCAGCCACTGACCGGCCGACTTCACGAGCTTTAGGCGGTGGGGAGCGCCGCTGGGGTCGATCCCCCACGGCTCGCCTGACTGACCGCCGACGTTGCTCCACTGCAGGTGGCCGGCGGCATCGAACCAGACCTGGTATTCGACTACCGGCCAGACGATGACTGTGGCCTGCGTCTGCGAGTGATTGATGACAAGGCTACGAACGAGCGCCAGCGAAGCAGAGGTGGGATCAACGGCCGCCTCGCCGTTGTTACCGGTAGCGGCCGCGCCGCTGGTGCCGAGGGCCAGGTAGCGGGCGCGCGCCAGGGCGGCTGAGCCGGGGGCAAAGAAACGGGCGAGGTTCTGGCGCGCCTGAGCCCCGGCTGCTCCGGCCGCCTGAGCCTGCACTTGCGTGGCGAAGTAGCCGCTGACGAGGTGGGCGATGGCCGGATTGTGCGCCAGCAGCCGCTCGGCCAGCGTCGCCGCCGACGAGGTGTTGACGTCATCGCCAGACGACGGTTGCGCGGTGGCGCTGGTACCGCTGGAACCACAACCGCCAGCAAGAAGTGTCACGGCGAGCGCCAGCAGGACGAACGTCAAGGTGGCGAAGGTAGTGGTGCGCCGTCGAGTCGCTGACTTGACAGTGGAGATCGCGAGTTGCCCCATGGAATACCCCCGCTAAAGACACCACGCCAATCGTGACGCCGCCGACTCTCGGCGTCAATGGCGTCATCTTGTTCACGGTCCTCTGTCTATGAACGCTGCCGACGCATACACCTGGTCACGGTCCGTCACGCGATGTATAAGGTAGGGGGAGGTGGCGTCGCAGTACGCCGCGTGTGAGCGATGGGGAGCAGGAGAATGAGGCATGCGCATGCAGGCACCGTTCGGACGCCAGCCACGAAGGAGGCAGCGGGTCACACGGTAGGCTGGTTTATCCTCTGGCTTGCGCTTGGTGCGGCGCTCGCGTTCTCGTTTGTCGACCTCATATCCTTCGGCGTCCTCGTACTTCCGTTTGCTGCCATTGGCACCGTAGTGCTGGCGGTGCGCCATCATTTTGACCGCTCCGCCTGGGGCTTTCTCTGTGGCATCGGCCTGCTTTCTCTTGCCGTTGCCTACGTGCAGCGCCAGGGACCGGGGGCGGTCACCTGGCACACGGCAACGGCCAGTGGTTCAGAGACTTATCTTGACCCTCGTCCCTGGCTCGTCGTTGGCCTCTTGCTCGTGCTCGTTGGTATCGGCACCTTTGTCTGGCGCCAGCGCCGCCGCGCCTGAGGCACGGGGATGCGCAGCGGTGATTTAGCGAGAAGGCGGGCCAGCGTGAAACGCCCTCTCATGAACCATCTGCCGGTCATCGCTGGCGTCGCGGGCATCGTGTTCGTTAGCATTGCCCTTGCGGGATATGTCCTCGCCGCCTGCGGCTCGGCGACAACGAAGGCCGTGGCCGCCTCAGGTACTACGGCCGCGGCCTCACTGAGCGCCGCCCGGAGCGCAGACCTGTCCTGCGTCGACTTCGTCGACAGCGCCCACGGTTGGGCCGCAGGCAGCAAGGGCGCGATTCTAGCGACGAGCAACGGGGGCAAGACCTGGCGGGCACAGAGGTCAGGCACAGCCAGCTGGCTCAGGGGCGTCGCCTTCGCCGATGTCGCCCATGGCTGGGCGGTCGGCGATAACGGTACCATCCTTACGACCAGCGACGGTGGGGCAACGTGGACACGCCAACGATCGGGAACCCGGGTTTCACTGCTCGCCGTTTCGTTCGTTGATCCTTTACATGGCTGGGCGGTCGCCTACGACGGCCCGCCGCATATCATCGCCACCGCCGATGGCGGTAAGACATGGCGAGCGCAGAAGCTCGGCTTTCCCTATCTCGAGAGCGTCGTGTTTCTCAACCGAGATCGTGGTTGGGCGCTGGGCGACTTCGGCAGCATCTTCACGACGACGAACGGTGGTCAAAGCTGGCGCCAGCAGCATCTGGCCGGCCGCCGCTGGCCAGCCGAAACCAGCGCCAGCCTGGCGCGGGCCGTCGACTCGTTGGGCTTGTCCTTCGCCGATCCCGCCCACGGCTGGCTGGTCGGCGACTGGGGCACCATCCAGGCGACAACGGACGGCGGCGTAACCTGGCACGTGCAGCGGCAGGGAGCGGCCTATGGCCTGTCCCTGAATGGAGTCTCGTTTGCCTCGGCTTCGCATGGCTGGGCGGTTGGCGATCAAGGCATGATCCTGACTACGAGCGACGGGGGAGCGAGCTGGCGGGCAGAGACGTCGGGCACAGGGAAAAACCTCAGCAGCGTCGAGTTCGTCGATGCCTCGCACGGCTGGGCGGTCGGTGATCACGGCACCATTCTGGTGACCTCTGACGGCGGCGCGACGTGGCGCAGTCAAGTTGCCGGGTTGACTGCGCTTTCTCCTGCCGACAGCCGCTAGGGGCCGTTACGGCGAGGCGTGCAGCGACTGGGCGATGTTGATGAACTCGTCGCGGGTGAGAGCTCCGGCGATCGTCGTTATGAACGCTTGATCGTACACGTAGAGATGCGGCAGGAAGGCAGGATCGCTGACGAGGCGGGCGATCTTGCCAGAGTAGTAGCCACCATGGAGGACGATGCTCTCGCTGGTGGCTTTCCAGGCCTGCAATCCGGCTAGCCCAGAGAGTCCCGTCGTCGCTCCGATCGATGCGAAACTGGGAGCGAACGGGTCGTCGGTGCTGACACCGACTTCGTTTGCCCCGCGGCCCTCTGTGCTTCGCCAGACGGGGTAACGTGGCCCCACAAGCCCGGTCGTCACTGTGTAGCTTGTCAGGCCGCGGCGGTAGACAAGCGAGGCCATCGGAGCCGCTGTCTCCAGGGACTTGACGACGGTAATGTCGCTGCGCACGAAGCCAGGTGCAGCCACTCGCGGCAGCAGTGGTGCTGCGGAGCCGAGGCCGGCGGCGATGGCGATGGCTTTGCCATCGCCGCCGCCGACGCGGCGATAGTGCAGGTCGAAAGCGAGAATGGCGTCGGTGGGAGCAGAGCTGAGCGTCTCCGCTGCCTTCTGCCCATCAACCGTCGGCAGACAAGCCGGGAAGTCCAGGGCAAAGATCGCGCGCGTCGTCACTGGATTGACGACGAGATCCTGCACGGCGAGCACGAGGCTTTCACTACCCATCGCATTGGCAAGTTCGACGCGCAGAGGAAAGTCGGTGGCGTGGTCGATCGTGACGGTTAGCCGGCGGCATACCAGGGCAGTCGCGCCGACCTTGAGGGGCACGGACGGGACGCTGACCGTCAGCGTCCAGGCCAGGCGCCCCTGATAGGTCGTCGCACGCACGAGCGCGCCGGCGGCCGTTCGTGCGAAGTGAGCGTAGGCGCCGAACCGCTGGAGTACGGTCAGCGCCGCGGAGCTGATCTGAGCCGATTCGGCGCCGAGGTAAAACGGACCGAGGGGTGTGAATCCGCAGCCGAAGCCGGCCGGCAGGTTGCTGGTGGTGGTGCGCATTACCAACGTGACGGGACTGGGCTGAAGGCTGGCAGAAGAAATCGCCTGCATGGTCCGCGCCACAGCATCGTAGGTCACTCGGTCGGCGCTTGCCGTGGTGGGGAGGTTCACCTGCGTGCTGCTCAGGTCTCCGCCTGCCGTTACGACGAAGGTTGCGTGCGACTCGATGTTGGTCACGCCGGCGCGCACCATCGTTACCACGATCTGACCCTGGAGACTGGCAACGGTCGTCGCAGTTGGCGAAGAGGATGAAGGTCTCGGCGATTGGGTCACCGTTCTTGACGAACTGTTCCCGCAGCCAGCCAGGAGAAGAACGGCAACAATCAGCCCCAGAGCAAACTCGCGTGCACCCTTCATGGCCCCCGCCCGTAGTTCACGTACCCCCTCGCTACATAGTAGCCTTGGTCGTTGATCAGCACAAAGGTTGACCATCGGCGGAATGTTCTGTGCGCCTGCTTTTCACGACCGCTTGCCTTCCGGCCTGGTCGCGTCCCGGTGCTACACTCGTGGGCGGCAGAGTTGGAGGTCTCTATGTTTCAAGACATGCCACTGGCGATAGCCGAGCGAATGGCCTACCTGGAGAGTATCGATGCCCGCGACCGTGGCGACGGGACGCCGCGGCCGCAGCGCCTGCGTCAGATTCCTCCCGAGACCGGCAGGTTCATCGCCTTGCTCGCTGCCATGGCGCCGGTGGGGCGCGCCCTGGAGGTCGGCACCAGCGCCGGCTACTCGACACTTTGGCTGGCTCTGGCCTGTCGGCAGACGGGTCGCCGATTGACGACGTTCGAGATCCTGGCCGAGAAGGCAGCTCTGGCCCGCGAAACCGTGGCGCTGACCGGCATCGGCGACGTGGTGGAGGTCATCGACGGTGACGCTTGCGACCACCTGCCCGCCTACGATGGCGTCTCCTTCTGCTTTCTCGATGCGGAGAAAGACATTCTCACGGCTTGCTATGAAATCCTCGTGCCCAACCTGACGGCCGGCGGCATCCTGGTTGCCGACAACGCCATCAACCAG
>JBKQWK010000080.1:0-2543 GCA_052139595.1 Thermoleophilia bacterium | reverse complement strand
CGCTGGCTGGTTGGCTGTTCGCGGTCGTTGGCCTTTCGCCGATGCTCATGGGGCTCGGTGTTCACTACAAAAGTCTGGGTCTGATAAATGCCGCAGTTTGGGTGCAGTCACATACTGGCCTCGTCGTGACCAGCATCGCTGGCATGGCCGTGATGGCTGCCCTGCTCATCTCGAGCTTCAAGAACTACGTCCGTTTCCAGTACCTCATCTTTCTCTTCACTGGCATCCTGGTTGTGATCATGCTGGTGCAGTTCTTGCGCACCAGTCCGGCCGCTTTTGCGGCCGCCATGGACCACTTTAGCTCCATCGTCAACAAGAACCCCAACTACTACAAGTGGTTGCAGAACGACGTCAGCTCGACCGGCTTCAACATTTTCCCGAAGTTCGCCCTCGGTGCCACCTTGCTGGCGGCGCCAATCGCCTGGACAAGCACTCAGTGGGCAACGTATAGCGTCGAGCAGGGCGGCGAGATCAAAGGTGCCCGCGTCTTTAAGAATCAGATGTTCATCATCGTCGGGTCTCTGCTCGCCGTCGGCGCTGTCCTCGCCATCATTGCTGCGGCTGAGCAGCATGCCGTAGGCACCGGCTTCTTCAATGCCGCTTCAGCGTCCTATTACGGCGGCATCAGCAAATCTGGCCAAGGTATCGGTAAGGTCTTGCCGTTTCCCGGTGTTTTCGCCATCGTTATCTCGCCGAACCCCATCCTTGTCGTGCTCGTGGGGCTCGGGTTCATGCTCGCCGCTCTGCAGATCACCTGCAACTGCTACATCGGCGTGACGCGGATCATGGTCGGCATGTCGCTTGACCGCCTGCTACCGGCGTGGGTTTCGAAGATCCACCCGCGGTTTCGCTCGCCAGTGAATGCTCACTTGATTTACTTCGCTCTGGGCGTTCTCTGGCTGCTGGGCTACACGTATGTGACTTCGTGGGCCAAGCTGACGCTGGGCGTTACCTTCGCGGCCGGGTACGTGTTCTGCTTCAGCAGCCTGGCGGCGGCGCTACTGCCCTACAGGGCAAAAGCAATCTTCGAGGCTTCGCCGGGAGCTCACATCAAGTTCTTTGGCGTCCCGGCAGTGACGATTTTCGGTGTTATCGGCTTCATCGGCGGTGCCGCAGCGGAGGTTGCGTTTCTGGTCAAGTCCGGCTACGGGCTGACCGGCACGACGCCGTATCTCGTTGTCGGCGGCATCGTCATCGTGGCTCTGCTTGCCTACTGGGTTGGCCGATTCTACCAGCGCCGCAAGGGCATTGATGTAACGTATGCGTTCCTCGAGGTTCCGCCTGAGTGAGGCAAGCGCCAAACGAGGCGCGAGCCCGAAGGCCGGGTTTTGATTTGGCGTTCGGGCTCGCGCTTCATCGACCGGCACTATGATCGTTTGGGCGAAGCTGTTATCGTGCGGGCGAAGGTGTTAGATTCTGATTGAACGTGTTACAAAGTGAGGAACGCGATCGATCAAGAGGGAGAAGGCTGAACCAGGCCGCGTCGCCGTTGACGCGGCGGTTCGGTCTTCTTGCAAGAGCGGGTGTGTTGGCTCGAATCAACCGATCGCCCCAGTCCAACCCGATGTGATCAGCCCCGGAGGGCTTCTGTCGGCCCTCTGTTGAACTGACGGTTACGTCAGCTGGCCGGAAGCACTGAGGTGAAGGTCGCCACGGACCACCGGCAGCGCTTGGGGTCTGCCACCGGCCAGTCGTGGGCAAGCCAAAGCTGGCCGGGCCCAGCTCTGGCCGATGGTGAGAGAGCCTTGCCTGCTCAGGCAAGGAGCGCCAGAACGCGCAGGCGCGAAAGCGCCGCCAGAAACTGTTCCTTCCAGGCCAGGTGATAGGCAGCGCCAGATGCAGGCGCCGCGCTCCTGCGTGAGCCGCCCGGGGATTGCGAAGTAGCGCTGCCTCTGGCTACCGGCCACCGACATGGGTCGCCGTTGTTGCCCGGGTATCATAGAAAAGACGGTTGCTCTCACCCGGCACGTGTGCGAGCGGGCTGTATGAGCCTGCCTCGCCGGAAGTGCGCCGGCTTTCGCTTGATGACCGCGACGACCCCGTGGCGTTCGCTGTCGCAGGGACCACGTCTCATCCACGGCCAGCGACGCTGCACGCAAGGAGTTAGACAATGACAGTGATCAATCTACCGACAAGAAGCGGAGTGGCGGAACCGCTGGAACTAGCGACTGATGAGTTGCGTGCACTGCTCGTCGAGGGCCGTGAACAGGGCTACCTGACGAGCGATCGCATCGTTGACGAACTCAGGGACATCGAGCTGACGCCCGAGCAGATCGAGAGCATCCTCATGACCCTCACTGACGAGGGTATCGAGCTTCTCGAAAGCGACGAGACGACGCTGACCGTTGCCGCCGCCGCCGACAGCGAAGAAGAATCTCCGGCCCTCGATCTGTCGCTGACGACGGTAAGCAGCGATCCCGTGCGTCTCTACCTCAGTGCGTATTCCGGCGAATTCGGCCGCCCAGTCCGACTGAAAACGGCCACCTGGTCCAGTTCAATTCGGCCGCCCAGTCCGCTCCATTGCAGTCCACCCGGAGCCGCAG
>JBKQWK010000079.1:0-2873 GCA_052139595.1 Thermoleophilia bacterium | reverse complement strand
GCCAGGCGCCGTTCGAGCACGTCCGTGGTCGGATTCATGATGCGTGTATAGATGTTGCCCGGCTCAGCGAGGGCGAACAGCCGCTGAGCGTGCTCGGCATCGTTGAATACAAACGAGGTAGTCTGGTAAATGGGCACCGCTCGGGCGTTCGTGGAGGAATCGGGAATCTGGCCGGCATGCAGAGCCAGCGTCTCAAAGCCGGGTGTCGGGGCAATCGTGCTGTCTGAATCCGTGGTCATCTGTAACCCTTTCTCCTCACTGCCGCCGCAGACGACAGGCGAGCGTTTCTTCGTCTTCTCTTCAGTTCAGTTCAGTTCAGTTCAGATGTAGTACATCGGCGCCTGGGCCGCGCGCTCAGCGGCAGCGGCGATCGTCGCCTGCTCGAGCATGAGGCGCAAACACCGGTTCACCTCGCGCCAGACTGGCTGGACGAGGCGTTCGGCCTGATCGCCCAAGCGCATTCGTGCGCCAGCGTCATGCGTACCGTCGATCGTGTCAATAACTTCGGCAAACGAGATGTCGGCGGCGGCGCGGGCGAGAACATAACCGCCGCGCTTACCGCGTTTGCTGTGCACATACCCAGCCTGACGCAGATCGTGCATGACCTGCTCGAGAAACTTGGCCGGGATCACGCCGAACTCAGCAATGTCGTGGGCCTGGACAGGCTTAGACTCTGTCGCCAGCGCCAGTCTCACCAGAGCTTTGATGGCGTAGTCGGCCTTGAGTGACACTCGGAACACTGGCTTCCCTTCATCGGTAGTACCGTAATTACTCTAGGAATTATGGTAGTAAACCGTTCAGCACGGATGGACGTCAAGAAGGTAAGATGCCGGCGATGACAACACAGAGCCGCGCAGCCGACAAAGACCGAACGGCCGACGCCCTGGCGGCCGCGCTGCCCGCGCTGCAGCGCGGTGTGCCGCTGGCGCCGCTGTGCGCCTACGGCGTCGGCGGGCCGGCCGAATACCTGTTTGCGGCGCGCTCGCCGGAGCAGCTGGAGCGCGCCGTCAACCTCGCCCGGGAGCTGCAACTGCCCCTGACCGTTCTCGGTCAGGCGACCAATGTGCTCATCGCCGACGCCGGCCTGCAAGGCCTGGTCGTACTGGCGCGCAACACTGACGCCCACCTGGACGGCGAGCTGCTCACCGTCGGTGCCGGTGCAGTCATGCCGAACCTGATCACCGATCTCGCCGAGCGGAGCCTGGGTGGACTCGAGTTTGCCGGCAACATCCCCGGTTCGGTCGGCGGTGCCGTGGTCGGCAACGCCGGCGCCTACGGCCGCGAGATCGCCACTGCGCTGGTGACGGCGCGCCTGCTCGTCAACGGCGAGCTGCATGACTTCAACGCGATTGAGCTGGGCATGGCCTACCGCACCACAGCGCTCAAACGCGGTGAACTCCATGGCGTGGTTATCGCAGCCATTTTTGCCCTGCACGGCGGCGAGCGCAGCAAGCTGCTGGCCGAGATCGCCGCCGATGCCGACCTGCGGCGGCGCAAGCACCCGCTGGAATACGCCAGCTGTGGCAGCTACTTCAAGAATCCGTCGCGTGAAACGACGGCGGCGGCGTTGATCGAGCGCGCCGGACTCAAAGGCTTTGCTTTGGGCGGTGCCAGCATCAGCGTCAAGCACGCGAACTTTCTCGTCGCCGCATCGGGTTGCCGTGCCGACGAGATCCGCGCCTTGGCCACTGAGATCAAGCGGCGTGTCTTCGCGGTCAGCGGCGTTCGCTTGCAGGAGGAAGTCGTTCACCTCGGTTTCGCTTCGCCAGCCACCTGACCGCCTGAAAATGAGACGACGAACTTCACGATGCGCCCCTGCGTCTCTTCGGATACGGAGTGCGGAGGAAACGAGATAGACGAGCTGCCTGCCGGCCTCGTACAGCGGATGCGTCGCGCCCAACCAGAAGCTCGCGCCGAGTTCTTTCGCCGCTACGCCCCACAGGTACGACGCATCCTCTACCTGCAGGGAATGAGCGAGGAGATTGATGACGCCGTGCAGGAAGTCTTCATCAGGGTGTATAAAGCGCAGTTGCCGGCCGACGAAGCCTTTCTCGCCTGGTTTTACCGCGTGATCCTCAACACCGGCCGCGACATGGGCCGCCGCCGCAAAACGCGCTTTGGCTTGCTTGACCGGCTCCAGGGTGTTGCCCAGCCAGAAGAAAGCCCACCGCCCGAACCGGGCGACCCCGAACTGCGCGCCGCCCTCGCCGGCCTGGCACCCGAACTGCGCGAGACGGTCGCGCTGCGTTTCTTTGCCGATCTCTCACTCGACCAGATCGCGAGCACGCACGACGTGCCCGTGGGGACCGTGAAATCGCGCCTGCACACCGCTCTGAGCCGCCTGCGCTTGGCACTTGCTGACGAAAGGCGAGACGATGGCTGAGCAGCAGCGCCATGACCAGGAGTGGGATGACCAGCGGCTGCTTGCGTACGCTTTGCAGCTTGACGACGATCCCGAGCTCGAGGCGGTGCTGGCGGCGCAGCCGCTTTTGCAGCGCCGTCTCGCCGCCATCGAGGCAGATATCGCCACGATCGCCGGCGGCCTGGACGCACTCGTGCCGCCGGTCGATCCTGCCTATGACCAGCCCGGCGACAGCCGCTGGCGCAAGCTGCAGCCTTACTTCGCCGCCGCGGGCGCCGGCACCGCCGGCGCCGGGCGGCGGCCAGCCTGGCGCCGACTGCTGGTCCCGGCTCTCGCTCTGCTCCTCATCGCCGGCGCAGCAGCCGGCCTGACCACAATACTGCGCGAGTCGGGCCGCGGCACAGGCGGAGCTGCTCAGCAGCTGCACGCGTTCAGCCCGGCGACCGCATCTTCATCAGGAGCCCCGCTGATAGGTGCGGCGCCCAGCGGCGCTGCCGCCGGCAGCGGCACG
>JBKQWK010000078.1:0-6631 GCA_052139595.1 Thermoleophilia bacterium | reverse complement strand
ATCAAACGGAACAGGTGGCCGAGATGAATCGGAATGGCTGGCCGCATTGAAACGGAATCAGTGGCCGAATTGGCCCGGAATACGCACGGATCTCGACGACCTTGTGCAGTTGTACGTCACCGAGTCGCTCGAGGCGTACAACGCGTCCTGTTATCTCGCGTCGTCCGTGATGATCGGCGTGGCCTCGGAGCGTGCCTTCCAGCTGCTAGGAGAGGCATTTGCCGCTTGGCTCCCGGAGACTGAGTCTAATAAGTTTCGGAGCGTGTTTGACCATCCTTCGAGGACGTACTCTTCCAAGTTCTTTGAGTTCCGGAAGCGTCTCGAGCCACGAAAGCCGTCTTTACCGACTGAGTTCAGCGACAACATGGCGCTGACTCTGGACAGCGTTCTGGATCTGCTGCGCGTCACGCGCAACGAAGCGGGGCATCCGACAGGCCGCCGCGTTAAGCGCGACGATGCCTACATGAACCTGCACATGTTTGCGCGCTACCTGGAGAAGATGTTTGAGCTGAGAGCCTTCTTCCTGTCGAAGGCTGCAGGGTCGTAGGTCGCCCGAACCGCGGCGGGATCGGGCTTCCCGCGAACACCAGATCAGCGCCTCCTCCTGCGGCGCGCGGGCCGCATGTGCGTCGGTGTTGAGGGTGATCAACACTTTGCGCTTGGGAGAATGTGGAGCATTCCGGCATCGTCGCCGGTGACCACATCCTGGCGTTCGGACCGAGTGTGCGTCTTATCAGGCTGGTATCCTTTCGCTGATGAGCGAGAAGGCGGCAACTCAGGCTTCAGACGGATGAACTCTCGTCAGTTCGCCATGCTCTTGTGGACGGTCGTCATCGTCGGCGCGCTCGCCTTCCATAAGGCGGTGCGCGGTGCCGTGTGGGATGTCGTCAAGGTGTTTTGTTCGACGATGCTGTTAGTTCCTGTGATCCTTGTGCTCGCGTGGAACGCTGGCATCGTGATGTTGCTCTATCGTCTCGACTTCTGGCGCCCGACCATGCTGTTCGATACGCTTGTCTTTGTCGCCGCTGGTGGCGTTGGTTCTCTGTGGAAAGCGGCGAGTACCATGCAGACTTCGGGGCCGCTGCTGAACGCGAAGTTTTTCGTGAAGACAGTGCTCGTGAACCTCGAGCTCATCGTCTTCTTGCACCTGCTCATGGACTTCTCGACATTCAGCTTCTGGCTGGAATTCCTCGTGATCGTGCCCGTGGCTACGGCACTCGCGCTGCTAGTCACAGCAGCCCAACTCCAGAGCAGGCTGGTCGCTGCGCAACGTGGCCTGTCACGTCTCCAGTCTTTGCTGGGTCTCGGAATCCTTGCTTGGGCCGTTGTCTCGGTGATAGCGCACCTCGCGCGGTTCGCGACGTTCGACACGCTCAAGTCAGCCTTGCTACCCTTTGTACTGTCGGTCTTCTTTGTGCCTCTGCTGTGGGTCATCAGCGTCTGGATGACATACGCTGACGCCTTCTCGCTTCTTCGGGTCGGTGGCGCCAGCAGTCATGCTGTGCGACACATGAAATGGTGGATGTTGCGAAGGTTCGGTCTCAACCTGCCCGATGTGCAGAAGTTCAGACGCAGTGGCAGCTACCTTCGCTTGGCATGGGCAACGAGCGAAAGCGATGCTGATCGCATTCTGCGGACGTACGATTCGGCGCCCGAAGATGCGCGGTAGCGACAGAGCTACTCGCCAGCAAATACGAGCCCGGCGATCAGCGCTGCCGCCTCTTCCTGCATGGCGGGAATCGCATGGCTGTAGGTGTCGAGCGTGATCGAAACGGTGGCATGGCCGAAGCGCTCGGAAACAACCTTCGGATGGACGGCCGCCAGGGTTTGAGGGTCGCGCGGCTCTGCGTCTAGCCGCTGGAGTCAATCTTTCCCCGGCGGGTACCTTGGTACCTGCACGTATTCCAAGCGTGAAGGCGTTACTGCGGAGGGCACTATGGCGAACTACGAGTTTATCTGCAAGGACTGCGGCACCGAGTTTGCGGTCACCTGCCACATCGACGAGCGCGCTGCTCAAGCAGTCTGCCCCAAATGTGCCAGTCACCAGGTGGAGCAGAAGTACAGTGCTGCTTTCTCGTCGCCACCGCCGGCCAAGTACTGAAAGTCGGCCTGCCGCGCCCAGCCCGTCAGGCTCACCACGCGGCTACGCTCGCCAGGGACGCGGCTACTTGCCGGCAAACACGAGCCCGGCGATCAGCGCCGCTGCCTCTTCCTGCAGCGCAGGAATCGCATGGCTGTAGGTGTCGAGCGTGATCGAGACGGTGGCATGACCGAGTCTCTCAGAAACAACCTTGGGATGGATGCCCGCCTGCAGAGCCAGGGTGGCATGAGTATGGCGAAGGTCATGCAGGCGAATTGGCGGTAGCAGCGACCTCTTCACCGCCTGGCGCCAGTAACGGCTGACTGACTCCGGGTCCAGAGCTTCGCCGTTCTCGATCGTAAAGACAAGCCCCGAGTCACTCCAGTTGTCGCCCAACTGCTGTTGTTCAGCGAGCTGGCGGGCGGCCTGAGCTTTGAGTACTTCAACGGTTCCTGGATCGATGGCGATCACTCGTCGTCCCTTGGCGGTCTTCGGTTCGGAGATGACAACGCCGCGGCCATTGGGGATCAGTGCGCGGCGGACGGCGAGCCGTCCAGCTTCAAGATCAACATCACTCCAGCGCAGACCGAGGGCCTCACCACGTCGCATGCCGGTCATCGCGATCGTGTGCCAGAGAGGGGAGAGGCGCTCAGCCCTGATGGCGGTGAGAAACGCCTGCAGTTGCTCGGCGGTCCAAGTCTTCATCTCGCGGCTACCGTCAGCTTTGGCCCGCGGTGGGTCAGCCGCATCAAGTGGGTTGCGGGCGAGTTGTCCCCAGCGGACTGCATCCTTACAGGCTTTGTGCAGACAGGCATGGACGTGGTGGATGGTCTGCGCGGAGAGGCCCTCATGGGTGTTCTTGGCGCCGGACTCAGCAAGCTTCGCATAGAGAGCATTGACCTGCGCTGCCGTGTGCTTGGCCAGCTGCAGACTGCCGATGTAAGGCACGATGTGACAGTCAACGTGCTGGACGTAGGAGCTATAGGTACTCGGGCGGATCGTTGCCTTCACTGCCGGTAGCCACTCTTTGGTCAAGTACTGCCTGACCGTCATCTTCGTCGGTGCCGTATAGCTCTGCTGTTCCACCGAGACGAGCAGCTTGTTCATCTGCGCCTGGCATTCCCTGCGCGTTTGAAAGCCGGCCTTGGTCTCGCGGCGACGCTCTTCGGTCTCTTTTAGGGGTCCGCCGCAGCCGGGACAACTCTCCAGTGGCCGCCGCGCGACCCAGAACCTTTTGTTGCAGACTGTGCACCTCTGCGCGGCGGCGAGACCGACATCTACGATGTACTCCCAGGAGCCGGCGCGCTCCTCGCCACGGTGACGGATCGAACCTCTCATTGCTCACGCTCCGCACTCGATGGCTCGGGCTCCTTCGGGGACTCGCCCGCCTTGCCTGGCTGTGCCGGTCCGAGCAGGCCCATGTCGCGAGCCCGCTGCACCCAGCGGCGCTGTGTGGGCAGCGAGCCGGGCCGTCGCGCGCGCATATAGGTGTACGGGCTGCCGGGGCGGCGCACGAGCGCCTCGCGGTAGAGTTCCGCGATCTCCGCGAAGAAGGCGCGGTCGTAGCCCTGCGGGCCGGGGCGCAGGTGCTCCTTGGCCACCGGCGCCGGGGCGCGCAGCAGGTGTGCCACGCCGAGGACCTGGGCGAGGATCTCGCCGGTGCCGACCCCGAGGTCGTCCGCGACCTGCTCGAGAATCGCCCCCAGCGGGATCTCGCGCAGGCTCTTGGCGGTGATCTCGGGGACGTGACCCGATCGGCGCATCTCGCCGATGCGCAGCGCCGTGCAGACGAGGCGCCCGTCGCGCAGGGCTAGCTTGATCTCGACCTCGAAGGGCTCCTCCTGCGGGAAGCTGACGTGCACCCAGGCGTCGTCAGCGTTCGGCGGCCGGTCCGCTATCCGCGGCCGGTAGAAGACGATGAACTCCTTCACCTGTACCTCCTTGTCGTGCCCCGGCATTGGCCGCCAGCATAGCTATCTGATAGGCAAATGCTCAGCATATCAGTATTGTAGTGCACCTCTTGCGCTAATACACGCGGATCAGTGACAATATGCATGAGCACTACAATATCATCAATGACCCGGAACGACAAGGAGATGACCGTGAGCAGCAGCGAGAACGAAAGACCAGTGGTGAACCCAGCGCCGAGCACGCTGGAGCGCTTGCGCTCGCAAACCACCTGCACGATCGAACAGGCGTCGCAACTGCTGCAGGTCGGCAGAAGCACTGCTTATGCGGCCGCTCACGACGGTTCGCTACCAGTTGTGCGCATTTCCCACCGGCTCTTGGTCAGCGTACCGCGTCTGCTGGCCATGCTCGGTGTCGAGAAGAACAGCTAGACGACTCATGGACAGGTCGTCAATCGCTCGCGACGACGATGCTGCCAGCGATCGCAGCCTGGCGGTGGCAGTTGTCGCCAGCCGCGCTGCCGAGGAAGCCTGCCTCGGGGCGGCGCTGGTAAACTCGGCGGCGGCCGTCTTACTCAGCCGCGACCTTGATGGCAGCGATTTCCGTGCCGAACTCCACCGCCGCATCTACACTGCCATCGCTGCTCTCTGTGGGCGTGGCGCCGGCGTTGATCTGCTCACGGTCGCCAGCGAGGTCGAACAGACCGTCGGCTGGACTGACGACAGTGGGCGCGACTACCTCCACCTCCTTGCCGAAGGCACCTTCACGGCGGCAAACCAGCCTGAGTACATCGCCTTGGTCAAGCAGCAGGCGCGCGAGCGAACACTGAAGGCGCATCTGCAGTGCGCTGTCCTGGCGGCCCAGGTAACGCCATTGAGCGCCGCCGCTCGCGTCAAGCTCGGCGCTGAGATCACGGCCGCCAAGAGCCTGCTTGAGGCCGCCGACGGCGACGGCCGCGATGCCCTGCAGCTGGCCTTCCTTGCGGCGCCCGACCTTGCTGCCACTGAGGATGTCGAAATCGATTGGATTGTCGCCGACTACCTCGCTGCCGGTGCAACGACGCAGCTCACCGGCCAGCCGAAAGCTGGCAAGTCACTGTTTGCCATGTGTCTGGCCAACGCCGTTGCCAGTGGCCGCGAGTTCATGGGCCGACAGACGAAGCAGGGCACCGTCGTCTACTTAAGCGAACAAACTGTGGCCACGTTCAAGAGCAGTGCGCGCGCTACGGGCCTGCTCGCCAACCCGCACGTGATCGTCCTGCCGCGCTCTCGGGTCTGGCAGCATGACTGGGCAACGATCATCGCCGCCGCGATTGCTTACTGTCGCGAAGTTGGCGCCGTCCTTCTCATCGTTGACACCGTCGGTCGCTGGGCCAGTCTCGCCGGTGATCAAGAAAACGACAGTGGCGCTGCCCTGGCCACCATGCAGCCGCTCGAGGAAGCCGCCGCTGCTGGCCTTGCTGTCCTCGCCATTCGTCACGAGCGCAAGAACCCGGGAGCCGACGTTGTTGATGCGGGCCGTGGTTCAAGCGCCTTTGCCGGCGCTTTTGATCAACTGCTCTCGCTCAAGAAGGCCGGCGGCCAAGGCCACGACAACCGACGCCGCCTGTTGGCTGAAGGCCGCTTTGACGAGACACCGCATGAACTCGTCATCGATTACGCCGATGGCATCTACACGGCGCGCGGTAGTGGCCTCGACGTTGAACGCAGCGAAGTGAGCGCTGCGGTGCTTGCTCTGCTGCCTGACAGCGCAAGCGAAGCCTGGACACTCGACGAGCTGCTCGCCGCCTGCAACCAAGAGACGGAGACGACCAAGCCGACGCTCGTCCGGGTGCTTGGCACTGAGGAAGACCACGGCCTGGTCGGCACGGGCCAGGTCGAACGTGCCAAAGGCGTCGGCAGTGCCTCGGCAAGGGCTTATGGCTACTGGCGCGAGGTCGAGCCATGAACGAACTTTTCATACCTGTCGACCAGGAAAAGTTGAGGGTTTCCTGCCTTCCGGCCAGAGATTTCTGTTGGCACGTGTGGTGGGCGCATAAGCGCCACCACGTACGTGCAACGAGGAATGGCTTCCTTCTTCTCACGAACTTTTCATGCTCTCACCCCTATGGTGAAAAGTTCGTTACACACCGCGGCGGTCGGCCATGAAGCGTCGTCTGCCGCCGGCGAGGAAAGCCATCTCCGCTACCGTGGCAGAAGCCACTCTTTGCGGTCCGGTTGTCCTCGCCGTCAGCTCACGCGTCGTGCGTCGTCAATATGTCGCTGCGGTCACGGCCCGCGGCGGCAACGTCGCCAATCTGCACTTCACGATCCGCACCTGAAAGGAGCTTTCATGTCCCCCCTGCCCAAGAAGACGACCACGAGCGGTTACCTGCCCACCGACGGTGAGCTCGACGCTGTCCACGGCGCCGGTAACCTCGAGCACGTCAAGCGCTCGCCGCTGGCCGCAATCAAGCATCACTGCCTGAACTGCATGGGTGGTTCGCTGCATGCCTGGCAGATGGCCGATGGCAGCGTTAGTAGCCCGCGACTGCCCTGGGATGAAGTCAAAGCCTGCCCGTCGATGACCTGCGAGCTGTGGCTGTTTCGCCAGGGGCGCAATCCCTATACGCAGCGCAAGGGTGCCAGTGCCGCTACCTTACGC
>JBKQWK010000077.1:0-2733 GCA_052139595.1 Thermoleophilia bacterium | reverse complement strand
AGTTCAGCGGCGGTCAGCGGCAGCGCATCGGCATTGCCAGAGCGCTTGCGGTTGAACCCAACTTCATCGTCTGCGACGAGCCGATCAGCGCTTTGGACGTTTCCATCCGCGCCCAGATCATCAACCTCCTGCAGGGGTTGCAGAGTCAGTTCGACCTCACCTACCTGTTCATCGCTCACGACCTGAGCGTCGTGCGGCACATCAGCGACCGGGTGGCGGTCATGTATTTGGGACGCATCGTTGAGCTGGCCGACAATGCGACGCTCTACGGCGAGCCGCTACACCCCTACACACAGGCACTTCTTTCCGCCGTACCGATCCCCGACCCAGTGGCCGAAGAACGGCGGCGCGCCGTCATTTTGCAGGGCGACGTGCCCAGCCCCGCCGACCCGCCCAGCGGTTGCCATTTCCATACCCGCTGCCCCACCGCCCGAGCCGGTCTGTGCGACGTGCAGGATCCGGTGCTCGTCGAGGTCCGCCCCGGTCACTGGGCGGCTTGCCACTTGATCAGCAGCAGCGACTACCCGCACATTCGGGCCGGCGAAAACGACGTCACGGCGGCGGCAGCTGAGGAAGATCCCGGCAGTGGCGCAACGAGTGAGGCGACCGGCAGACTCGCGTCCAGCCTCGCCGTCACCGCCCTTGCCAGCGACGATGGCGCTGACGGCGACGCGACGACAGAGCAGGGAGGAGAGACGCTGTGAGCGACGAGAACGACGAGCAGCGGCTCGGCAGCGACAACGAACTGTCGGAACCGTTTGAGCCGGCCGCCGCTGACGGGGATGCCGCCGCCACGGCGGCGGCCGGCGGCGAGTTCGCTTTGCCGACCAAGCCCGTCAACACGTCGCCCGACTGGTCACCCGATAGCGTCCTGATCGGCCATCGCTCCACGGGGCGCGAGATCTGGTCACGGTTCAGCCAGGACAAGTTTGCCGTCGTCGGCATGGCCGTGATCCTGTTGCTTGTCATCGTCGCCGTGGGCGCGCCGTGGATCGCGCCACACAACCCGAACACGCAGTACAATGCCGGGCTGACAAATCAAGGCATGCCCGTCGGCTCGAGCTGGAAGTTCCCGCTGGGCACCGACACGCTCGGCCGCGATCTGCTCAGCCGCATCATTTACGGCGCCCGTGTGAGCCTTGTCATTGGCATCCTTGCTAACGGCTTTGCCCTCCTTCTGGGCGTCATCTTCGGTCTCACGGCGGGTTTCTTCCGCGGTTGGGTCGAAACCATGGTCATGCGGGCCACCGACGTCATGATGGCGTTTCCCATCTACCTGTTCGCGGTCGCCTTGGTGAGTGTGCTCAAACCAAGCCTCTGGATCCTGGTGCTCGTGATCGGACTTTCCTACTGGACACCGATGACACGTGTCATCCACGGCGAAGTGCTCTCGATTCGCGAGAAAGAGTTTGTTGACGCTGCCCGCCTCACGGGCTGCACCAACCGTCGCATTCTCTACCGCCACATTCTGCCGCACCTGGTCCCGGTGATCATCGTCTATACCAGCCTCGGTATCGCCACAACGGTTCTCTTCGAGGCGACGCTTAGTTTCATCGGCCTCGGCGTGCAACCACCAACGCCATCGTGGGGACAGATGATCAGCACGGCTCAGAACTACTATCTCTCGGCGCCGCAACTCATCATCTATCCCGGTCTGGCGATCATGGTCACCGTCCTGGCCTTCAACCTTGTTGGTGACGGATTACGCGACGCCTTCGACCCACAGCAGCGACGGCGATAGCCGCAGGCCTGATTCAGACTCGCCGAAAGACACATAAAGCATGCACGCTAGAGAAGACAAAGAGGAGCCACAATGACGAGAGCCGATGGGAGAACGCTGATGCCAGCGCTTCCGGTAGAGGCATCGCGAGCACTGCCGAGCGGCTCATCGTGACCTGGTTACTCGTGTACAGGCAATCCAGTGTCGTTGGCGTGGCGTAGTGCAGAGGCTATCGGCGACCACCGAGAGTCGGACAGGATGGACTTCGGTGCGGTCGACCTGCTGGAGCCTCCCGCCGCTCAGACGTGCGTCTTTGTCAGTAACATTCGGGGGAAGGGGAGATTTCATGGGCGACAATCGACTGACGGGGGAGAACGCAGAGCATTTTCTGGAGGAGGTGCTCAGCGGTCGCATGACGCGGCGGCAGCTACTGGTGCGCGCCTCGGCACTGGGGCTTTCAGCGACCGCCCTGGGCTCGCTGGTGGCCGCCTGCGGCAGCTCAACCTCGACCGCAACCAGTAGCAGCGCCGCGGGCACTACGCCGACAAACGGCGGCACGCTGCGCGTGGCCTGGCAGGGTGAGCCAACCGGGCTGGACCCGGCGGTTGCCTGGGAGGTCGAGTCGATGGGCATGGAGAACATGCTCTTTAGCGGCCTGCTCAAGTACGCCAGCGGTTCGGGCACAGCCGGCGCTCAGCTCGTTAGCGACATTGCCACCGAGGTGCCGAGTGTGGCCAACGGTGGCATCACCAAGGGCGGCAAGACCTACACCTTCCACCTGCGCTCCGGTGTCAAGTTCGCGCCGCCGGTGAATCGCGTTGTTACGGCCACTGACGTGAAGTGGAGCATCGAGCGCATGATGCGCCTGCCCAAGGCTCCGGCGACCTACTTCTACGACGGTATCGTCGGCGCGACCGAATACGGAGCAACAAACAGTAAGGCGACGCAGATCACCGGCATCAAGGTGATCGATCCAACGACGATCGAGTTCGACCTCACGCAGCCAGACCCGA
>JBKQWK010000076.1:0-3037 GCA_052139595.1 Thermoleophilia bacterium | reverse complement strand
TTATGTTATTCTCAATCGCGGCGTGGGGGGCGGCCTGACGGTCAACCTCCAGGGACCGCTCGTGTTCAACCCGGTGCGTCGCCTAGGCCGGCAGCTCGTATTAACTTCCAGCCGGTATCCCGTCCGGTACCCGCTGGAAACGCAGTCAACGGCCTCGGCCCCCTCGCTGTATCATGGGCTAGCCCCGTTGCGTGCAACGGCCTGACCGCCGGCGGCCGCGGGCCACCGGCGGGCCGCTTGCTGACGCGACCAGCGGGAGCAGAGCCACCAACGCGCGCGTGCCTCCCGACAGCATCGACCAGACGGCCGCGATCGAGCGTGCTCTTCTCGACTTGGACGCTCGATCAAGAATGCCCAACCCTCGGTCAGCAGAACCGCAACCGGGGCGGCGCAACCACGGCCCACGGCGAGCGGCAGTTCGCCGCCGGCGCCGTGTGGCCGCCCTGGCAGTAGCGATCGTTCTGGCGGTCACCGCTTGGCTGATCTTTTCCGCTTTTCGCGGCGGCCCCACTGACTTCACCGGTACGTGGTACACGAGCAGCAACCTGCTCGGCAGCCCGCAATTGATCATCCGCAAGCAGGGCAACCTGTACGCCGTCCAGGGACTCGACGTCTTCGGGCACCCCGACAAGGCGATTACCATCGACGACGGCCGACTCCTTGCTTCGGGTACCAACGCTAGCGACAATCGCTGGCAGCTCGTGCTGCAGCTGCTCGACGACAACAATCAGATTCTAGCGACCCTGACGACGACCGGTCAGCCGGCACAGATCGACCGCTATACCCGCCAGTGAGCAACGGCGGCACAATCGTCTGGCCACCGTTATGCATGAACGCCTGACGGTGTATAGACTAACGACGCATGACCAAGCCGAGAAACAATGACAGCGGCGATCTGAGCCGCATCCGCCAGGAGGCCGAAAAGCTGCAGGCGAAATCCTCCCGTTCTACGTCGCCCCCAGACCGCAGGCAGAGCTCAGCTGCACGACGAGCGACGTCGAACGTTGCTCATCGTGCCGCGAACGAGCGGGCGGTTGCTCCAGTTGAACGGGAGCGTCGTTCGAGTGCACCCGCCCGTCGGCGCGAGGACTTTCCCACCTACCGCCGCGTGGAAGCGCCCAGACCGAGCCGCGGCGGTAATGTACTTGGCTGGATTCTGGTGGCGATTGCCGTTGTGATACTCATTGCCGTGATCATTGCTGCCGTCTACTTTCTGCGCACCCTGCTCACCGGTATCGTCGCCAGTTCAGGGATCTAGCGATGATCGTCGGAGTCTCGCCATGATTGCTCGCTATTCACTGCCAGAGATGGCCGGTCTGTGGAGCGAAGAGGCGAAGATGAACGCCTGGCTGCAGGTTGAACTGGCGGCCGTGCGCGCCTGGGCCAAGCTCGGCAAAGTGCCGGCCGAGGCAGTATCTGTAATCGAAGCCAACGCAGTTTTTGAGGCAGTCCGCGTCGCCGAACTCGAAGAGATAACCAACCACGACGTCATCGCCTTTCTCACCAACGTCGCCGAACACGTCGGTGAGCCGAGCAAGTACATCCACTACGGCATGACCAGTAGCGACATGCTCGATACCGGCCTGGCCATGCAGCTCAAGGCCAGCGGCGAACTCCTGCAGCGCGACCTCGTGGCGCTGGGCAACGCGCTCAAGCACCGTGCCTTCGAGTTTCGCGAGACGGTGCAGGTGGGGCGCACGCACGGCATCCACGCCGAACCGATCACCTTCGGCATGAAGCTCGGCTTGTGGGCCTTCGAGGTTGCCCGCCACTTGACGCGCCTGCGCGCCGCCACCGCCGACGTCGCCGTCGGCAAGCTCAGCGGCGCCGTCGGCGCGTACGCCAACATCGACCCGCGCGTCGAAGAACTGGTTTGCGCTGAACTCGGCCTCATGGCCGAGCCGATCTCAAACCAGGTCGTGCAGCGCGATCGTCACGCCGCCTTTCTCACCAGCATCGCCCTCATCGGCACCAGCATCGAGAAGTTTGCCACCGAGATTCGCCATCTGCAGCGCACCGAAGTACGCGAGGCCGAAGAGGCATTTCGCCCCGGGCAGAAGGGCTCCTCGGCGATGCCGCACAAACGCAATCCGATCCTCAGCGAACGCATGGCCGGCTGCGCCCGCGTGCTGCGTGGCAACGCCGTCGTCGGTATGGAAAACGTCGCTCTTTGGCACGAGCGCGACATCAGCCACTCCAGCGCCGAGCGCGTGGTGCTGCCCGATTCCTGCATCCTGCTCGATTACATGCTGCAGAAGTTCACTGGACTGATCAACACTCTGGTGGTCAACCCGCAACGGATGAGCGATAACCTCAATCTGAGTTTTCGCCTGGTCTTCAGTGAAGCGGTGCTATTGGCCCTGGTCGACAAAGGCATGCCGCGCGAGGACGCCTATCGCGTGGTGCAGCAGAGTGCCATGCAGGCCTGGGAACAGCAGGTTGACTTCGGCGATCTCGTCAAAGCCGATCCGGCGGTGCGGGCGGCCGGGCTGAGCGCCACCGACATTGACGCTGCCATGGATCCTCAGCGCCACTCCGCCGGCCGCAAGGTGATTTTCGCCCGGCTCGAAGCGCTGACTTTCTAGGATGATGATGTCGTCTCCACGCCAGGCGCAGCCGGCGTTCATCATTCGCAGTCCGCGAGCGGACGAAGCGGACGGCGTGGTTGCACTGCTCAACGCCTGCGACGTTGCCGACTACGGCGCCCCCGACACGAGCGTCGAGGACGTCAACAATGACTGGAATCTGCCCGGTTTTGACATCGCCAGCGACGCCTGGGTGGCCGAAGACGCCGCCGGTCGGCTCGTCGGCTACGCCTACGCCGGCGACCAGACGTATAACGGCGAGATCCAAGGCGATCTGTTCGTACATCCTAGCTGCGACGAGCCGGCGGTGACGCGCCGCCTGCTCGACCTGGTCGAGCAGCGCGCCGCCGAACTCGTCGTCGAACGCAACTACTCCGGGCGGCGCGTCCTCGCCCTCTACTGCTCAGCCACCAATCAGACCAAAGCAGCGTTACTGGCGCACGACGGCTTCG
>JBKQWK010000075.1:0-7964 GCA_052139595.1 Thermoleophilia bacterium | reverse complement strand
CCGGCAGGCCCCGAGGCCTGCCCCCAACCTACACGGCCGCCGCGCTCAGCCCCCTGGATGCCCGCGGCTCCATTCAAACATCTTCTTAGCCGCGCGGCTAGTGCCGCAGCGTCCGCGCGAAGCGCTTCAGGCAAGCGCTTTGTCCAAAGGCGTATAAGGCAGGTTGTGCGCTTCGGCTACCGACGGGATGGTCAGTTTGCCCCGGTACAGATTGACGCCAGGTACGAGAGCCGGATCAGCTTTGACGGCCGCTTCGAAGCCCTTGTTGGCGATCGCCAAACCGTAGGGCAGCGTGGCACCAGTCAGAGCCATCGTTGAGGTTCGCGCCACGGCGCCAGGCATGTTGGCGACACAGTAGTGCACAACGCCGTCGACGACGTAGGTCGGATCGGTGTGCGTGGTCGGGTGACTGGTCTCGAAGCAGCCGCCCTGGTCGATGGCAACATCGACGAGTACGCTGCCGGGACGCATCTTGGCAAGCATGTGACGCTTGACCAGATGCGGCGCCTGAGCGCCGCCGGGCAGGAGCACAGCGCCGATAACCAGATCAGCGTCGACGATTTCGGCCTCGATGGCGGCTTCATTAGAGAGGACGGTCTCGACCCGCCCAGCAAAGATGTCATCGAGGTAGGCAAGGCGGTCGGCATCCTTGTCGAGAACGACGACACGGGCGCGCAGGCCGACGGCTATCTTGGCAGCATTGACGCCGACCGTGCCGCCACCAATGATGACGACCTTGGCTGGCGCCACGCCGGTGACGCCGCCGAGCAACACACCCAAGCCACCGTTATTCTTCTGCAGTGCCGTCGCCCCCGCCTGAATAGCTAAGCGACCGGCAACTTCACTCATCGGGAACAGCAGAGGATGCCCGCTGTGGGTCTCTACGGTCTCGTAGGCCATGGCGCGAATGCCGGTCGCCAGCAGTAACTCGGTGAGCGCCTTATCGGCCGCCAGATGAAGGTAGGTATAGAGGATCTGACCATCGTGGAACTTGGGAAACTCGACTGCCAGAGGCTCCTTGACCTTGACGATCATGTCAGCCTTGGACCAGACATCGTCGACTGCGGCCAAGTCAGCTCCGGCAGCCGCGTAGGCGGCATCGTCAAAACCGGAGCCGACGCCGGCGCCGTTCTCAATAAGCACCTGATGGCCGGCGCGGACAAACTCTTTGACGCCAATTGGCGTCACGGCAACGCGGTACTCCTCGTTCTTGATCTCTTTCGGAACACCTACGATCATGGCTCCTCCTTACTGCTGATCACTGGCGACACGTTCAAACACAGCATTCTGCATGTCTCGGCTGAGTTGTCAGTTTAACAGATTCACAGCCCATGAAGATGCACAAACGGAAAGTGAAACAGCGTGAAGACTCGCACTTAGAACATTCACCGGGGTCAGTCTTCGTCTAGCCCTTCTCGCCAGCGACGACGCAGACCGCTCGGCGGCTGAATCCACTTGTGACGTGCTTTCATGACCACAAACATCTCGCTCGACTGAATGCCGCCGACCTGCTGCAGCGACTCGTTGAGGAAGGCGTACAGACCACTCATGCCTTCCGTAGTGACGACTTCGACGATGATGTCGTAACGGCCGGTGACGACCGCCGCCCACGTTGCTTCGTCCAGGTCGGCGATCTGACCGAGCTTCTCTTCGAGGCGATACTTGTCGAGGGTGAGACCGACTAAGGCAACGGTAATACCGCGTGTTTCAAAAGGGTTGATGACGCCGGCAATGCGCAACACTCCGGCGTCGATCAACTGGCGCATACGCGAACGTACGGTGGGCGTCGAGACTCCGAGGCGCGCGGCGCTCTCGGCTGTGCCGACGCGGCCGTCGTCAGTGAGCAGACTGACGAGCGACTTGTCGAGGGTGTCGAGCCTGTCTTTCATGTATCTGGTCACCTCGCGATCAAGGAGGCAACGCCGACGGCGACCCCCTGTGGCTGGCACGCGCATGCTGCTGTATGTTTATCACTGCCAGCCCAGTTCTTCGAGGAGTGCTGCTATGTTCGCTACCATCTGGCACCGTGCCGCCGCGGCAAGAGGCGCGGCCAACGTGACCTGCATTCACCAGAAGACTGGCGAAGCGGCATGAACATCGCCGGGTCGTGCATCCTGGTCGTCGGCGGCGCGCGTCGCCTGGGACGCCTGCTGGCGCTGGATCTGGCTGCCCGCGGCGCCGACGTGGCCATCTCGTCGCGTTCAGGCGGCGACGCGGCAATCGCAACGTGTGCCGCCATCACTGCATATGGACGGCGCGCCGTCGCCGTGACGGGCGAGCTGGCGGCACCGGATGCGGCGGCGGCAATCGTCGACCAGGCCGCTGCCGAACTCGGCCGACTCGACGCACTTGTCTACGCGGCCAGCGGCCCGTTCGCGCCACAACGTCCTGAGGCCATTGACCAGGCCACGTGGGATGCCTCTTTCAACACGATCGCCCGCGGGTTCTTCTTCGCTGCCACGGCGGCATACCGACACTTCACCAACTTGCAGCCCGTCACCGGAGAACCGGTCAGCCACGGTGAGCAGACGACGAGAGCAACAGCGACCAGCGCATCGACGGCGCGCACAGTGTCGGCAGACGCAGCATTCGCCGGCGGCGTGATCGTAGCGCTCACCGACACCTTAGGTGTGCGACCGTCCGCCGTCTTCGCCGCTCACGCAGCCGCCAAAGCGGCACAGATCATGCTCGTGCAGACGCTGGCGAAGGCGTGGGGACCGCAAGGCGTGCGCGTCTGCGGCGTCGCCCCTGGTCCGGTTGACCTGCCCGACGAGCCGCGCCGCGCCGCGCTGGACCGTGCCGCGCAACGCACCGTACTGGGACGCATGGCGCAGCCGGACGACATCGCCGCCGCGATCCGCTTCTGCCTTGAAAATGAGTATACGACTGGCCATAACCTGGCCGTCGATGGTGGCACGTTGCTGGTTTAGCGACACACGTCAGCGCCGGGTGACCGAGCGCACAGCGGCTACGCCTCGCGCCCGACCTTCTGTTTCTTGCCGGACTGGTCAATCAGCTCCTTGGCCTTGAGCGCCAGCCAGAATTCCATGCGATCTTGCGAATTGCCCAGGTTGCGACCGGTAATCTCCTCCACGCGCTTCATGCGATATCGCAGCGTGTGTCGGTGTACGTAAAGGCGCTCGGCTGCCTCGCCCCAGTGGCCATTAGCCTCGAGAAAGCAGGCAAGACTCTTGACCAGGTCGCTCGAATTTCTCTCGTCATACTCGTGCAGCCGACCCAGCACGCTGTCGTAGAACACCTCGAGGGAGAGAGTGTCCTGCAATCCCAGCAGCAGGCCGTACGAGCCAAGATCGTCGAAGCTTGCGATGACGCCGGTAATGCCCTTGAGTTTGCGAATCCGAATCGCATACATCGCCTCGTAGTAACTTTGCCGCAAGTCGACGAGACTCTTGTGCGGCCGGCCGACGCCAAGACTCACGGTTATCTCGGGAAGCAACTGGCCGATGGCCGCCTGCATCTCATTGGCCAGCTTGATGACGGCCGGGGTGCCGCCGCCGACAGGTTGAATCAGCACCACGACCGAATCGCTGCGCGACGCCGAGATAAACAACGCTTCGCGACGGGCGAGAAACTCGTCGATGGCCCAATGCAGACGCTCCTTGACCTCCTGCACGGCCGTCTCCTCGCGCTCGCCAGATCCACTGGCAAAGGCCCTGAACCCATCGATATCGACCAACATGATCAGGTGATCGCTTTCGGGTTCGAGACCGAAAAAAGCAAGTCGGCGAGCAATTTCCTCTTCGTAAAGGTCGCTGGCTATAAGTTCGTCGAAGAAATCGCCGGCGAGCCGCTTCTCGGTCTCGGCGATCGCCTTCTTTTTGACCAGCTCAAGAGCCGTCACTGTGACAACGTGATGAAGAATGATGCGGTCATAGTCGCTGAACTCGCCGTTGTCTTTAACAACGGCGAGAAAAGCGCCGATGCGATGCGAGGCAACAACCGGATAAACCTGGACGCTGGAAGCCGTACCGTCAAGGCCGACGGCGAAATTCTGCCGACTAGCCCGACGATCGCTGATCTGACGCCACAAATCGACGGTGAGATCGCTCGGCACTTGGCGTCGATAGGCGGCCTCGCAGAGCACCAAGCCGTGAAAGTCAAAGAGCACCGCCGAGCAGCCGACAAGTGCCGAGAGGGTTGAAAGAATCGCGTCAAGACCCTTCTCTTCGAGCACGATCTTGGTGAGCTTCTCATGCACCGCCAAGCTCCGCTGTAAGAGCGAGTATTGTTCGTTGACGATTTTCGACGAAACGGCCTCAGTGATGGCAATGAAGGGCACATGGTAGGGCACTTCAAAGAGGGGAAAGTTGTACTCCTCAGCAACGCGGACAACCGCCTCGGGAACCTTGTCGAAGCTGAAACCCGTACCGATGCCTAAACCCGAGAGATTGTGATCGATCAGTCGCTTGATCATTTCGACCTGTTTCTCTGCAGAGCCAGTCATGCCGTAACCCGTGGTGAGCAGAAGCTCACCACCTTTAAGCCATTTGGTCGGGTCAGGCACCTCCGCGATGTGCACCCAGCGCACGGGGTTGCTCACCGACCTGGCACCGGCAAGCAACTTCAGATTGAGGTCGGGAATCTCGAGAATGTCCTGGACCGTGATCATCCGCCTTGGCCTTCCTCCGGCGGACCCTGTCTGAGACCGCCACGTGAAACGATTGCCGACATGAGCTCCTGCTGACGACCGGCACACGCCAGTACGCCATCTACGTGATCTACTATACCGAATGTCCAAGGACAGCGCGAGACATAGCCACGCCGCAGTAGCGACAGGACGTACAAGCCACCGCCGACGGACGGACGTAATTCACGCCGGCTTGAGACCAACCACTTGAGACCAGCCGAATGACGGCGGCTGCGCACAGAGCGCACAGGTGCCGTCAACGCGGACTGATCTACCTGCCGGCGCGCATCAGCAGCTGACCCGGCAGGGCGCCGGTGTGTTCACCGGCGGCGATCACCGGCGTGCCGTTAACGAGCACATCGCCGATCCCCTCTGGCGAGCGAGGAGGAATGTTCGCAAAGGGAAACTCGTGCGGAAACAGATTGGTGGCCCGATCGCGCACCTTATCAAGGTCGAAAACGACGATATCGGCCCAGGCGCCGGGACGTAGAACGCCGCGGTCGTGCAAGCCAAAACGCTGAGCTGGAAAACTGGTCATCTTACGTATCGCCTCTTCGAGGCGAAGCACAGGCTCGTCGCGCACGTAGCGCTCGAGCACGCCCGGGTATTCGCCGTAGCTGCACGGCCAATAGAGCGTCGGATCGTCGAGCGTTTCGGCCGGCGGCATGACCAGACCATCCGAGCACACCATAACCAATGGATGCTGCAACAGGCGACGAATGTCGGCCGCATCAATGTAGTCGAAGATGCCCATGACGCGATCGTCATTGGCGACGATCAGGTCGAGAAACGTCTCGAACGGATCGGCGTTGCGCTCAGCGGCTATCGCCGCAACCGTGCGCCCGCGCAGCTCGGGCTGCCGCTCAGCATACAGAATGACGATGCGGTCAAAGCGACCGTGGCGCACAAGCCCGGTGTAGCCGGCGCCGGGCAGAGCGTCGACGTGCACGTCGACGGCAAGCTGTCGGCGCCGGGCAGAGTCGCGCAGCAGAGCCATCAGCTCATCGTGACCGAGATCCAGCACCGGCTGCGGTAGCGCCCGAGACAAGCGCAGCGCCAGCTCCGTGTGCACGTCGTTATCAACGGTCACGTCCTGGCCGCGGCGACGTGCCCCTTCAACCAGGGCCAGATTGGCGTCGGCGTTTTTCGGCGCCCCCCACTTGGGCGCGTTGTGCGAAATCTGCACGGGGACACCAGCCCGTCGACCGATCTCGATCGCCTCCGCGACCGCCGCGAGAATCGTCTCGCGTTCGCCGCGGATATGCGATGTATAGATTCCCTGGTAGTGCGCCACCACTTTGGCCAGCGCCACAAGCTCCTCCGTGCCAGCGAAGCAACCGGGTGGATACACAAGGCCAGTGGAAAGTCCAAAGGCGCCGGCCGCCATGCTCTCGTCAAGAAGCTGCTCCATGGTCGCCATCTCTATGGCCGACGGCGCACGCTCGGCAAATCCCATCGTCGCCAGCCGCAGAGCCCCGTGGCCAACGAGTGGCGTAATGTTGATCGCTGTACCCCGCCGCCGCAAAGCTTCGAGGTAGTCGGCGAAGGTATGCCACTCCCATGTTGTGTCGCCGACGTCCCAGTAGTGTTGCCAGTTGCGCACCGCCTCGGCACGGTAAATGGCGCTGAGCGGCGCCGGCGACATGCCACAGTTGCCGGTAACGTGAGTGGTCACGCCCTGGCGCACGGCCGTATCAGCACTCGGATACTGCATGATCGACAGATCCGAGTGGGTGTGTGGATCGATGAAACCGGGAGTCACATAACGACCACCGGCGTCGATGACCCGGCTCGCCTGCAGCGATCCTGGCGCCGATACGGCCGCCACCCGTCCATTCGCTACAGCAACATCACCGTAGAACCAGGGATTGCCGCAGCCATCAATGATGCGCCCGCCAATGATGACAAGATCGAAGTGGTCAGTCTCGCTTGCCATTCGTCAACCTCCTGTGCCCACGGCCCGTCAGAGTGAGAAGACCTGGTACCCGTTTTCACACGGTGTCCCAGCGCATGCATACAGACGCCGCTCATCCAGATCGCAGACCATGCTCGCCACTGTCATCACTCGATCGGCAACGGGGAGTGACGTGTTTTCGTGGCCGCAGATCGACTCCGGCGCGTCACTGTGATCGCGCAAAACGCGAGCCACGAGATCGAGTGGGTCGTCGCCCCGGGCGACGCCCTCGGCGAGCAGGCGCTCGGCGGTGGCCAGACGAGCGCGCGACTCCTGCTGCCGGGAACCCTCGTAGACCTGCATGTGCGACCCTGCATAGTGATTGGTGTGTGCCAACCAAAACTCCCCCTCCAGCAGCTCACTGGCGGTAGCAGAGGTCTCAACATCCCAAAGGTGACCGTGCACGTCGCCGAACAGGTGGTTGGAGCCACGCGCCCGGGCAGGCAGCGTCGCCCGGGCGCGCGCCTCGCCGACAGTTCGCGCCTCCAGGGCAAACCGTCGCACGAAGGCGTTGGGCACGCCCAAGCGATTGTCGTTCGAGTAGACCGAATTACCGACGTAAGCGATGCCGTGCGAGTTCATGCCGAGAATCGGCAGGTAGGGCACGCCGGCAATGGTGAGGATGCGCGTACCGTCCGGGCAGGTCAGGTCGAAGAGCACATTCTTGTCGACGTCGACGACGTACCAGTCCATGTTATGGCCGACCACGTGACGGCCACCGGAACTCACCGCAACAGCGGTACAGAGGTGACTGCCGGTGGCACCGTTCTGCCCGGCGGCATCCCCGTACGCGGCGGCGCTCACGCCGCCGGGCGTTGACTTCCCAGCGTCGGCGTCGGCCGGGCAGGTGAACTCCTCGGCGCAGTTTGGCACCAGCAGTTTCACGAATGGCAGGTTGGCGCCGGCAGCCATCCCTGCGAGTTCATCGACGTACTGCGGTAAATAGCGCCGCGCCGCAGGCAGGTAGGCAAGCGCCTGCCGCTCGGCTTCTGCGAAGCTGATACCACTCATCTGCAGAAAGTGCTCTTCGTAGAAGGCAATCGCGGCAGCGATGAGTTCGCGCGCCGCCTCGCCGACCTGACGACCAATCTCGCCGTACGAGCCCTTCGCCTCGATATGCAGAAACGGGATGCTCACGGAAGCGCCTCCTCCGGCCAAAGGTTCAGTATCACGTCGACCATATCGGGAGTCCTCTTCGCATGTGCCGGCGGAACGCCCCCACGACGGTCATCTTGCTCACCCCAGCCTTAGACAGGCCGCATAGTGATCGCCGCCGATATGCACGTTGGCCGGGTCGGTCACCTTGCAGGCGTCAATTGCCATCGGGCAGCGGGGATGAAAGCGGCAGCCACTGGGCAGGTC
>JBKQWK010000074.1:0-7807 GCA_052139595.1 Thermoleophilia bacterium | reverse complement strand
GTCCTCGTCACTCAGCTCCTTGTGCGTGCGATCGACAAGCGCCCCCATCTGGCGGGCGTCGATGAACAGCGTCTCGCGGCGGCGGTCGCGGCAGGCGCCGCCGCTTCCCGGTCCGTCACTCTTGTCGCGCGCCAGAAACCACAGGCAGACGGGGATCTGCGTCGTGTAGAAGAGCTGGCCGGGCAGGGCGATCATGCAGTCGACGAGGTCGGCCTCCACAAGTGCTTTGCGGATCTCCCCCTCCCGCTCTGCTGCGAGCTCATCGAGCCGTTGGCAAGCACGAAGCCGGCCACGCCCTGCGGCGAGAGGTGGTGCACCATGTGCTCAACCCAGGCGAAGTTGGCGTTGCCCGCCGGCGGCGCACCGTACTGCCAGCGCACGTCGTCACGCAGGCGGTCGCCGCCCCAGTCGCTCACATTAAACGGCGGGTTGGCGAGGATGAAGTCGGCCTTTACGTCCTTGTGCTGGTCGGCGTGAAAGGTGTCGGCGTTGTGCGCACCCAGGTCGCCCTCGAGGCCGCGGATGGCGAGGTTCATCTTCGCCAGACGCCAGGTAGTGGGGTTACTCTCCTGTCCGTAGATAGCGATGTCGCCGCGGCCACCGCCGTGCTCTTCGACGAAGCGCTCGCTCTGCACGAACATGCCGCCCGAGCCGCAGCAGGGGTCGTAGACGCGGCCCTTGAAGGGTTCGATCATCTCGACCAAGAGCTTGACCACACAGCGGGCGGTGTAGAACTCACCGCCGCCCTTGCCCTCGGCGCTGGCGAAACGGCCGAGGAAGTACTCATAGACGCGACCGAGCAAATCCTTGCTGCGGCTCTCCGCGTCGCCCATGGCAATCGTGCCGATCAGATCGATCAGTTCACCAAGCTGGGTCTTATCGATTGCCGGGCGGCCGTAGTCTTTACTGAGGACGCCCTTCAAGCTCGGGTTGTCACGCTCGATCGCGACCATCGCACTATCGATGAGCTTGCCGATCTCGGCCTGCTTGGCGTTCGCCTGCAAGTAGCTCCAGCGCGCCTCCGGCGGGACCCAGAAGACGTTCTCGGCGAGGTACTCATCGCGATCTTCGGCATCAACGCCGGCGACCCACGACTCGCGCAGTGTCTCGGGATCGTCGCCGTGAGCGACGGCCTTCTCGGCGACGCCCTGCCACTCAGCCTCGGCCTCGGCCACGAGGGCAGCCTGCTTTTCTGCGAACGCATCGGAGATGTACTTGAGAAAGATGAGGCCGAGGGCGACGTGTTTGTACTCGGCCGGGTCCATATGACCGCGCATCTTGTCGGCCGCCGCCCAGAGCTTTTCCTCGAAGCCGACGGTGGCGCCGTTGTTCTTCTTGGTGGGCCTACTCGCCATCAACGGAGTCGCTCTGATCGAACGCGCCGACAGTAAGGGTCTTGAACCGAGCACGTTTCCGCGACCACATGGTGCACCCCCGATCTCGTTGCGCGTCATCCTATCGGGTCATGGTGACGGAAGCACGTCGCGGCGTGCGGGCGTGCACCGGACCAGGAATCATGTGGAAGGTGTCACCAGCGGTACGCGCTGATGGGCAACTGTGCTGCACGGTGTGGGGTTCGGCGAGGCGTTGGTGGTCGCCCGTAGTCGCCGATTATTGGCGCTGGTGAGGCGTCTCGTCGGCGATTTGTCGGCAGCGCGGCAGCGACATGACCGGCTGAGACAACGGCAGAACCGGCGTCGGCTATGCAGCATCTGAGCCACGTGCTGCGACGGAAGGCCCGAGTATCTCCGTTTCCGGGTACTCGGTCTTGCCTACGCCTCCGCGATGAACACGTTCTTGATCTCGGTGTAGAGATTCACTGCATGCATGCCCATTTCGCGGCCCATGCCACTGTGCTTATAGCCACCAAAGGGCGCCTCGGTGTGCACGCTGTGGGTTGAATTGACACTGATTGTGCCAGTGCGCATGCCTTTCACGACCCGGATGGCCCTTCCCAGGTCGTTGCTCCAGACCGAGCCCGAGAGTCCATACTGAACGTCATTTGCCAGCCGGATAGCCTCGGCTTCGCTGTCAAACGGGATCACGCAGGCGACCGGACCAAAGATCTCTTCTTGGGCCACGGTCATCTCGTTGTGCACGTCGGCAAGAACGGCCGGCCGCAGGTAGAAGCCGTTCTTGCCGCCCTTAATCGCCGGAATGTCGCCGCCGGTCATCAGGCGGCCACCCTCACGCACGCCGATGTCAAGGTAATCGAGCGAGATCTGCCGTTGATCGCGCGAGATCATCGGCCCGATCTCTGTTCCCTCAGCAAGGGGCTGCCCGACATTCAGCTCCTCTGTCTCTCTGGCCATCGCGACAACGAACTCTTCGTAAGCTGAGCGCTCCACGAAAATGCGCGAGCGGGCGCAGCAGTCCTGGCCGCAGTTAGCAAAGACTGAACCGACGGCACCAGCGACAGCCTTGTCCAGATCGGCGTCGGCGAAGATCACGTTGGCCGACTTACCGCCCAGTTCAAGCGAGACACGGGTAATGTTGGCAGCGCACTTGGCCATGATGCGAGAACCGATGTCAGACGAGCCTGTGAACGATACCTTCCCGACCAGCGGATCGGCGACTAGCGCATCGCCAACCGTGCTGCCGGGACCGGGCAGCACCGAGATGGCCTCCGCTGGCAAACCGGCCTCGATGAGAATCTCAGCCAGACTCAAAACGGAGAGTGGCGTGTAGGAGGCCGGCTTGACGACGATCGTATTGCCGCAGGCCAGGGCAGGGGCGATCTTCCAGGAAGCGATGAGCAGGGGAAAGTTCCAGGGAGTGATGAGAGCGCAGACGCCGACCGGCTCGCGAAGCGTGAGATCTAGCCCTGGGTCCTGCACAGGTATCGTCTCGCCGAAAATCTTGTTGGCGGCGCCAACCCAGTACTCAAGAACGTCTGCGACCCCGGCGATCTCACCACGCGCGTCGCGAATCGGTTTGCCGGCATTGCGGGCCTCAAGCACGGCGAGATCTTCGAGTCGCTCACGCACAAGAAGCGCAGCCCGGTTAAGCACACGGCCGCGCTGGGTGGCCGGCGTCTTAGGCCAGAGCCCTTCCTCGAAGGCGTGATGTGCAATCCGCACGGCACGACCGACGTCTTCTGCTCCCGCTTCGGCGACTTCGGCCAGCACCGTGCCCGTGCCTGGCTCGCTGACGAGGAACGTCTTTCCGCTTGCCGCCGCTACGCGTCGACCACCAAGGATGAGCGACTCCACCATGATCTGTTTGTCCTCCACAGTCTCTAAGATCTGCTTCTAAGATCTACTTGCTCCGGCAGATAGGCCAGATTCGCGCACCGTTACGAGCTTGGCTTCGGTCATCTCCTGGACCGCGTACTTGAGGCCCTCGCGCCCGACCCCCGACCCTTTCACACCGCCATAGGGCATCTGATCGACACGGAAATTCGAACACTCATTGATCATCACGCCACCGACCTCGAGGCGGCGGGCGGCGTAGAACGCCTTGTTGAGGTCGCTCGTAAACAGCCCCGCCTGGAGGCCATACTGACTGTCGTTAGCAACCGCGATCGCCTCGTCAAGACCGGCTACCGAAAGTACGCTCACCACTGGTCCAAACACCTCGTCACGAACGACCTTCATCTGCGGCGAAACGTTTGTCAGAACGGTCGGCTTGAGCCGCCGGTCATCGTTCACGCCGCCACACTCAAGCTGGGCACCGTCGGCAAGCGCCTCGTCAACCCACGCGGCGACGCGCTCGTCTTCGGTGCGCGTGATGAGGCAAGACACGCTAGCCTCCTCATCAAGCGGATGACCGAGACGCAGCTTCCCGGTCTCTTCGACTAGTCGGGCAAGAAACTGATCGTAAATCGCCGCATTGACGAGCACGCGCTGTACCGAGATGCACACCTGACCTGAGTTGGCAAAAGCACCGGCCGCGATACGCTGCACGGCCAGGTCAAGATCGGCGTCGGCCTCAACAATGGTCGCCGCGTTGGAGCCAAGCTCCAGCGTCACCGGCTTCATCCCCGCGGCTTGCGCAATTTGAAGACCGATGGCGGGGCTGCCGGTGAAACTGACCATACTTGTGCGCGGATCGGTCACCAGACGCATGCCAAGGCTTGTGCCCGCGCCGATGACCACCTGGAGTACGTTCTCGGGCAGTCCCGCTTCCTTCAGAGTCTCGGCCAGCCACAAGGCCGTGAGCGGCGTCGCCGAGGCCGGCTTAAGAACAACTGCGTTACCCGCCGCTAAGGCCGGCGCGACCTTATGGGCAGCAAGGTTAATCGGCCAGTTAAAGGGGGCGATTGCCACAATCACGCCGCGTGGCTCGCGCAACGTCCAGGCAAAGCGGCCCTCACCGGCGCGCTCGGCATCGAGGGCAACGACCTCGCCTTGCAGACGTTTAGCCTCTTCGCTTGCCCAGTTGAACACCGACGCTACCCTTCGGGCTTCAAGCCGCGCGTCTCTGATCGGCTTGGCGACCTCCAGGGCGAGCAGGCGGGCAATCTCCTCCTGACGCTCTGCGAGAAGCCGGCCAGCTTCACGGAGAATCTCGGCGCGACGCCAGGCGGGCAGCCATCTGTACTCAGAAAAGGCAGCCTGCGCCCGGGCCATGACAGCGTCGAGTTCGTCGGGCAGCGTCGTCGGCAGGCGGGCCAGCTCGGCTCCGTCCCAAGGACAGGTGACGACCACGTCTTCGCCACTCCCTTCGAGTTCCAGGGCCGGAAAACTGGGAGCATGACGCTTGAGAAGATCGGCGACGATCACGTTGCTGCGCTCCTTGGTCTGTTTAGGTTCTGTGCGCAGCGGCCACACTCGCAGCCGCGCAAGTGGTGCCACTTAAGCCGTTGGCCATTTACCGCCAAGAGTTCCTGGTGAACATCGAGCAACACTCCGTCGTGCGCGAAGTAGAGAATCGTTCCAGCTTCGCCGGGTCGCGCCGGAACGAACTCACACCAGGCACCGAGCCCGTTGCCAATCTCAGCCCGGGCTGGCCGACCCGATTCACGCACCTCTTCCAGTAAGAACTGCTGGCTGTGATTCCAGCGCTGCCACTCGCGACCCCAGCGGTACCACACCGGCCTCTGCGAAGTCTGCCTCGCGTCGCTCCCCATGGCTGACCGTGCTCCTTTCCCTTTTTGCTGTGCGATGACTGCCAGCGATCGCAAGCAGCGACCGTCGCCTCACCGAATTCGTCACGAAGCTTCGTAGAGGCCCAGCGGCTGACCGCTGGTATCGAAGATCACGCTCTTAACCTCGGTAAACTCGTCGAAGCCGAGACCACCCAGCTCGCGACCGACGCCGCTCTGTTTAAAACCGCCCCAGGGCAGTTCGATGGGACTCCAGTTGTAGGTGTTTACGTACATTGTGCCGGCCCTGACGCCCTTGACGACACGCAGCGCCTTGGCTGGATCCTTAGTCCATACGCCCCCGGCGAGCCCGTAAATCGTGTCGTTGGCAATTCTGATCGCCTCATCCTCGTCATCAAAGGGAATGACAACCAGGACGGGTCCGAAGATCTCCTCTTGCGCTATGCGCATCGCGTTGTCGACATCGGCGAAGATCGTCGGCTCATAGAAATAGCCCGGCTTCGGCAAACGGTGGCCACCGCACAGCAGTCGACAGCCCTCGTCGAGCCCAAGCTTGACGTACTTCTCGGTCGTGGCAAGCTGGTCGGCCGAGACGAGTGGCCCCATCTCGGAAGACGGCTCCAGACCGGATCCGACAGCGATCTCACCGGCCCGACGGGTGAGTTCAGCGGTGAACTTGTCGTAAATCGACCGTTCGAGGATGAGGCGTGAGCCAGCGCAGCACACCTGCCCGGCATTGGCGAAGATGGCAAACAGGGCCCCTTGAATGGCGGCTTCAAAATCGGCGTCGGCAAAGACGATGTTGGGGCTCTTACCACCGAGCTCCAGGCAGACTCGCTTCACGGTCGAGGCGGCCTGACGCATGACATGTTGGCCAACCTCGAGCGAACCGGTCAGCGTAACCATGTCGACGTCGGGCGAAGTCGAGAAGTAATCGCCGACCGTCGCCCCGGGACCGACAACAACCTGAAAGACGCCTTGGGGCAGGCCAACGTCGGCAAAGATACGCGCCATTTCGATGGTGGTCAGTGGCGAAACGCTCGCTGGCTTCACGATCACCACGTTGCCGGCAGCGAGGGCAAAAGCAAACTTCCAGGCGCCCAACAGCAAAGGAAAGTTCCACGGCGTGATGGCGGCCACAACGCCCACCGGCTCGCGTGTGACGACGCCAAACGAGGGCGGCGACATGACATCTTTCTGCTCGCCAGTCTGGCTGGTCGCAAGACCAGCGGCATAGTCAAGGCTATAGGCAACATCGCCCATGTCGTAGATCGAGTCCGCCAGGAGCTTGCCCATCTGCAGGGTCTCCAGCCGCGCAAGCTCTTCGCTGCGTTCACGAACTTGCTGCGCAGCGGCACGTAGGATGGTCGCCCGTTCGAGCGGCGTCATGCGCGGCCAGGGACCACTATCGAAGGCACGTCTGGCGGCGACAACAGCCGCCTTCGCCTCAACGACGCCGCCACTGGGAACGCTCGCGATAGCCTGCTCGGTTGCCGGATCAACGATCGTGATCGTGTCCCCGCTGGCGGCCTCGACCCACTCGCCGTCGATGAACATCTTGAATTCACCGCTGCCTACGGCTGCCTTGACCACTGTAGTCTTGCTGCTCATCTAGCCACGCTCCTTCTCATCGCCGGATGCTTGTGCATCGCCAAGGTGAGGCTTGAGATGGACGTAGAGCGTCACACATCGCCACGGGAGAGACTTCTTGACCGACTCCTTAAGCAAAAAGGACGCTGACGTGCCCATCTCTGCAGCACCGTTATATGCGTGCGACTATAACGGTCGGCAATCTAGCATAGGCATCGTTGGCCGTCAATCGGGAGCAAGGAGAGGCGTTACTTAGCTGGACAACTCGGTCTCGCTGCCCGATGAGTGCGAGTGCTCCGCCGGAACCTCACTGGTGGCTGCGTAGGTGATGTCAGCAAAATACTTGCGATACAAGGTGTCGAGAGCCGTATCGCTTTCCTGGGCAAAGGCACTGAAGCGCTCGAGCAGAAGACGGCCGTCATCGGTCAGACGCGATCCGCCGCCGTCAGCGCCACCCACGGATCGCTCGAAGAGAGTCACGCCGAGGCGTTCCTCGACTTCGTGCGTGATCCGCCAGGCTTTGCTGTACGACATGGCCATCTCTTTGGCGGCCTGATTTAAGGAGCCTTTCTTCTGCACACGCCAGAGAAGCTCATGCGTACCAGGGCCAAAGACACGGACGCCATCCTGCTCTAACCAGATGCGGCAGGCAGCGTGAACGGAGTTGAGCGTCGTAGCTCCAGGCGCAGACGCGGTCGTCTCAACTGACCGCCGATTGTGGGATCGCGCGCCGCCATGAGCGCGGTGGCTGGCATGATCCGCCTCACTGCCGTCGGGCATACCGCCTCCCTTCCCGGGTGTCGGCAACAACGCGAAGAAAACGATCGTTGCTCCTTTACGAGTATATCGATTGGCATTCGCAGACAACAAGTGGTCGCATAACCTGATCACGCCTAGAAGGCTGCGGAAGAAGGCCAGTTTGAGAGGAGCGCAGTTGCCGAGGAGAGTGGCAGGAGGCGAGAAGCAGGCCGATGCGATGCCTCGCGAGCTCCTGAGCGAGGCCTGTGGGGCCGATCTGTGGCCCTTTGCCTCAGGCCGAAGACGGCTCCGCCAGCAGACTTCGCAGGCGCACCAGGTTGTAGGCCGCGCAGGTGAAGGTGAAGATCGCGGCCACCTTGGCCTTGCCGCGGTGGCGCAGCTTGCGCAGCCCGCCGACGGTCTTCATCCAGC
>JBKQWK010000073.1:0-8343 GCA_052139595.1 Thermoleophilia bacterium | reverse complement strand
CAACGGCTGTACCCTGCTGGCCGCGGGCGGTGAGCTTGACCAGCGCCCGTTCTATCGAGTGAGCGAGCTTCTCGGCCTGCGCGTGCTCCGCGGCGAGAGCGAACTCGGCGAGGTCAGCGATGTGCTCAGCACGCCGGCCAATGAGGTGCTCGAAGTGGGCGCGAGCGACGGTAGCACACTGCTGCTGCCGCTTAAGGACGAGGTGGTCACCGTCGATCTGGCGGCTGGTGTCGTGCAGGTGCGCGCCGACTTCCTCTGAGAGTGACGGTATGTCTGCCCTGCGCTGACTGCCTCGGAGGTGAAAAGCGTATGTCTGTCAAAGATGATGCAGTGCCGGCGACCGGCGGTAGTCGGGGCCGGCGACTGGATGTGTTCAGCCTCTTTCCAGCCGCCTTCGATTGGTATCTCAGTCAGGTTCACGTTCGCCGTGCGGCCGACCTCGACACTCGCATCGCCGTCTGGAACTATCGCGAGTTTACGCCGCTGCGTCATCTCCAGGTTGACGATGCGCCTTTCGGTGGCGGCGCCGGCATGGTGCTGCGCATCGACGTCGTTGCCGCCGCCCTGGAGGCCGTTTACGGTGTCGATTGCGAACAGGTGCGTCAGCAGCGGCGGGTGATCGAGCTGACGCCGAAGGGCAGGCAGCTCGATGACGCTCTGGCGACTGAGCTGGCGCAGCATGACCTCTGCCTTCTCTGCGGTCGGTACGAAGGACTGGACGAGCGCGTCACTCATTTGATCAGCGATCGGGTGAGCATCGGACCATACGTGATCAGCGGTGGCGAACTTGCGGCGATGGCGACGCTCGACGCGGTGGTGCGCAAGATCGAGGGTAGCATCAGCAATCCAGACAGCATTGTTCAGGAGTCCTTCGCGACGGAACTCGGTGGCGGCACCGAATACCCTCAGTACACACGACCGGCGGAGTTTCGTGGTTGGCGTGTACCTGACGTTCTGCTCAGCGGTCACCACCGCGAAATCGCGCGCTGGCGAGCGGCGCAGGTTAACCAGCAACCCTGACCGAAGAATTCTGCCTGCTCAGCCGGGGTCGACGTGGCGAGAGACCACAGCGGCGCCGACCAGATTGCCTGCTGCGGCGTTGGCTGCTGCGGTGTGGAGCTGCTGGCTTCTCGCCCAGGCCTGCGGCGCGCTCTGGCTGAACGGTCAACGCTCTTACCCCAACCGGGAACTGGGTAGGTTTGCGCCGTTCTTGCGCAAAACTCTCAGAAAGAAGGAGCCGTGACCGTCATTCGCCAGCACATCGACGTTGATGCCCCGCGCTCTGCCGTCGAATCGATGTGGGCCTACTTCGTCCACTGGGTCATCACCAGCCACGCCAAGCTTGCCTGTGACGACCTGGTCTGCATCGATGTCGTGCACAGCAGCCACATTAACTTTGACGACATCACCGAGGGCAGAACGAGGGTTGTCTTCGAACTCGAGGCGGCCGACAATTCAAGCGTGCCACTGAGCGACATTGAGAGCCGTGTCGTGCACGACCTCGAGGCGTTCCAGGAGTACATCGCCCATCCCGAAGGGGACAGCAAACAGCTGCTCGTCGCCGAGAGAGCAGCTCGCGAGGGAGAAGCCGGCGTTCGCCGGCACCGCGAGCAGGATAGTAATCTGGCGCCAAACGACGGCAAGATCTTCTGGCGCCGCTAGGCGAGAGGCGATAGCGGACGGCCGGTGCGCAGTCGCAGCCGTTCAACTTGACGGTATGTGGTCCCTTTGCGATTAGCCCCCGGTCGTGGTACAGTATCGGCCGCATTTCGCTCCGAAAGAGGTCTCTGTTGGGTATCATCGAGAACATCGAACGCCAGCAGCTGCGCGACGACATTCCTCAGTTCAAAGCGGGTGACACGGTCAAGGTTCACTTCCGCGTCATCGAGGGTTCGCGGCAGCGCACGCAGATCTATCAGGGCACGGTCATCAAGCGCCAGGGCCAAGGCGTGCGCGAGACCTTTACGGTCCGCAAGCAGTCGTTTGGTGTTGGTGTCGAACGCACCTTCCCAGTGCACTCGCCCAAGATCGAGAAGATCGAAGTCATCATGATTGGCGATGTACGCCGTGCCAAGCTGTACTATTTGCGCCAGAAGGTCGGTAAACAAGCCCGCGTGCGCGAGAAGCAGCGTTAAGCCGGGCGCGTTGCTCGTGACGAGCACGCTAGCGTCTTCGTGAAACGCTCGACAGTCGTTGACTATGGCGTCATTGCCGTCGTCGCTGTGGTTCTGGCGCTGGTCATTCAGGCGTTCGTTGTTAAGCCGTATCGCATTCCGTCGCCGTCCATGGAGCGTACGCTCATGGTCGGTGATCGCGTGCTGGTCAACCGACTCATCTACCACTTTCGCAGCGTCCACCGGGGCGACATTGTCGTTTTTGAGTGGCCACCCGATCGCCGCATCACCTTCATCAAACGGGTGATCGGGGTGCCGGGTGATACGATCTCGCTGAGCAAGGGCAGAGTCTTCGTCAATGGTGTGCTGCAGACGGAGTCGTATGTGCCGCGCCAAGATGGCCAGACGCTGCCGACGCTGGCGACTGCCGACGCTGCCGGATCGGCTTCGTCGGGCCTGTGGTCGTTACAGACTCCCTATAAGGTGCCGCCTGGTCACTACTTCATGATGGGCGACAATCGCACCCAGAGCGACGACAGTCGCGCCTGGGGGCCCATTAGTAAGAGCGACATCATTGGTCAGGCGTTCTTGATCTACTGGCCGTTCGGTCAAGTCAGGATCCTGTAGATGGTCGACACGACAACACCGATCGAAGCGCCACAGCCAAAGGACGTTGGTCACCGGCGTCGTCATACGATCCTTGAGTACGTGCTCATCACCGCCGGGGCGATTGTGCTGGCGCTGCTCATCCAGGCGTTTGTCGTCAAGCCGTACAAAATTCCGTCGGCATCGATGAGTCCCACGCTTGAGGTCAACGACCGCGTCCTGGTGAACCGGCTTGCGTACCACCTGCGCCAGCCGCATCGCGGTGACATCATCGTTTTCAACTCGCCGACCCTGCACATGACGCTCATCAAGCGCATCATTGGTCTGCCCGGCGACACCATATCCCTGCATGACGGTCTGGTGTACATCAATGGTAAGCGCCTCAACGAGCCGTACCTGCGTCAACCCGACGGGTCGTACACGTCAACCGTACCGGCCGTGTCCTCTGGCCCGCCTGAGCCGTGGTCTCTTGAGCGTCCCTATACGGTGCCGGCTGGCCAGTACTTCGTCATGGGCGACAATCGCACAGACAGCGACGACAGCCGCTACTGGGGGACAGTTGCCAGGAGTGATCTGATCGGCGTCGCCTTCTTCAGATACTGGCCGCTGAACCGTCTCGCCGGACTGTAGCGTCGCCGGTGGCGTGCCGATGAACGCCCGTTTTGCCTTCGATCTGGAACGACTGCGTCTGGCGAGCAGCCGCGACCTGATCGTCGGCGGAGCCGACGAAGCCGGTCGCGGCTGTCTCGCCGGCCCACTCGTTGCCGCTGCCGTCGTGTTTGATTATGCCGATTGGGATGAGGCCCGGTTTGCGCTTTTTGAGAGGTTGAACGACTCCAAGAAGCTAGCCGATCGGCGACGTCAGGCGCTTTTCGCCGAGATAGTTCTCCACGCCCGCCAGATTGTTGTCGTTTCGTGTGCGGCCGGTAGCATCGACCGCCGCGGGCTGCACGTCTGCAACCTGCAGGCGCTGGCGCGGGCGCTGGAGGGGCTCCGGCCGGCGCCGCCAGTGGCGTTCGTCGACGGTTTTCGCCTGTCGAGCTGCACGTTAGCGCACGAGTCGCTGGTCGGCGGCGATGGGCTGTCGGCAGCCGTCGCCGCCGCGTCGATCGTGGCCAAAGTCACGCGCGACCGCCTCATGCACACGCTCGCCGCCCAGTATCCGCTGTGGGGATTTGACCAGCACGTCGGCTATGCGACGCGGCGGCATGAGGCGGCGATCTGTGAACACGGGGTGTGCGATCTGCACCGCCTGTCGTTCAGGAGCGCCGCCTACAAGCAGCTGGGGCTGGCGCCGGCGTCGTCGCAGAGCACGCCGGTAGCTGACCGTACCTGACCGTGTGCGCCTAGCGAGTCGCGCTGCCCTGGCGAGTCGTCGCCGGCAGATCGACGACGGTGACTCGGTCGCCGAGCGCGTCGATGACGTGATCACGTGTGCTCGGATGACACGTAAAGAGAAGTACCTGGTGACGTTGGGCCACATCGCCGAGAACGTGCGCCATGGCCGTGGCGCGCACGGGGTCGAAATTGACGAGTACGTCGTCCATGACCACCGGCAGGGTGACGTTCTGGCGCGCGAATTCATCGACTAGAGCCAGGCGCAGGCAGAGATAGAGTTGCTCGGCCGTACCACGGCTGAGTTCGCGGGGCACATGAAGGAGGCCATTGCTATCGACGGTCGCGATGTCGTAGTTGGCACCGCCGGTGCCGGCAACGATGCGTGCGTAGCGACCGTCGGTCACGGCAGCGAACAGGCACGAAGCCTGTTCAAGCAGGTGCGGTTGATGCGTTGTGACGAACTCGTCGAGTGTGCTTTTCATGAGACTGCCGGCGACGCGCGCTTGACGCCACGCCTGCAGAGTCTGCTCGAGAGCGGCAACGATCTCGCTTCGTCGCGTGGCCAGGTCAATGACGTTGGCCGATGCCTCGAGATCGTGCAGCTGCCGCTCGGCGTCGCGTTGCCGACCCGCTGCCGCGACGACCTCGTTTTCAGCCACCTCGATTTGGCGCAGTGTCTCGGCCAGCTCGGCGGCCCATTCGCTGGTGAGACCGCTGGCCAGTTCACGACGTACTGCCGCCGCCTGTTCGCCGCTGCCCAGCCGGGTCGTGATTGCCTGCTCGCAGCGGCGCACGGTTTCTTCGGCGACGGTGTGCTCGGCCAGTCGAGCCTGAGCTTCAGCAAAGCGCGCTAACAGCTGCTCGCCGGTGACCTCAGCAGCGAGCGCCAGCAACAACCGGGCACGCGTCTCCCACTCGGCGATGGAGCTGGTGATCAGACTGAGGTCGGAGGCCGCATCGACGCGCCGTCGATCAGCTTCGACGGCACGCTCGGCGGCGTTAAGGTAGTCCGTTATACCTTGCGGTGTTAGATCGGACGGCAGCTTGCGCGCGGCGACCCAGGCCCTCCAGTGGCCGGCGGTATCTTCGGCTTCATTGCTGATCCGGGCGGCGAGGGCTTCGGCTTCGACAAGCCGACGCTGACTTTCGTCCCGACGCGTGGCGATTGCCTCGATGTCGCGGCTGGCGACTTCCCAGGCGGCCCGCGTAGCGCGCTGACTGGCGATGCTTGCGCTCAGGATCTCGAGTTCGGCCCAGCTGGCGTCGGCCGACAGACCGAGTCGCGAGCAGGTGGCGGCAACATGATCCTTGAGCTGGTGACGCCGTTTGTCGCCGGCTGCACCGTGCAGCAGGCCCGCCAACGCCAGGGCCATGAGTGCAAAGAGCAGTGTCAAGCTGCCAACGAGCGTATCGCCGGCGCCGATGCGCCATATGCCGACACCGCCGAGCGCCAGCGCTCAGGCGACCATGCCGAGACGAGCCAGACCGAGCGCTCGGCCGGCGGCCGGCGGCGCCTGACGCAGATCCTGAAGGTCGGCTCGCAAGCCGGCGAGAACTGCTGCTCGTTCGTCCAGTTCGGATGCCGGCGGCGACGCCTGCATGTTGCGTGCGGTCGCCAGGCGCTGGTGCTCGTCGCCGAGGGCACGGTACTCGCCGGCACGTTCGCCGGCGGCACGCTTGGCGTCGGCAGTAGCTCGCTCGCTCGCTTGCAGGCGCTCGGCCCAGGCGCGCAGCTGATCACGCGCGGGCAGCGACACGTCGAGCCCTGCCAACGTGTCGACGGTGACGTCGGCGCCTAGTTCGGCCAGCCGGGCTGCCGCGGCGGCAGCCGCACTGCGGTGCCGCTCGGCGGCAGCCGGCTGATCGGCGCGTCGCTGGCGGTGCAGTGCCAAGCCAGCCGCCAGCGAGGCGATCTGCAGTCGATCGGGAAGCTCGTCGCCTCGAACGAGCACGCTTTGCGCCTGACGGTACTCGCTCCACACCGGCCACAGGGCGAGCAGACTTTCCAGGCGCTCCTTCTGGTTGCGGAGTTGACGGGCAGTTGCCTGCGCCGCGCCGACCGCGGTGACACCGGCTTCGACTGCAGCACGGTGGTCGGGGTAGTCCGCAGCCGCCCGCTCGGCACGAGTCAACTCGTCACCGTTCTGGCGCAGATCGGCCAGCAACTGGCCGATGGTCGACTTGCCGCGTTGCCGATAGAGCGCGGCGGCACGTTCGTCGAAATACGCCAGGACTGCTTGCGCCGACTGGCCTGCGCCCTTGAGGCCGGCCGAAAAGATGCGGTCACTGATGTGTTCGTCGGACATGCTGTCGAGATTTTGCAGCTCAGTCAGGCTGAAGGCGAAGACAGTGCGGAAGAGCGTTTCGTCGGCACCGCCGAGGAGGCGCTGCAGGTCGGACGGATCGCCGGGCACGTCGCCGGCCAGCTTTTTCGTCGGTTGCGCGCGCAACCGCCCGGCATCACGGTCAACGGTGAAGGTGCCGTCATCGTCGGCCAGGTAGAGGCGGCCGCCGTACCTGCACCCAGGAACCGGTGGGTAAAGCGCCGTTGTGCTGGCGCTGCGTTTATCTTTGAAGCCGAACAGGGTGCCCCGAATGAAGGCCAACAACGTGCTTTTACCAGCTTCGTTGGGCCCCAGAAGTACGGTCAGGCCAGGACCCAGCGAAGGACCAACGTAATCGCTGAAGATGCCAAAACCGTCGACGTGCCAGCCCGTGACGTACATCGTCAGTCGCGCTCACGCATGTCGAGCAGGGCATCTTCGCCGCGGGCAATGAGTTCGCGAGCAGCCTCGTCGTTGATGTCGCGCAGCTCTTCAGGCAAGAGGCGGGCCGAGAGCGGCGAGAAGGCTGTGGCGAGAAACTGGCGCAGTTGCTGCGCGTCGCTCTTCAACCGGTCACCGACACGGAGCACTTCGGCCGAGAGGTCACCGGCCTGGCGAATCGCTTGCCGATCGATTTCTGGGCGCGTGTCGTCGTGCAACGATTCCCACCAGACGAACGGCGATTCGGTGGCACAGACTTGACGCAGCTCGTCGAGCAGCGCCGCCGCAGCGTCGGCTTGCTGCAGGTCGCTATGTACGGCGCCGCGGCCGACGAGGTGGGCGCGCACCAGGAGGCCGCGTTTGGCGTTGGCGGTCTGCAAATCGGCCAGACGGCTGAGCAGGCTGTCGCGCACAGCGGAGACATCCGCCAGTGCCGTGACGTCGACCTGGCAGCTGACAAACCGTACGCGATCGCAGGGGGCGAAGCGAACGGCGTGCACGTGGCTCTCGTCGACGTCGATGACGAGGGCGCCTTTGGCACCCTGTTCGCTCGCTTTGGGGCTACGCCCCTGCAGGTTGCCTGGGTACTCGATGGCGACGCTGGCGTCGCCCAGCGACTGCCTCTTGTGAATGTGGCCAAGGGCCCAATAGTCGTAACCGGACTCACGTAGCTCGGCGATGGCACAGGGGCTGTAGGCTCCGTGCTCGGGGCTGTTGTCGGCGTTACAGTGCAGAAGGGCGATGTGGAATCCGCCGGCGGACGGGCGCGGGAAGCGCACCGCGAGGTTCTCGCGAACCCCGCGGTGGGCATAGCTGATGCCGTGCACCGTCGCCAGCTTAACGCCGTCGCGCACCGCTGGCGCTGTCGTAACCTCGTTGCTGGGGAAGAGGACAACCGGTTCGGGCCAGGCACGAATACCCGACCAGCCTTCGTCAAGCGGGTCGTGGTTGCCGTGCACGATGAAGACCATCACGCCGGCGGTGGCCAGTCGCTGCAGGCCGCGCAAGAAGCGAAACTGGGCCCGCATGCCGCGGGCGGCGCCATCGTACACATCGCCGGCGATGACCAGAAACGCCGCGTTTTCAGCGATCGTCAGTGCGACCAGGTCGTCCCAGGCATCGAGCGAAGCGTCGAGGAGGGCCTGCCGAATCGCCGGCGCCGGCGCCGCGACACCTTGGAACGGCGTGTCAAGGTGCAGATCGGCCGCGTGTATGAAGCGAAAACGTGCCATCAACGCATCATACCGTGATGCAGGGACGGATGGCGTTGCCGGTCGCGATTGTCGCCCACCTGGTTGCCGATCAGCGATTGTCAACTCGGACAGTGGATGGTCATCCTGTCGCCGCAGCCTGCCGCTCGCTACTCTGGCGGCATGAATGAACGGCAACGCTTTGGTGCAGCAGCCGAGCTGTATGCACAACAGTATCTGCTCCAGCGCTTGTGGGCCCTCGTCGGCGTCAATCAGCGTGTCGGTCGCGGTGAACTCGACATCATCGCTCGCAAGGGCGACGTTCTGGCG
>JBKQWK010000072.1:0-2988 GCA_052139595.1 Thermoleophilia bacterium | reverse complement strand
GAACCCGGGCGATACGAGCGTCCGGGTTCCCACCCGCGGAACCTGGCCGTATGGGGTATTCCAAGCCGCACTCTGGCTGGCCAGTGGATTGCTGATCGCCTTCATCGTGCTACCGCTTGTGCGGCTGGCGGCGACCTCGACTGGGTCCGGCTTGAGCAGCGTGGCGAGTCAGGCCGAGGTGCGTGACGCCATCCTGTTGAGCATGCAGGATGCGGCGATCACCGCTCTGATTGCCACTGTTCTTGGCGTCCCGCTTGCCTACTTGCTCGCTCAGCGGCGCGTGCCGGCGCCGGGCTTAGTACAAGCCATCGTCGATTTGCCGCTTGCGGTACCCCATACGGTTGCCGGTATCGCCTTGTTGTTCTTGCTGGGTCGGACTGGCTGGATTGGTGCCCCTGCCAGCCACGTCGGCGTGTCCTTCTACGGATCGCAGTGGGGCATCGTGGCGGCGATGCTATTTGTTTCTGCGCCATTTGCCGTGAACAGCGCACGGGTTGCCTTCGAGGCAATCGATCCCAATCTGGAACGCGCTGCCCGCAGTCTCGGCGCGACTCGTGCGCTTGCGTTTCGTCGCGTTACGCTGCCGCTAGGCGCCCGTGGTGTGTTGACCGGTGCCGTGCTCGTCTATGCGCGTGCTTTGGCCGAGTTTGGTGCGGTCGTGATTATCGCTTACTATCCCGTTACTGCGCCGGTCGAGATCTACAATCTGTTTCAGCGCTCCGGCCTGCCCCAAGCTGCTGCTGCTTCCGTGTTGCTGCTGATCGTAGCGCTGGCGACATTCCTCGTCATGCGCACGTTGGCTTCCGGCCGCTGGCTGTGGATTGCCGATCGTGGATCTCGCTAACCGCGGTCTAGTTGTCCAGGGCGTGACCACACGCGCAGGTTCCTTTGAGCTTGGGCCGATTGACCTTGATGTTGAGCGTGGCCGCGTGTTGGCGGTGCTGGGACCTTCGGGCGCTGGCAAGACGATGTTGCTTGAGACGATCGCAGGCTTTCGCAAGGCCGCGGCTGGGCGCATATGGCTCGACGGCAGAGAACTAGGCGAGCTGCGGCCGGAAGAGCGCGCTATCGGCTTCGGGTTCCAAGATGCAGCTCTGTTTCCGCACCTTACGGTGCGTAAGAACGTCGGCTTTGCACTGCGCGCCCGCGGCGAACGCTCTTACGAGCGCGTCGATGCACTGCTCGCTCGATTCGAGATCACCCACCTTGCGGAGCGGTCACCTCGTTCACTCAGTGGCGGTGAACGTCAGCGCGTGGCTCTCGCACGGGCGCTAGCCGCACAACCCGAGGTACTGCTGCTGGATGAGCCGCTGTCGGCGCTTGATCGGCCCGCGCGTGATGATCTGCGTAGGCTCCTGCAGGAGCTCCTCAGCGGGCTGGGAATCCCGGCCATTCACGTCACTCATGATCGCGACGAGGCTCTCGGCATTGCTGATAGCGTTGCCATCATTGTCGGCGGGCAAGTGCAGCAGCTGGCAAGCCCCGACGACATCGTCGCTACACCCAGTGACGCGACCTGCGCGCGGCTGTTGGGGTGGTCTGAACTTGGAGCAGGAAACGTAGATCGGGGTCGGCTAGCACTTGGCGATTTGACACTGCCGATATATGACTCTGATGACGGCTGGAGCGGGCCGGTCAGCGTGTTCTATCGTCCCGAAGCGATGCTGCTCGGTGCCGATGCTGCGTCGCTGCCCGAGACCGCGTGCTTTACGGCAGTCATTAATCGCGTTCTGCCGACCACTCCTCTGGCGCGGGTCACGTTCGTCGATAAGCCCGCTCTGACTGTTTCCCTGCTTCCGCGTGATCTGGGGCGGCTCGACATCAGACCCGGTGCAACCGTCGAACTGGGTGTACCAGAGGGCTCGCTGCGCGTCTTTCGCATCAATCGTGACTGATCTGCGACCTCGACTACTGCTCTAAGACGGAGCGGCAGAGAGTCAGTCGGCCTGCCAGTCGTGAGTGGCTATGTGTGACGGATCCACCAGGCACTCTATCGGGGATCGCTACCAGCGATGACCGTTGTCTGAGAACCGCCGTCGTACGCAGTGGTGCGCTCTTGTGAGGCCAAGGGGCGGCAGAGGTGAAGTTCTGCGAGGTGGGCTTCGGTTTCATGGAGCGCCGCGCGCGCTAGCGCGAGGCGGCCGATGTCGCCGCTCTCTGCTGCCACGTTGCGCGCCTGAAGTCGCGCCAATCGCTCGTGGTTGAGCAGGTGGCGCCGGGCTTCAACCAGCGGTGCGATGGGGGCGTGACTCTCGTGAGCAAGACGCAGCTTGACGAAGAACTCGTTGCGGTCGTCGGCTGGCTCAGAAAGCCACGCCACGAAAACACGTTTGCCTTCGGCACTCAAGGCGTAGACCTTACGCTCGGGGGCGCCGACGCCTGGTTCAGTTCGTGCTGTGACCCAGCCAGCGCGCGCCAGCTTGGCGAGTGAACGATAAAGTTGAGCATGGTCGATGCGCCAGAAGGGTGCGTACTCCTGATCGATTGTGCGTTTCAGGCAGTAACCGTGCTGCTGACCGTTGAGCAGCAGACCGAGCAGTGCGTACGTTGGTGACATTCGTCTCTCCGCATTGATCGCAGATATCGGAAGCCGCGAGAGGAGAACCAGCGAACTCTCGTTACCGATGGGCAATGCTACCAGAGTACGCTGGTCAGACGTGTCGATATTGCCTGCTTTGTGGCGGCGAGGAGCTTGAGATACTCGACGCCTGAAGTACTCCCGACCTGGGTGAGGAGCAGCAGGAAGCGATCGCCGAGGTGATTGCAGAGCTTCGGAGTCCTCTGACTCTCACTCCCGCGGCGTCGGCACCCCGTCGGCGGCCCTCGATTTGCACCACCATAATGGCGTCTTTTGAGACGACTGTCGAACGTCACGTAATTCCCCACCCCGAGCGCCAAACAATTCCCCACCCGGTCTCGTGTGTTTCTTCTACTCTGTCGCACCTCCCTTAGCAAGTTTTGGGGCCGGTAGCGGCCGCCGTTGCGGCC
>JBKQWK010000071.1:0-9939 GCA_052139595.1 Thermoleophilia bacterium | reverse complement strand
TCGGCGCCTATCAGTACCTGCTCGACTGGCACCTCAAGATCTATGCCGAGCAGCCGGGGAAGTATCGCAAGGAGCTGCATCTAGGTCTCGCCGGTGAGTGGCAGCTGACAACAGTCGAGAAGAAGCGCATTCTGCTTACCAGCATCTACGGCGTTGACATCGACTCCCAGGCCGTCGAGACGACCAAGCTCAGCCTGCTGCTCAAAGTGCTTGAGGGCGAGACTGCGGCCACAATCGAGAGCCAGCTCAGCTTTTTGCACGAACGGGCCCTGCCCGACCTGGCTGCCAACATCAAGTGTGGCAACTCGCTCATCGGTTCCGACTTCTACGACGATCAGCAGCTCGGCCTCACCGGCCTCGACGAGGAAATCGCCCGCGTCAATGCCTTCGATTGGGAAAGGGAGTTTGGGGAAGTAATTTCATCACGGAGACACGGAGGCGCGGAAGAGGAAAAGGGGTTTGATGCGGTCATAGGGAATCCGCCGTATGTCTCCTTTTACGCGAGGGAATCCATCAAGCCCGACCCGGCTATTGAAACCTATCTAATTAGCAAGTACGGGCCTTACGTGGGCGGGCGGCTCAACACCTACCTAATCTTCCTTGTTCTCGCGACAAAACTGCGCTCCCCATGTGGGTATGCAGGAATGATTGTTCCAGACACCCTCTCAAGCAATCAATCCTACGAGTCAACACGTCAGGCACTGGTGCAAGGCGGATTGTCTTCGGTTCGCTTAGCGCGATTCCCAGTGTTCGAGGGGAAGGCGCATGTCAGGACGGTGGTCCCTATCGTTGGGAATCCCTCAACACTGATTCGTTTTGAGGACTTTTCGCAGCTTGATGAATGGAGGCAAGAAGAGCCGACATCAATTACCATGGTAGAACGACATCAGCTAATGAAGCATGCCGCCGGCGCCTGGCCTTTCGGCAACGCCGGGCTCGATGCAATTCTTAGGAAGATTGGCAGTAACGCTCGCGTCCTACAGGACTTCGCTATTACCAAAGATGGTGTGAATCCGGGCCCACGGTCATTTCGGGACATCGTGCTTGATCCTTGTGGCCCACGCAAATCAACTTGGCGGCCCGTCATCGAAGGCAAGCAGATACGTAGATATCAGCTTTTGGCCCCATCACGCACTCTTGATTGTGATGCCAAGCTTCTCAGCCTCGATCTTAAGAAGCAGGGTGCTTCCTTTCGCTCACCATCTGTTTTTCAAGCTCCAAAGCTGGTCAATCGACAGACGGCTGACTCGCTGATATTCGCTTTGGATGAGGAGGGTTATTACACGCTGAACTCTGTTCACAACACGCATTCAATAGACGGTTCGTTTGAGACACTTCTATTCCTTCTAGGTGTTTTGAATTCGCGCCTTCTGTCATTCTACTATCGTGTTCACTCTCAAGAGACGCGTACTGTGTTTCCGCAAGTACATATTGCTGCTTTGCGCCGCATTCCGATTTGCGACGTGGATTCAGATAGATTCGAATCTCGCGGCCTATTGATTCGCCGAGTCCAGATTATGCTTGACCTGCACAAGCGGCTGCTGTCGAGCAGGACGGACCACGACCGGACGTTGATCGAGCGCCAGATCGCGGCAACGGACAAAGAGATCGACCGCCTCGTCTACGACCTCTACGGCCTAACTGACGACGAGATCGCCATCGTCGAATCGTCCTTCAAGTAATGTTGACGCACGTCACGCGAATTCGACATCTGATGCATAGAGCGCCACCCGTGCATCGGGCTGATCGGACGTTTAAGAAGGCGTCGAAATCGCAGGCGACTGTGGGGCGCAGGCGCTGGACGTCGAGATGTGAATGGAGCGTGAGTCGGCGAGTGATAATCGCGTCGGCTCGGCGTCGGCTGTCGACTCAGGTGCGCTGCACACGAGCCAGTTCCGAGTCGACGCCATGTCACGTTGTCCGGTGCGGAAAGGACAGCCCGCTGCCGCCGCTCATCTGGCCCGTGATTGTCAGTCGCTGCTCAGACCAACGCTGGCAGGCAGATATAAGTTGACGCTGGCCCTATGATGAAAAGGTCATCCAACAAACGCCGGATGTGCAGCAGGAGGCAGCAGCGACATGGATATGGATTGGCCCGCCTTACTGGTTATCTTCCTGATCGTGCTCGTCCTCTTTGGCGGCAAACGCCTGCCCGGTCTGGGCAAGTCGATCGGTCAGAGCATCCGCGGTTTTAAGTCGGGACTCAAAGACAGTAAACCAGAGAAGCCGCTTGCACCCGAGAGCGACGCTCAGCCCCCGCTTCGCGAGCCACCCTTGGTTGCCAATGCAGCGCTGCCAGTAAGTCCGCGCGAGACTCAGGCAGCACAGCCGTCCGCGGCGGATAGGTCATAGGGCTAGGATGCTGTCAAGAGTCGCGACCCTGGCCGGCAGCGAGGCCACAGTAAACGGAGGAGGAGGAGGAGGAATCTCATGGGCGAACTGAGCCCTGTCCATATCGCTATCGTGCTTGCCATTGTGCTGCTTGTCTTTGGCCCCAAGAAGCTACCCGAGATGGGGCGCTCACTAGGCAAGGGTATCCGCGAGTTCAAACAGGCGACCTCTGGCCTTAAAGACGAATTCAGCCTCGGTCTGGACGGCAACCCTGTAGCACCGGCGGCAACACCGGTGACGCCAGCCGCAACAGTAGTGACGCCGGCCGCTGGCGACGAGACGGCGGCGGCCACCACTCCCGCCGCCGTCTCGGTAGCGAACGCCACCGTCACTGCTACACCGCCGTCGGTCTTCGTCGATGCCAACGGCAATGAGTACCGTCTCGCCGCTGTGGCTCCGGCCGGCGACTCTGACCCTGAGCCGCTGGCCGACAGCGGCTCGGCTGCTCCCAATCAAACGCCCGACGCGCCCAGCAACCAGGCAATCATCTGAACAAGCTGCTGCACCCCATGCTCAGTGCCGACGATCGCCTGTCCCTGGTTGAGCACCTCGATGAGCTGCGCAAGCGTCTGTTTCGGGTCGCTTTCGTTCTCCTCGCTGGGGTCATCATCGCCGGCATCTTCAACAGCGTGCTCTTCAAGCTGCTGCTCCACCCACTGCCGCTCAAGTTCCGCCACCTCACCACCTTTAGCCCGGCCGAACCATTCATGGTCAGTTTCAAGGTGTGGGTCTACTGCGGCCTTTTGATCGCCTCGCCATTCGTTATCTATCAGTTCTGGGCCTTTATCGGACCAGCGTTTTCGGCCAACGAAAAGAAGTACTTCTATCCTGTCGTTGCCTCAACGGCCTTTCTGTTTCTCGGCGGCGTCGTCTTTGGCTACCTGATCGTCTTACCCCGCGGCCTCGCCTGGCTGCTCAATTTCAATAACCCCTACTTCCATGTCATGAACCGGGCCGACGATTACTTCTCCTTTGTGACCATGTTTCTGCTCGCCTTCGGAGCAGTCTTCGAGCTACCGGTCGTCATCGTCCTTGCCGCTCGTCTCGGCATCGTCGACAGTAAGTTCCTGCGCAAGAACCGCAAGTACGCCCTCCTCATCAACGCCGTGATTGCCGCCGTGGCAACGCCCAGCCAGGACGCCTTCAGCATGATCGCCATGTTCATTCCCCTGATCGTGCTCTACGAAGGCTCGATCTGGGTGGCCCGCTTCGTCGAACCCCAGCGACGGGCGCGGTTTTCCGGAGCGCCAGCTGTTGCCGACGGCGAGAGCGGCTGAGGCGATAGGGCCACGGGGACGCCAGAAGCGTCGCTTGAGAGATCAAGGACCGACAGCGATCAGCGGCCTGATCTGGGCGTGAACAACGGCAGCGGCATCGTCAGGTGATCGCCTAGCAACGATGCTCGTTGCGAGCGCGGCGCCCTGTGTGTGATGTGGGCCTAGCAACGGCCGCCCACCGCACTTGGCGAACGGCCGTTGCCTGACTGGGGTGTCCGCGGCGTAAGGTCCGCGGGGGAGCAGGGCGTGGGGGGTGAAGCCGCACCCTGCAGAGGTATGGGAGTCACCTGTAGTCATGCCACTGCCATGTGATATTCCCATGTGCGTTTGTTAAGAGTTTGCTGAGCATCGTGTTGCGGTGCGGCCACATACTGCTCGGCGGCGGCATGGTATGGGTTTGATACCCGGCCCATCAGGCCCTAGCTTTGGTCTCAGGAGTTAGCCCAGCGAGCAATCTCTCGTGTCCGGATACTCCAGATAGCCGGGTATTGTACAGTACCTGCAGTTACGTTCGCCGTCGAGCTTGCCTTGCCTGCTAACTGTCGCTCGTGCTTTGCTGTCACGGTTGGGCAGCAGGTCGTGCTCAGTTGGCGCCAGACCCAGACGGCGAACTCGCTGCCAGCGGTCACGAAAGTGTCGCCGATGGAGTCGAGACTGAAGTTGTCCTCAGAAGGATTCTTTCGCTAGAGTGAAACAGCAGGAGGTTAGATGCCCGCACTTGAACTCAAGGATCTCAGCAAACACTATGGCGATGTCGTCGCCGTTGATCACCTGAGCTTCACTATCGAGCAGGGCACCGCGGTCGGCTTTCTCGGACCCAACGGGGCTGGCAAGACGACGACCCTGCGTGCTCTCGTCGGCTTATTGCGTCCTACATCTGGCACCGCCACGATCAACGGCAGGGCTTACGCTCAACTTGAGAACCCACTGCGTCACGTCGGCGCTGTGCTAGAGGCGTCGAGCTTCTATCCTGGGCGGAGCGCTCGTGACCACCTGCGCGTGCAGGCGCTGGCCGGCGGCCTTGCCGCTTCCCGGGTCAGTGAGGTGCTCGAGCTGGTGGGCCTCACGGCGGCAGGCAAGCGCCGAGTCGGCGGCTTTTCGCTCGGGATGCGCCAGCGTCTCGGTATTGCCGCCGCGCTGCTCGGTGATCCGCAGCTGCTGCTTCTCGATGAGCCGGCCAACGGGCTCGACCCAGAAGGGGTGCGCTGGCTGCGCGAGCTGGTGCGCAGACTGGCCGACGAGGGTCACACGGTCTTGATCTCGAGTCACATCCTGGCCGAGGTGGCACAGACCGTCGATTCAGTGGTCATCATCGAGCACGGGCGTCTGGTGGCGCAGTCCTCGCTGGCGGAGCTGACTGCGGGTGTGCGGCGCCTTGTTCGTATTCGCACGCCCCAGGCGGACGTGCTGGCCGCAGCCCTGCACGGCGACGGCATCGACGTTACCCGCGTCGCTGCCGACCGGCTTGAGATCGCGGGTAGCAGTCCAGAGGAGGTCGGCCTTCTGGCTGCCAAGCTGGGCGTCCCGATTCTCGAGAGTACGAGCGAAACCAGCAATCTCGAGGACATCTTCTTCCAGCTGACGACGGCCCAACAGCAGGAGGCCTCACAATGATGTGCGCGATCCGTGCCGAACTGCTCAAGCTGCGCACCATTCGTTTGCCTTTCGTTCTGCTTGCCGTCGCCGTTGGCCTCAGCGCTCTGGTGGCGGTGCTCAGTGCATCGCGAGCCGGCTCCTCTGGCGGCGGTCGGCTCAGGCATATGGTGATAGCGCCTCTCAATACCACGGCCGGGCTTACCGCGGTGATCACGGCGACCGACTTCGCCCTGCTACTGGCCATGGTCTTCGGTGTCATTGTGGCCAGCAGCGAGTTTCGCCATGGGACGGCGACGCCGACCTTTCTGGCCGTCCCTGAGCGCTATCGGGTGCTGCTGGCCAAGGCCGTTGCCGCCGGCTCTTTTGGCCTTCTCTTCGGTCTGCTGGCCGCCGCTGCTACGACGGTGATCGGTCTGATCTTTGTCTCCGCCAAGGGTTTTTCGGTAGCACTTTCGGTCGCTACCATGTTGCGTTATGTGGGCGGTGCGGCGCTTGCCTCCCTGCTGCTGGCGCTTCTTGGCGTGGCCGTCGGCTGGCTCGTTCGTCAGCAGGTGGCGGCTGTAGTCGGTGTACTCGCTTGGGGATTCGTTGTCGAGCGCATCCTCGGTGGACTGTACTCTTCCGTGGCGCCCTACTTGCCCTACACGGCGGCTACGACGCTGGCGGGCCACGCGGTTACCGGCGGCGCGGCTGCTCTGCCCTTCGCCGCGGCGGCGGCCCTGGTTGTCGGCGTCGTAGTCGTGATCGCGGTCATCGCTTCTCGCACGACCCAGCGGCGCGACGTTGCCTGAGAGGCTCAGATCGTGCCGAGATGGTCGCGATCTGGGCTGGCGGTCCAGTGTGGCCGTTCGCCAGACTGCTGTTTGGCAGCGGCGACTGTGGCTGTGCTGCCGTGATTTCCTTGCGCATGGTGGCCAGGAACCTTCAATGAGAAGTCGGGCCTCTGTCAAGCGTGATGGTTCCCGAGGGTTCGATTGTCAGTGTGGTCTGCAGACGCTGTTCTGAACCATGGTCAAGCAGTTCCCTGTCGCCAACAATTTGCTAACAACGGCCCTGTGCTGCGGTGGAAGCCCCCGCGTGGGAGTGGATCTGGGTGGGTGTTCGCCCACGCCTGCAGGCGTGCCGCACCATCATTCGAATTCCGTTTGGAGAGAGGCGGCTTTAGCATTAACATGATTTAGAACCGCTCGGTGGGCACAGAAGGTCGGACCCTCCGTCTGTTCGCAGTGCGCAGCCCCGCCTCCATCTGTGAACGATGTGCGCGAGAGCGAGCCCCTCATCCACCGCTGTGTCCATGACCTACGCGCGAGGAGGTTCGGTGATGGCACGCATGCGCATCCTCATCAAGGAGGCCGGCGTCGAGATGACGGCCGAACTCAACGACTCAACTACGACGGCTGCGCTCTGGCGCGCTCTGCCGCTCGTGAGCTCGGCGCAGATATGGGGTGCCGAGGTGTACTTCTCAGTTCCCCTCGAGTGCAGAGAGGAAGACCCACAGGCCACTGTTGCTTTGGGCGCGGTAGGCTACTGGCCTCCCGGCAAGGCGCTGTGCCTGTTCTTCGGCCAGCAACCGGTGAGCCCAGTAAGCCTCGTCGGTGCGCTTACCGGTGATCCGAGCGTGCTTCACGCTGTGCACAACGGTCACGTCGTGCGCCTCGAGCGCTTGGCAGAATGAACTCTGTGTGGAACGCCGAGGGGGCGTCCGAGCGCGCGGGCAAGTGCGAGGAAGATCGGGCGCGTTCGTGATCTCGCGAGCAGCGTGGCACAACCGAAGCCCGAGGCAGTTGGGCTCCATTTGGGCACCAAGTGATGCACAACGCCTGGTCATCGTCGGTAGCACCTGGCTGGGAGTGGCCGATAGAACTCTTGCACATTAACCACTTTTCGGCGAACCCTGACAGTGCCTGGTGATGGTCAGTAAGGGTTAGAAGCTCCCTCTGCCGGTATCGACATCTTGCCGAGGCGAGGCGTGGCGTCAGGGGGGCACGCGTTCTCACTACGTGCGTCGCTCCACTCACTCAGGCGGCACCGAGGTGAAGGCAAACCCGACCTCGATGCCGCGGCGACGTTGCAGCGTTACGGCGACGAAGTAGGCGACGAAGCCGCCAGCGAGGATGGCGAGCCAGGTGATCAGCGCATTAGGCTGACCTGTGAGGCTGGTGCCCGAGTTTACGTCGGTGAGGTTGAGCCAGCCGACGGCGAGCACTGGCGGAATCGTCAGCAGTCCCCACCACGTGATCGTCGCCAGGCCGAAACGACGTCCCCAACTGGGCGAGGTCTCCCAGAGCGGCGCATCGACGCGCGGCAGCAGGATGGCGCACAGAGCGACCGCCAGCCACTCGATGATCATGATGCTCATGCCCGAGAGCAGCATCAGCTGGCCGTAGACGAGCAGCACCGTCCACAAGGCCGAGAGGGCAAAGATCACGTAGAGCGCGTGGTGGGGCGTGTGCCAGCGCTTGTGCACTCCCCGCAGCCAGGCGGGCGCGAGTCCGTCAAGCGACCAGGCGAACACACAGCGCGAGGCGCACATCGCGGTCGGTCCGACCCAGGCGAAGCCCCAGACCGTGAAGGCGGCGAGCAAGAGCACGGCGAGCGCGGTGCTCGGCAGGGCCAGCGCCGTGAGTTCGGCAAACGTTGGCGTAGTGCCCAGGCCGAGCTTGGCAGGGGCGCTGATGAGGTTGGCAAAGAGCGCCTGGCCGAAGAGGTGGAACATGGCCCAGGTGACGAGCAGCATCCACAGCAGGGCCCAGGTCGTGCTGCCGAGGATGCCGATGGTCTGCGTGCGTCGCGGCTGCTTAACCTCGCCACCGATGAACGCCGAGAAGTAGCAGCCCAGATAGATGATCCAGGGCCAGATCGTCGCGTGCAGGGTAGCCGACCAGGAGAAGGGAGCACCGCTGCCGGCGGCCAGCGGTGCCAGGGGGCCGGCGCCGACACCCTTCAGGGTCGCATCGATGTGCGCCAGTGCCGTCGTACGGGACATAGTCAGGCCGATGACGACAATTGCCGCTAAAGCGACCATGCCGAGGACAAAGGTGACACTCTGGAGGCGGAAGAAGCGGCGCTGGTTGCCAAAGATCATCAGCGCCGCGAAGGCGGCGAGGATTGCGAGCGAGACGAGGAGCGTACCGCTGGTGCCGCTCAGCCAGGCGCTGACCTGCGAGAGAACGGCATTGCGTGTGTCGGCGGCCCAAACGCGCAGCAGTGGCGTCAGCCCGTACTCGACCGTGTACAGCCCGCCGACGCCAACGAACATCGTGAAGTAGACTATGGCGGCGAAGTTGACGGCGAAGCCCACGCTGGGGTGCAGGAGGCGGGTCATGTAGGTGTAGTCCCCACCGGAGCGAGCGTACATCGCACTGAGCCGCGTGTAGAGCACGTTGAGCGGCAGAATACCGAGGTATGCGATCACGATGGCGAGGTAGAGATTGGCGCCTCGATAGAGCCCCGCACCAAGGAACAGTACCCAGACGAGACCGACGCCGATGTTGGCGTTCATGACGTTGAAGGCGAGCGTGTTCCAAGCGGAGACCTCGCGCACCAGGCCGCTTGCCCGGCGCACGAAAATACCTGGCGATGCACCGCCGACGTTGGCCTGGGGGCGGGGACCGTGGCTGGCTCTGACACTCACGGCGCACTCCCTTTCGATCCGTAGGGCAAAACGTCCCGGGCCAGTGTCTGCCTGACCCGGGACCCCCGTGTTTGGATCCACGCTGTGCGCCGCCGCCGCCCCGGTACCACGAGGGCGTCGTCGACACACGCTGAAGGCAGGTCTTCTGGCTTCCGGATCGTCCTACTTGCCGCGCCTTCCCACCGGTTTGCACCGGCAGTGGCAACGTGCGGCGTTCGTTCCCGGTCACAGCGGCGGGTCCGCGACGGTCTCGCACCGTCTTCCCTTACGTGCCCTTGCGGGCACCTTCAGCTGAGCGACATGCTAGGTGAGTCCCCGCGAGTGGTCAAGCGGCAAGCGACGTATGTGAGCACGGCGCCCAGTGTGTGATGTGGGCCTAGCAACGGCCGCCCACCGCACTTGGCGAGCGGCCGTTGCCTGGCTGGGGTGTCCGCGGAGTAAGGTCCGCGGGGGGCCGGGCGTGGGGGAAGAGGGTAAAGACCGCGCCCAGCACTGATAGAGGAGCCAGCTATAGTCTGCCACTGTGAGGTGAGATTTCCATGTGCTTTTGTTAAGAGTTAGCTGAACATCGTGTTTGCGACTGCGTGCTGCTCAGCGGCAGCATGGCATGGGTTTGATAACTCGGCCCATCATCAGACGCGTCGCCTGGTTACCCGTAACCTTGGTCTCAGGAAGGAGCCCAGCGAGCAGGACGGCAGTGCAGCATTCGCTGTTCGCAACTCGGTGCCTGTGAAATGAGCAGCACAGGCTGCGTTTCACACCTGACGACGATGACCCGGCGCCTGAGCGTCGCCACGTACCTCTGTCAGACATGCTCTTGGTGAGCAGTGAATAAACTCCGAAGTGCAAGCGCGCAAGCGCTACTCAGCCGTGTGCGTCTTTGCCGTGGCACAAACCAAACCACAGACCTTACTTGATCCACAGCGTCCACATGTCGACGAACCCCATGGGGTTGAGCACGAAGTTGTGCACCCGATTGTTGGTCACCCGGAAGTCCTGGTAGAAGTACAGCGGGATCGCCGGCACATCGGCAAGGACCAT
>JBKQWK010000070.1:0-8201 GCA_052139595.1 Thermoleophilia bacterium | reverse complement strand
GGACGCAGGTCGCCGCTTACAGCCGCCGCGAGAAGGTCGACGAAGGCAACGCACGCCCAGCCGGCGAGGCGATCGAAGTGTGTCAGCGTTGACTCGCGCAAGGCTATCTCGCGGCGCAGCTGGGCATCGCGCAAATGATGCAGGGCGACCGGCGCGCAGCGCATAATACTGCCGTTACCAGCCTGTGAGTTGCCGAGGATCTCGAAGGCGCGCCGCGAGGCCAGGTCCCAGGGTGCGCCGCTCATCATGCCGAGCATGACTGTGCGTACGGTCAAGCTCACATCCTTGGGCTGGCTGCGAAACCAGGCGATGTAGCGCTGCATGATGTCTTCGGGGGCAAAGTCGCCGCAGGTGGCGATGCTCTCGGCCAGGCAGAGCGTCATCGCCGTGGCATCGGTGGTCTCGCCGGGTGCGACCTGATAGCAACCGCCGCCCACCATCTCGGTGAGGACGCCCCAGCGCTCTGCCACCTGCTCAGCCGTGAGAAACTCGGCGGGAGCGCCGAAGGCGTCGCCGACCGCGAGCCCCAGCAAGGCGCCGCGAAAGTGGTCGCGCAACGTCTGTTCGTCGTGGTGCTGGGTAGGGCTCATCGTACTCCTCGTCCTCACGCTCATCAGGCCAGCAGGTCCCGGGTCACTCGTTCGAAGAAGAGCACCTGGTACACGGCATCATCAATCAGAATGCGCTCGTCCGGTGCATGATCACGACCGCCCTCCATAGCGATCATGCTCTCGTGCAGGTAGGGCGCGAAACCGTAAGCAATTGTGTCAGGGGAGAAGGCGCGAAAGTGACGCGAGTCGGTGAAGCTGGCGGAGCACATCGGTGCCAGCACGGCACCGGGTACATCTTTCGCCAGGACGCGGGCGATGCTCTCGCTCAGTGGGGTCGCCGCCGGTGATTCGTTCGGTGTGGTCACGTCGAGCCATTCAATCTCGTAGTCGATGCCCAGTGGGTCGAGCACGGTGCGCAGGTACTGCTCGGTCGATTCGACAGTCATCCCGGGCATGATGCGGCAGTCCACGTCGGCTTCGGCGTGGACCGGGAGGACGTTAACCACCGACCCGGCGCGCAGAATCGTTGGTGTGAAGGTGGCGCCGAGAATGGGCTCGACCAGGTTCGCCACTTCGGGCGCGCGCCGGCGCAGCGCGCGCGCCGCGGCCCGTGCCTGCGCCGGATCCTTGAGCCGTGTGCGTAGGTCGTCGGGGCTCACGATCACGTCGATAAAGCTCGTCGCGAGATCGTTGATCATCGCCGGCGGATCGCACTCGCCGACGGCAACGACTGCCTTGGCGAGGTTGATGACAGCACTGTGGTCGTGCTCCGGCACCGATGCATGGCCGCCAATACCGCTGGTTTTGAGGCGAAACTGCGCAAACGCCTTCTCGCCAACCGTGAGCAGAAAGACCTTCTTGCCGTCGATCGGCAACCAGAGACCGCCCATCCCTTCGTTGAGCAGGTAGTCACAGGCAACCAGCTCAGGACGGTTCTGGCAGAGCCAGCGCACGCCACAGTGGTCACCGACCTCTTCGTCAACTGTGGCGGCAAAAACGAGTTCGCCGGCGAAGTCAGCACCGCTACGGGCCAATCGAGCCATGGCTACGGCCTCGGCGGCGACCTGGCCCTTCATGTCGGTCGTGCCGACGCCCCAGAGGTAACCGTCTTTGATGGTGGCTGCAAACGGCGGCACCGACCATTCGCTGGCGTCGGCGGGCACGACATCCATGTGGCCCATGGTGAGCAGCGTCGGCCCCGGTCGCGTGCCGCGCAGGCGGGCAACGAGATTCTGCCGCTCGGGTGTCTCGCCGCAGATGACGCTGCTGATGCCGTTGGCGGCCAAGTAATCGCGCAGAATCAGGGCACAGGCGGTCTCATTGCCGGGCGGGTTGGTGGTGTCGACGCGGAGCAGGGCGGTCAGCACACCGAGCAGCTCGCGTTCGAGGCCGGCCCGCTCAGCATCGCTGACTCCATAGAAGCTCACGCCCACCGTCCTTCGCGCCAACGTTACGTATCGCGAACATCATAGCGGTCGCGGCGACCGAGCAGCGACCACCTCTCGCGCCCGGTCATTGAATCGCGACGAATGTGACTTACGGTGTCTCCTCGTCGTCTGCGAAAAGATCGCCCTGCCTCGGGCGGAGCGGCCCGCCATCGGCCAGCTCCGGGTAGGGGCGCACGATGCTGTCGCCCAGCAAAGATGCCAGTTGCCGGGCGTTCCGCACGCCGACGTCCTGGTAGTTGTTATTGAACAGGACGTGCAGCGACCGGCTCGTCTGCGCCAGCTCGTGCAAGCGCGGTGCCTACTCCTGCAGCTCGGCGTCACTGTAGAGGTAGTTGAAGCGCTCGCTGGCGGCCGACGTTGGTCTGTTCCAGGTGAGGCGGTTGCGGCCATGCAGGCGTACGTAGGCGATCTCGGCGGTAGCTGCGGCCAGCGGCGGCGTGCTGGTGGCGAAGCCCTGCGGCTCGTCGACCGAGACGTAGGCGAGTCCGGCTTGCCGAAGCAGTGTCAAGGTGTCGACCGCCTGTTCGCCGAGCAACCAGCCTCCACCGCGAAACTCGACTGCCAGTGGGTACCGTGGCAGACGTTCACGCAGGCCGGCAAGGTAGGCGATGTTCTCGTTGTTCTTGTGGAACCAGGGCGGAAATTGAAACAGCACGGCACCCAGCTTGCCTGCTTTGTGCAGTGGGGTGAGAGCGCGCTCGTGCATCTGCCACAGGAGTTCGACACCCGGCGGCGCCAGATGGCGCAGGTAGACGTTCTTCGCCGCTGGCGCATCTGGCCGGAGAAAGGCGCGCAGGGCGGCCGGCAAACGATCGCCGTGGGTTGGGTGATGGGTGAGTAAGGCGAACGCTTTGACGTCAAAGATGAAGTCGGCCGGCGTGCGCGCGACCCAGAGCCGGCTATTGCGCTCAGTTGGTGGCGAGTAGTACGTGCTGTCGACTTCAACGATGGGAAAGTAGTCGGCGTAGTAACGCAGCCTCGCCTCGGCGCTGGCCACGCCGGGTGGGTAGAAGCGGCCGCAAGCGATCAGTGTCGGGTCGGTCCACGAGCAGGTGCCGATGAGGATGCGTGCCGCCATCAGTGTCATTGTAGACCTGCGAGTCGAGGCTTGGCACCTGAGCACGCGCCTTGTTCACTTCTTATTGCCTCGGCGCTGTAGTCGGTGTAGGGTGTGTTCGTGGCGGCGAGGATCCGCGGGCAGTTAAGTATGGCCACCATCGTCCCGCGAGGAGCCACTGGTGAAACCGGCCACGTCCTGCAGGGACGTGGCCGTTCGTGTTTTCACCGGCGACGTAAGCCTTATCCCGTCTGCTGTGCGCTGCAGGACGTTATGAACGGGGGAGCCAGGGGTGCCCTGGCGACGAGGGTGGTGCTTCGCACCGCCGCCCGCCCACCAGCCGTTGCGTCCGGCGCCGGCAGGCATATGAGAGGGCGGCTGGTGCCGATGCCGAAGGGCAGCGAACCAGCCGCCCTCGTGCGTCTGCTGTTGCGACCGGCATCGCGCTCACGCCGGCCGGCGTTCTGGAACCGCCAGTCGCGGTTTCGTTGCCAGCCGGCATTTCGCTGTTGGCCGGTGTCAAATCGCTGCCGGCTCACGTCAAGCCGCCGCACGCTGCGACTGCTCCCGCGCCTCGCTCGCCACGACGCCCATCGCTTCGCGATCGTGGTTCGTTTGCGCTCGCGTTGACCGCTCCGGCCCACGCTTCTATAATGCCTTGTCCGGGCAGCGGTGCCCGGCGTCGTGTCGGAATGGCGGAATCGGTAGACGCGCTAGGTTGAGGGCCTAGTGAGGGCATTTCCTCATGGGGGTTCAAGTCCCCCTTCCGACACCACTCTTCTCCCGCGCCTGGTTTTGCCGGCTGGGTTCCTGTTACCTCAGACATTGTTCCACAGCGGCAGCCCTGTGACTTCATCCAGCTGACGTTCAGGTGCCGCTCCCAGGAGTTCGTGCATGACTACCTCGCCGGCAAAGATGACGCATCCCGGGTTAACGTGGCCGCCACGGGTGCTGCCATCGTGGCCCGCCAGGATGGCGTGGGCGTGGACGGCGGGGGCACCGTCGCGGCGCGTTACCGTGCCGAGCAGTGAGACAATCTCCAGTGGCTCATCGAGGGCGAACTCGCCGTACGTCTGGGCGGTCTGGTCGTAAAAGCTCAGCCGTGCCCGTTGCAGGGCGCCGATGGCGTGGAACTCGGCGGTCTTGAACTCGTAATCCGAGGCCACGCGCATGACCTCGACAAGCAGATCGGCGCCGTGGTCCAGGCGCGCGACAGCCACACGCCCGCCGGTCATGATCCTACTGCCCATGGTTACCTCCTGTTTGTCACGTACGTCGTCCGGGGCCCAGTTTACCCACACGTTGCCAGATGACGCTGACGCTGGCGGCGTGTGGCTACCTCTGTTGGGCTGGCTCTATTCGGCTCTGGCGACGTGCTTGATGTTGGCATGCGTGGCGGTGCGGGTATCAAACCGATAAAACACCTGCGCGAATGTGAGCGAGAACGAGAGTGAGGGGTAATGAGTGAGAGTCGCATCTTGAGAAACCCTGTGCCTGTCGATCCAGATGACTGGCGGTCGGCCTTTGATGATCTCGACCTGCGCATCGAGTCGCTGCGTGAGTCCGTGCTCGACGCGGCGCGGGCGTTTAACCTCGACCAGGAGCTTGTGGAGCGTATTCACAGTCGCTTTGCCGCCGTCGGCGAGCAGTGGCAGGCGATGCTGTGCATGTATCCCTTCGCCGGCTGGCCCGGTAAAGAGGAGTGCCGCGTTGAGCCTGAGGTTGCCTACGAGAGTGAAGCCTCGGCCAGCAGCAGCGAGTCGCCATCGCTGGCGTCGGGTGACACAGCGTCGAATGGCGTCTGAAGGCCGGCGATCTCGGGTTGGGAGTACGAGCAGCGGATGACCGCCGGCCCGCCGCGCTGGCTGCGTGAACTGACTGTGCCGGCCACTGAGGCGAGCGTGCCTACGGCGCGCCGCTGGGTCGAGCAACTGGCCGTAGAGAGCGGCCTGCGTAACGGCGGCTTGTTCGAGTTCGTGCTTGCCGTTGGCGAAGCGTTGGCCAACGCGGTTCGTCACGGCTCTCCGCACGGTGGCCAGAATCAGGTCACGGTGCTCTTTTCGCGTTTGCCCGGTGGTGTGAGCGTCGAGGTACGCGACGAAGGCGGCGGGTTCGTTTCGTCGCCGCTATGCCCACCCGATGTTCTTGCCGGTGCCGGCCGAGGCATCACGTTCATGCGCCGCATGAGCGACGAGCTCGAGTTTGAGTGTGGGCCAGCGGGCACGCGGGTGCGACTGGTGAAGCATGTGGCGGTGCTGAAGTCGTAGACGAATCCACGCGCCGCCGGCGGGCCAGCGTCTCACCGTCGCCGCTCCGCGGCAGTCGTAGCCCACCTGACCGAATGAATGTTATGCGCCGGCGGTCGCCGGCGTATACTGCTGGTCGTACTCGGGGTGTCTTCCTCGGCCGCGATTGGGGGTCGGGTGGGAGCAGGGCAGTCGCCAGCGAAGGTAGAAGAGCCAGCGCCCTCGTCTGTCGGCAACGAGACCGCCGGCAGCGAGAACGTTGGCCTTGGCCTCATGCCGCCGCCGCCACGGCGGGCGTTCCTCGTGGCGATCGCAGCCGCGCTGCTCGTCGCCGTAGTTGTCGCCTTGATCGGCTATGGGCTCTATCGACGCCAGGATGCCGAGCTCCGCACGGCAGCATGGGCCCAGCTCGATGGCATCGCCAGGCTCAAGGCTGACGGGGTCGGATCGTGGCTGCACGAGCGCATGGGCGACGCAACTGTGCTGCAGCATAATCCGCTCGTTCAACGGAGCATGGTTGCGCTTGCCAACGGTGGCTCTAAGGCCGCTTTGACAGTTGCTGTGGGTCCTTTTTTGGCGACGCTACGTGATGAGTACGGCTACTCGCAGGTCGTCATTGTCGATTCGCAAAACCGCGTGCGTCTGTCGTTGCCGGCTGGCGCTGGGGCGTTGCAGCCGATTGACCTGCAGACGATCGCCGCCGCCCGGCGAGGCGACGCGGTTGCCTCGTCCAACCTCGTTCGTGGCGTTGGCGGAGCGCCAACGTTGGAGCTGGCAGTGCCGTTCGCCACTCACGACGGGTCACGGCAGGTTGCCGCCGGCACCGTGCTTTTGCGCATCGACCCGCGCACCTTTCTCTACTCGTATATTCAAACATGGCCGGGCAGCAGCGCTTCGGGTGAGACCTTGCTGGTCCGCCGTCAGGGCGACTCTGTCGTCTATTTGAACGACCTGCGTTTTCGTCCCCAGGCGGCGCTGAGCTTGACGTATCCGCTCTCTGATCGCAGCCTGCCGGCGGTGAAGGCAGCGCTCGGCTTCGTGGGCGTCACCACGGGAGAAGACTATCGCGGCAAGGCTGTACTCGCTGCCATCCAGGCCGTTCCCGGCTCCGACTGGATCATTGTCGCCAAGATCGACCAGCACGAGGTCTACGCACCAATTCAGGCGCTGACGGTGACGACCGTCGTGGCTCTGATAAGCATTGTCGTCAGTGCGGCGCTGGTCATTCTGCTTCTCTGGTGGGGCCGCGAACGGATCACGTTGCGCCGCGAGCGAGATCAGGTGCGCGAACTGTTCGCCTCGCGGCACATGCTCGGTCTGGTCCTCGACAACATCCCCGACCGGGTCTTCTGGAAAGACCTCCGCGGGCGCTACTTGGGTGGCAACCGAGCCTTTGCCGCTGATGCCGGCCTGGATGATCCGCGTGACATCGTTGGCAAGAGCGATGTGGCGTTCTCGTGGCGGGCTGCCGCCGACCGCTACCGGGCCGGCGACGCCGAGGTGTTGACGAGCGGGCAGGCGAAAGTCACCTACGAAGAGACGCAGCTACGCCACGATGGCACGGAGATGACGATCAGCCTGACAAAGGTACCGCTGCGTGATCAGGCAGGCGACACCATTGCCGTGCTTGGCACCTATGCCGACATCAGCGAGCGCAAGCAGATGCTCGATAAACTGGAGCGCCTGAACAGCGAACTTGAAGAGCGCGTCGCCCAGCGCACGTCCGAGCTGTCGGCAGCGGTTGCCGAGCTGGATGCTTTCAGCTATTCGGTCTCGCACGATCTGCGCGCTCCCTTGCGAGCCCTTGATGGTTTCAGCCTGGCGCTGGTCGAAGATTACAGTGACGTGCTCGATGCGGGCGGCTTGGCGTATCTCCAGAAGGTGCGGGCGGCAGCGCAGCACATGGGTCAGCTCATCGACGACTTGCTGACGCTTTCGCGGGTGACGCGGGCCGAGATGAAGCGCTCGCGGGTCGACTTGAGCGAGATCGCCACCGCGATCGCCGCCGAACTGCACGCCGGCGAGCCGCAACGGCAGGTGACGGTGGTCGTGAAACCTGGTCTGACGGCACGCGGCGATGCCCACCTGCTGAGCATCGTGCTGCAAAACGTGATCGGCAACGCCTGGAAGTTCAGCGCTCGTCACGAGACGGCGCGTATTGAGGTTGGTGAAAAGAGGATCGCCGGCGAGCGCGTCTTCTTTGTGCGCGATGACGGCGCTGGCTTCGACATGCGCTACGCCGGCAAGCTGTTCGGCGCCTTTCAGCGTCTGCATACGATCGAAGAATTTCCCGGTACGGGCATCGGATTGGCGACGGTGCAGCGCATCGTGCACCGGCATGGGGGAACAGTGTGGGCTGAGGGCGAAGTAGAAAAGGGTGCCGTGATCTACTTTACGGTACCCACAACTTGGAGGAGGCGCCGTGGCAAACAAAGTGATCCTGCTAGTTGAGGACAACCCCGACGATGTGGAGCTGACCTTGCGCGCTTTTCGTAGCCACCACGTCGCCAACGAGGTGCGCGTCGCACGCGACGGCGTTGGAGCCCTGGACTACTTGTTCGGCGAAGGCAGCTGCGCTGAACAGCGACCCAGCGAGCTGCCGGCACTGATGCTGCTCGACCTCAAGCTGCCGCGCGTCGACGGCCTTGAAGTGCTGCGGCGAGTGCGCGCCGACGAGCGCACCCGATTGCTGCCGGTCGTCATCCTCACGTCGTCGAGCGAAGAAGCCGATATTGTGCGCAGCTACGGCTTGGGGGCAAACAGCTACGTGCGCAAGCCGGTAGACTTCAACGAGTTCAACGAGACGGTGAAGCAGCTCGGAATCTACTGGCTGGCCATCAATGAGGCGCCGCCCGCAGGGCGGCGCCCTGAGTGAGTTGCGGGAGGAGCGCGTGGCCGA
>JBKQWK010000069.1:0-4178 GCA_052139595.1 Thermoleophilia bacterium | reverse complement strand
CAAAGTTTCGGTTGACCAAAAAATGCGTAAAAAGCCGCACGCATTGGTGATCATCCAGGCGCCGTTAAAGAGGAAGAGCGAGACATACAGCGGGTGGCCGAAACATTCCCTGAAGAATGTCATCATGGGCGCAAAGCGGCTATGGTCCAGCCAATGCACAAGCGCATAGAAAGTTCGACGGTCCGGCTGAAGCCCTGCCTGACGCCGCCTGCCTCAGGCGACAATAGTCTATCAAAAGCCTGACTGTGCCTCGCCGCCGGTTGCCGGCTGCTGTTGCTGGTTGCCAGAAAAGATGCGGCAACCTGCTCAAGGTTCACCTGCCGCTGCCGATATATAAAGCGGTACCCCCTAAAGATGGGCCGGGACTTGCCAAAGCGTTTCATTCCCCTCGATACGCTGTGGTTTGTCCCGGCCCTCTTGCTGCGGCCACCTTCAACCCACAACGTCGTGTCATCTCTGCCATTGGCGCCCGCGGCTACCTCTGGTAAAGTGCACCAACGAACTGGATGGAGGTTACGTGATCTACTGCGTCGTCCCGCCAGAGCTAGGTGAAGACGCCTATAGGCGTCTCAGCGAGCACTACAAGGACAACCCCAACATCACCGTCATCATGGACCGCCGCCAAGGCGACCGCCGCAAAGGCGGCTCCGGCGGCGGCGAGCGCGAGCGGCGCGATCGCCGCCGGCCACGCCTGCCCGGCCATCTCGAGGTCTAGTGCGTGCCTGAGCAATATCACTCCCGCGGCCAGACCAGCGTTATCCTCAGTCAGCTCATGCAGCCGGCCGACGCCAACTTCATGGGTAACATTCACGGCGGCGTCATCATGAAGCTCTGTGACGAGGCTGGTGGCGTGTGCGCCTACCGCTTCTGCCGCACACCGGTGGTCACCGCCGCCATCGACCGCATCGACTTCCACTTCCCGGTGCGGGTCGGCAACCTGGTCGTACTCAAGGCAAGCATTAACTTTGCCGGGCATACGTCAGTCGAAGTGGGCGTGCGCGTCGAGGCCGAAGACCTCAATACCGGCGTCGTCACGCACACCAACTCCGCTTACCTTGTCTTCGTTGCCTTGGGCGACGACGGCAAGCCGATACCAGTGCCCGCCTACGAGCCGCAGTCCGACGATGACCGGCGGCGGCAAGCGGCGGCGGCAGAGCGGCGCCGCTTGCGGCTAGCTGCCCGCCAGAGCGTCAGCTGACGTCTGACCGCAGTTTCTAGGCCTCCAGCGCCGGCACATCTTCGACACGCAAGAGTTCGGCTAACGCCGCTTGGGCGACATCAAGCTGATCGTGGCTCGGTTCACGCGTGGTGAACAGACGCTGCAACTCAATACCCGGCGCTCGCAGCATGTCGGCCAGGGGATTACCTTTGTGGCGCACCATCCAGCCGAAGAGTTCGACCGCCGAGCCAATGCTCACCAGACCGGCGAGCAGCACCGGCAGCGGTCGCCGCTCTTTGCCCAGGCTGCGTAAGACAACGCCGCCGGCAAGATTGGTAAGCATGAGCGGCAGCACAAGGTTGCTGCCGCACCGCTCGTGCTCTTTGGCGGCCACGTCGGCGGGGCCACCGCTCTCGTAGGCAGCGACGCTCTTGTGCTCGGCACCGTGAAAGCGCGCGATGTCGGAGCTGCGCAGCGCCAACAGCGCCGGCGCCAATGAAAGCGCCGCAATGGCCGTCTCACGCAGCACCACCGGGCCGCGAACGCCACGGCGGCGCAGCATCAGCGTACCCAGAGCGCTGCCGGTCGCGGCCGCCAGCAGGCGCGGGTCCTCTTGCGGCAAGATTGCCACGCCGGCCTCGCGACGCAGGCGCGGCAGCATCGCGCCAGACTCAACCAGGCGCATAACGCCGCGCATGACCGGCACTCGGCTCACATACTGGTGTCCCAACAACTGTTTCTTGGCCCCCGAATGCAGCGCGATTGTGCCATCGGGCAGCCGAACTGCCGCCGCCCAGTTGCTCTCGCTCTGCAGGAGAACGCCATCGCGCAGCGCCATGCCACCTACTTGCACAAGATCCCCTTTCGTCGCCGCGCTCGGTGCCTGCGGCGCCGCGCTCATTGTGACGTGCTGGTTGCCCATCATCGCAACCAGTTTACTCGAGCACGCGCCGAATGCCGCGCACCGCCTGACGAATGCGGGCGTCGTTCTCGACCAGAGCGAAGCGCACGAAACCGTCGCCCGACTGGCCGAATCCAATCCCCGGCGAGACCGCCACCTTGGCCTCATTGAGAAGGAGTTTGCTGAACTCAAGCGAGCCCAGACCGGCATAGCGCTCTGGGATCGGCGCCCAGACGAACATCGTCCCCCTGGGCTTCTCGACGTGCCAGCCGAGGCGGTCAAGCCCCTCGCAGAGCACATCGCGACGCTGGCCATACACGCTCGCCACCGCCGGCGGCACCTCGTCGCAGTCATTGAGGGCAATAATGGCCGCAATCTGAATGGGCTGAAAGACACCGTAGTCGAGGTAGCTCTTCAGACGCTGCAGCCCGGCGATCGCCTCTGCGTTACCGGCAGCGAAACCGAGACGCCAGCCCGACATGCTGTGGCTCTTACTCAAGCTCACGAACTCGACCGCCACATCCTTCGCACCGGGAACCTGGAAGATGCTCGGCGGCTTGTAACCGTCAAAGACGATCTCGGCGTAGGCAAAATCGTGGATGATGAACACGTCGTTCTCTTTGGCGAAGCGCACGAGACGCTCAAAGAAGTCGGTCGTCACGCAGTGGCCGGTGGGATTGTGAGGAAAGCTGACGAGGATCACCCGCGGTCGCGGCCAAGTGCGTTCGTACGCCTGCTTCAAGTCGACAAAGAAGTCGGCGGTGTCGTGCGACAGGGGCACGCTCGTCACCTCGGCGCCGGCAAATAGACAGGAGAACTGGTGAATCGGGTACGACGGCTCGGGCACGAGCGCCGTGTCGCCCGAACGCAGCATCACCCACATCAGGTGAGCCAGCCCCTCTTTGGCGCCAATGCTCACCAGGGCTTCGCGCTCCGGATCGATCTCCACGTCAAAACGCCGGTCGTACCAGTTACTCAAGGCAAGGCGGAGTTTAGTGATGCCACGCGAGGCCGAGTAGCGGTGGTTACGGCCGTTGCGCGCTGCCTCGATCAGCTTGTCGACAATTGGCGCCGGCGTCGGCAAGTCGGGATTGCCCATACCAAGATCGATAATGTCTTCGCCCGCTCGCCGTGCTGTCGCCTTCATGTCGTTGACGATGCTGAAAACGTAAGGCGGCAATCTGTCTATACGGCGGAGTTCCACGGCGTGACCTCACTGAATCGCATGACCCATCAGATGAAGCGTATAAGTATGCGCGAAACAGCGCCGCAACAAAAGTCCCCGATCGTTGAGCGGCGACGGCAGTCGATGAGCCGATGCCAGGAGGGCGCAAGACACGAAGCAGAAGGAGGCAAACACTCACGTTACGCGTCAGCTCCGATAAGATGCAAAAGACGGAAACCACACACGGGGAGGGGAGCATGGGTTTTCTCGACAAAGTCAAAGAGAATGCCAGCAAGGTGGCCGGAGATGCCGGGCGAGCTACCAAAGTAGCCCAGGCACAGCTGAAAGTGAGGTCGCTGCAGGGTGACATCGAGGGAGTCAAGAAGGAGATCGGCGGCGTTGCCTATGACCTCATCGAGAGAGGTGAGCTGATCAACCCGGCTTTTGACGAGCTGATTGCCAAGATTCGCGGCATCCAGGTGCAGATAGGTGAGAAAGAAGCCGAAATCGCCACCCTCAGAGCCGACGATGGCGGCGATGCGACCGCGACAGCCGCATCGTCGGAGTCCGACGCCAGCGAGCAGTAAGTGCAAGCGTCACCTAGGCAACGCTTGCAAGACCTGCGCGATGGCAGCCATGTCGACAGCTCGTTTGTCTGCTCCGGCAAACAGACGCGAATCAGCCGGGACGGCAAGACGAACTACGTGCGCCTGACGCTGCGCGACGCCAGTGGCGAGATGAGCGCCGTGGTCTGGCCGGGCGATGAAAAGGACGAGCAGTTCGAGGACGGCGACGTCGTCGCCGTCCTCGGAGTCTGCGCGAGCAGCCCGATCTACGGCCTGCAAATACGTGTCGACAGCCTCACCTGCCTCGCCGCCGGTGCCTACGATAGCGCGGCACTCGGCCTGAGTCCGAACGCATAGTTCGTGACAACCGCCGGGGTGGGGCGGCGC
>JBKQWK010000068.1:0-11511 GCA_052139595.1 Thermoleophilia bacterium | reverse complement strand
GCGGGGTCAAGCATGGCTCTCTCCTGGCCAGCCGGGAAGCGATATAGACGCTCCCGATGCACGGAATGTCAGACGCCGGTGAACCTTTACGATGCCGCCATGGCAGGCCCACTTCGGGCGGCAATTGGTCGGCGAGATTGGCCGGTGCAGCAGTTTTCTGCGCTGTGCATCAGGGGCGATCCGGTGACGACTGCCACACCGTTACTGGCGAAGCTCATCCGCGACGCGATCTCGCTTGCTGGTAGCGGTCGCCAGGCGAAGGCTTAACGCCGGCACTGCCGCCTGTAGCCAGCGACGGTCACCTCGCTGCGAAGGCTGCGCCTGTCAGTTGATCTCCCAACGCGGTCCGGTGTTTCGGGCGCGCGATGCCAGCAAAGCATCGCCGCTATTGCGCGGGGCGTACAATAGTTTTGCTAGGTATGGGCGCAAGTCAGCCGAGCCTGCTGTGTGAGTTTTCCTGGCCGGCATGACGCCGGCTTCTCGTTGATGGCTTGCGAAGACCCCGGGCTTTTGCTACAGCAGGGACTGCGGCTTGTCCAGAGCCAGGGACGCGGCGTGCAAGGAGCAAGACAATGACTGTGATTGATCTGTCCGCAACCGGTGCAGTGGTGGCATCGGGAGAGCCGGCCGGCGACGAGCTGCGCGCCCTGCTCAGCGAGGGCCGCGAACAAGGCTACCTGACGAGCGAGCGCATCGCCGAGGCACTCAAGGACGTTGAGATGACGCCCGAACAGATGGAGGACATCTTCCTCCTTCTTACTGACGAGGGTATCGAGATCCTCGAAAGCGAGGAGACGACGGTAGCCGCTGCCGCCGCCGACAGTGGTAGCGCAGAAGAGGCACCGGCGCTCGACTTGTCGCTCACGACGGTAAGCAGCGACGCGCTGCGCCTCTACCTCAGTGAGATCGGCAAGGTGGCGCTACTCACCGCTGCCCAGGAAGTGTCGCTGGCCAAACGCAACGAGCGCCGCGACATGGAGGCCAAGCGCCAGCTGATCGAAGCCAACCTGCGCCTAGTCGTCTCGATCGCCAAGCGCTATCGCGGGCGGGGACTTTCCTTCCTTGACTTGATCCAGGAGGGTAACCTTGGCCTCATCCACGCGATCGAGAAGTTCGACTACCGCAAAGGCTTTAAGTTCTCGACCTACGCCACCTGGTGGATTCGCCAGGCGGTGACGCGGGCCCTTGCCGATCAGGCGCGTACCATCCGCCTGCCGGTGCACATGGTCGAGAGCACACAACGCCTTAGCCGCGTGCAGCGTCAGCTTCTGCAGGAGACGGGTCACGAGCCGAGCCCGGAGGAGATCGCCGCTGAGATGGAGACGACGCCTGAGAAGGTACGTGCGCTCCGTAAGATCAGCCAGGAGCCGGTCAGCCTTGAGTCGCCGATCGGCGACGAGGGGAACTTGCAGTTCGGCGACTTGATTGAAGACGACGAGGCTGTGGAGCCGGCGACGGCGGTTGGCGAGATCCTGCAAAAGGAGGAACTCGATCAGGTACTCGCCACCCTCACGCAGCGTGAGCACAAGATAATCGAGCTGCGCTTCGGTCTCAAGGATGCCCAGCCGCGTACTCTCGCCGAAGTCGGCCAGACGTTTGGTCTCACCCGCGAGCGCATCCGTCAGATCGAAGCCAAGACACTGGCTAAACTTACGAGCTACCGCGAATTGCAGTGCCTCAGGGACGTTCTCGACTAACAGAGCGATCGGCGCCGGGACGGACGGATGTGAGTTGATCGCCCGTCGGCGAGCGCTTACGTTGCGGGTCGTCTGGCGGCAGAGCGTCGGCAACGACGACCTGTGCAGGTACAAAACGAGTTAGGCATGTTTTACGGTCTGGTTCTTAGCTCTCGCGCGATACGACGAGCAGCGTCGCGAGCGCGAGGTCGCGGGGACCGTGAACGAAGACGCCGCCCGCCGCCTCGGTCAGATAGTCCACCGTCTCGGCCGAGATCTCCTCTCCCGGGCCGAGCACGGGGATGCCGGGCGGGTAGGGCACGACCATCTCGGCGCTGGTGCGGCCGATGCAGGCACGTAGCGGCAGCGCTTCGGAAGGGCCAAAGAACGCCTCACGTGGGCTACACGCCAAGCGCGTGAAGCGCGGTAGTCTGGGCGCCGCAATCACCGCTCCCTTACTGCTCTCTGCTCGGTCCGCAGCGATCGCCTCGAGTGCAACGACCAGACGGTCGACGGTAGTCTCGGAGTCGCCGAAGGTGATGTTGGCGACGATGTTGTGGGGATCGGCGGCTTCGACGGCGATGGCATGGTCGGCGCGCAGCAGGCGCTCGAGCTCGTAGCCCGACAGGCCAAGGCCGGCGGCGGAGATCGTGAGTCGGACGGGATCGAAGTCGACCGATCCCGGCCGCAACGCGTCCTGACGATCGAGCACTGTGACACCGGGGATGACCGACAGGCGGTCGCGGGCAAGAGTGGCGAGGCGCAGGGCTTCGTCCCAGAGCGCCTCGCCGCCCTCGACCATCTGTCGCCGGGCGGCGTCGATCGACAGGTAGACCGGCGCAAGCGGACTCGTCGTACAGAGCATCGTGACCATAGTGCGCAGGCGGTCGGCGTCGATGCGCGCTCCCTGGGCGAGCACGACCGACGCCTGCGACAAGGCGGCCAGGAGTTTGTGGACGCTGATCACGGCGGCATCGGCGCCGGCTGCCATGGCGTCGAGCGGCAGCGTCGACGAGAATCTCAGGTGGGCGCCCCAGGCTTGGTCGACCACGAGTGCCATGCCGGCGGCGTGGGCCATCGTCGCCAGTTCCGCGATGTCGGCACAGAAACCGTTGTAGCTCGGCGAGGTCACAAAGACGGCGCCCGCCCGCGGATGGGCCGCGATGGCCGTCGCGTAGGCCGCGAGCGGCACGTTCACGGCAATCTGCCAGATCTCGTCGATGATCGGCTCGACCCAGACCGGCCGAGCGCCCGAGAGGATCAGGCCGGCAAGCAGGGCCTTGTGGGCATTGCGCGGTACGACGACCTCGTCGCCGGGTCCGGCGACCGCCATGACCAAAGCCTGTAAGCCGCCGCTTGAGCCATTAGCCGTAAAGAACGCGCGCTCGGCTCCCCAGGCCTGGGCCGCCAGCTCCTCGGCGCGGCGCAGCAGGCCACCCGACCCCTGGGTGTCGTCGAGGCCGCCGGCGATGGCGATGTCGGTCGAGAAGAGGCGCTCGCCAAGCGCCTCGATCAGGTCGGCCGGCGCGCCGGCGCCGAGCTTGTGGCCCGGCGTGTGAAAGGCCGCGGTGTCCCGCGCGCGGTAAACGCGCATCGCCTCAACGAGCGGCGCTTCGGTGTGAATCAGCTCTGTCACGTCCACCGATCCTCTCCAGCGCAGACAGTTTCAGGCCATCTTAATCCAACTTCAGATCTGGCATGCGGACAGCAACGTATCACGTCGCCCGCAGGGCCAGGGGGCTCGACGATGCCACACAGCATAAGCTCGCCCTCGCGACGAGCCATGGCAGGGCTGATCTTGCGACGCATCAGGCACGCGGTCTTGACGGTCACGCCGAGCTGGCGGGAAGGCTCGGCCTGTCGATGCGCCTTTTCCTGCGAGACCCTCTTTGGTCCTCTGAGGTGGCCCTCCGGTTACCTGTGTTGCTCAGCTATCGCCGGCCGCAGGAATCTTCGCGTCGGTCGACTCGAGGCGCCGCACGAACTCGCCGAACGCCTCGCTTGCGTTCCTGCGGAGCGCCCGGCCATGCGCGAAGCAGGCGACCTCGAACTGGATGGCCGCCAGCTTCTCGAGACTGCGCCGGCCCTCGGCCACGTCTTCATTGAGGGGGCTGAGACCGGTCCGGAACACGTTTGCGGCGGCGTCGCCGACAAACAGGACGCCGCCCTCGCGCGGCAGCAGCAAGGCTAGGTGACCGGCTGTATGGCCCGGCGTGTGCACAGCGCGCAGACCGTCGAAGGGCAGCACCTCGCCATCGCTGACCTCGTGGGCCACGGCGACCGCCTCGCCTTTGGGCGTGGGCAACAGATTCATAGCCCGCACGAGGGCGTCGCTGGCGCGACCGCGGCGGCGCTGGAAGGGCCGCCCATAGCGGCCGTCTCTGACCAGGGCGGCGTCGCTCGGATGCATCCACACCTCGGCGCCGGTGCGACGCTTCATCTCTGCCAAGCCACCCACGTGGTCGCGGTGCGCGTGGGTGATGACGATGGCAACGACGTCCTGTGGCAACCTGCCCAGCGAGTAGATTGCCTCGGTGATGCGCGGCGGACTGTGTCGGAGGCCGGCATCGATGAGCACGAGGCCGTCGCCGGAGTCGATCAAGAACACGTTGACGCCCCTCAGGCCAACCTGGTAGACACCGCGCGCGACCTCTGTGGTTTTCATGTCTGAACCTCCCTGAAGCAACCATGGCTGTAGTGCGATTCTGCCCGTGTGAGTGGCCGGTTACGCCTTTGGACCGCCTGCTGGGCTGTTCGTCACGATCGCGATCTCGGAAGGTCCAGGAAAGCCGCTGCGACTCACGGGGGTAAACCCCACCCTTGAGGTCGCGTCGGCGAACCGTCGGCAACATTGCGCTGTGCAGCATCTTCTGACGGCCGACAGGTTTGGTAGTTCCATCGCGCGCGTATACAGGCGTCTCACTTGCCCTGTCCCAGTCTCGGAAAGAGGCTGCTATGGCGCACTTTCAGGGTCCGTCTGTTATCTCGTGTCTCGGCTAATGCTAACGCCGAAAGCACGTCCCGTGGGCAAATCCGCGGGCAACGGCGCGGGCAACAGGAGGCACTCCGCAGACGCCAGCGTGGTGTCTAGTAGCCAAGCCACAAGGGCGGCTACGTGTCGCAGCGCCGTGCGGCGACGGCCGCCCCCGGCTTCGGCGACGGCTGAGCCGCGAAAGAGCATGCGCAGAGCCCAGCGACAGCGAGGCCGTTACTTACGAGCAGATGGTGCGTCGTCGCATCACTGCCGTTCGCGCCTCAGCGAGAGCGCCAGGCTGGGAACGACGAAGGACGCGAGGAAGATCGGCAAGATCCTCTTGCCGCCGCAGCGGAAGGCGACGGTCTCGCCCTCGGCGGCGTCGAAGCTCACAGTCCCGCTCGAGTTCCGGCCGTTGCGGACCTGCACGGTATGACGTCCCGGTTCGACCGGCATCCCGAACGTGTCGTTCAACTCGACCGACCCGGCACCCGTGCCGTCGACCACGATATCGTACGTGCCGCGGCGGACCTCGGCTCCGATCGTCTTGTGCGTCACCTTCAGCGTCGCCGCCATTGTGGTCTCCTTCTTCCGAGAGGGTGTCTGGTCATCCACTTCTGCCGGTCACGAGCCGTTCGCGGTCGAACAGCGCGGCCACGACGCGCCAGCCGACGGCATCCACGGCCAGCAGCGCCGCCCCGAGACCGACCGCAAGCGCGACGCTCTCGTGGATCACGCCGAACGACAGCAGCCCCGCCACCGCAAGCGGCGGCAGGCTGGCGAGCATGGCGAGCTGCTGGGCGACGCGCACGTCGCTCGAGCGCGCCGAGATCGTGAGTTCCACCCAGATCGACCAACCGGCGAGCAGCGGCGTGAAGAGCAGCTGCACGAGCACGTGCTGGCCGCTGAAGATGGCCGTCGCGATGGCCGGCTGGGCGAAGAGCTTCACGCAGGCGAGGAAGATCCCGAACATCAGGTACGCGATCGACAGCGTGGGCACGAGCACTGCGAAGGCCTTGCCGAGCAGGAACTCCGCCGGACGGATGGGCGTGGTGAGTACCGGCTCGAGGGTACCCTGCTCGCGCTCGCCGACGACTGCGTAGCCAGAGAGCGTGGCCGGGATCATGGCCGGGATGATCAGCATGTAGAGCAGGGAGAGGCTGATGCGCTTGTCCAGCGCCGAGCTTGCCGCCGAGCCTGTCCTCACCGCCGGCAGGACGAAGATCTGGACGATCGGCAGCACGATGAAGAGCGCCGGCATGAGCGCCATAGTGACCATGATGAAGCGGTTGCGCCGGTAGTCGCGCAGCTCCTTCACAAAGATGGCGCGGATGCGTGCCCAGCTCATGCCCGGCCGGCCTTCGCCTCTGCGTCTTCGTCGATGAGTTCCAGGTAGACGTCTTCCAGCGAGTGGTGTGACTCGGTGATCGAGAGGACGTCGGCCCCGGCCGCTACCAGAGATCGCGTGATCTCGGGGGCAGCGACAGTTGGATCGGACACGGCGAGTAGGTAGCCACCCGAACCATCCTCGTGCCAGCTCTCGACGCTGCGTACGCCGCCGAACACACTCGCGGGCTTGGCAAGTGGGGCGAGGGTCCTGACGGTGAGCGTCTTGTGAAACAGCTGCGCCCGCAGCTCGTCGGGACGGCCAATGGTACGCAGGGTCGTGTTCAAGATAGCCACCCGGTCGCAGAGACGTTCGGCCTCTTCGAGGCGATGTGTGGTGAGGAAGATCGTCACGCCACGATCCCGTAGCCCGCCGATCAGGTCATGAACCTTGCGCGCGGCGACTGGGTCAAGGCCAGAGGTCGGTTCGTCTAAGAACAGGATCGAGGGCTCGCTGAGCAAAGCGCGTGCGAGCCCGACCCGCTGGCTGAGCCCCTTCGAGAGGCTGCCGCACAGGTCGTTGGCTCGCGACGTCAGCTTCACCGCCTCGAGGGCGACAGCAATGCGTGAACGCAGGTTGCGGAGGCCGTAGAGACCGCCGAAGAACTGCAGGTTCTCAGTGACGGTGAGACGCCGGTACAGACCCGGGGACTCGGGCATAACCGCGATTCGCTCACGGATCTCGACCCCGTTCTCAGGGCGCAACGGAATTCCGGCGACAGTCGCCGAGCCCGTTGTCGGGGTGAGCAACGTCCCTAGCGTCCGCACCGTCGTCGTCTTGCCGGCTCCGTTGGGACCGAGGAAACCGAAGACCTCGCCGTACTCCACTTTGAAGGAAACGCGGTCGAATGCCAGGCGGTCGCCAAAGCGTTTGCTCAAGTGGTTGACGACGAGCGCTGAGCCAGCCGGCGTGACGGTACGAGCTGGACCGGAAGCATTCATTTAGAACCGTCCTCCGCGCACCGTCGATCTCTGCTCGGCGATGGGCACCAGTCCTTCGTCACTGCGGTACTTTGCGCGTGCCTCGCCCGCCGCTGTGAGCTGATCGTCATCGTTCGCCTTATCGGTCGTGCGCTTGGCTCGAGCTTGTTTCACATCACGGCCGCGCCGCCGGCGCACTGAGTCACGCAGCAACCACTCAATCTGGGCATTGACCGAGCGCAGGTCGTCGGCGGCCCACTTCTCGAGCTCCTGCCACAGCTCGGGGTCGATGCGCAGCAGAAACTGCTTGCGCGCCATCAGGCGTCCTCGACTGCGACTGCTACCGCTCGCTGTCCTTGGCTGCTCGTTTGCATGCTCATCGGCGAGTTCATGTGCCAGCTCATTCGGGGGTTCACTGATAGAGCGTGCCGGCGTTGACGATTGGGCTGACCTGCGACTCGCCGCAGAGCACGACCATCAGGTTGCTCACCATGGCCGCCTTGCGCTCCTCATCGAGTTGAACGAGCTTCTTCTCGCTCAGCAGGTACAAGGCCCGATCAACCATGCCCACGGCACCTTCGACAATCTTCTGCCGGGCGGCGATGATCGCATCGGCCTGCTGACGGCGGAGCATCACCTGGGCGATCTCGGGTGCGTAGGCGAGGTGCGTGAGGCGCGACTCGTCGACCTCCACCCCAGCTTTGGCCAGGCGCTCCTGGAGCTCAGCTTTGAGGGCCTGCGAGACCTCGTCGACGTTGCCGCGCAGGGTAATCTCGCTCTCGGCGCCCTCGCCGTGGTCGTAGGCGTAGGCAGTAGCCAGATGACGCAGTGCCGTCTCGCTCTGCATGCCCACGTAACCTTCAAAGTCATCAACGTCGAAGACTGCCCGAGCGGTGTCGTTGACGCGCCAGACGACAACCGCGGCGATCTCGACCGGGTTGCCAGCCCGATCGTTGACCTTGAGGCGGTCACCGTTCAGAGTGCGCGCTCGTAGTGACACCTTGTAGCGTCGCAGACGACGGCTGGCTTGCGCACCGCCTTCGGCGGCGCGCGTCTTGCCCAGCGAAAACGACTTACCCTGCCCCGCGGGACCGTTTGCGTAGAACGGGTTGCCCCAGAGAAAGCCAACCTGACGCGTCGTTCCCTTGTAGCTGCCGAAGAGGATCAGCAGCCTTGCCTCGTTGGGCTGCAGGGTGAAGTAGCCGCGCGAGGAGAGGATCGCCAGAGCGAGCAGGCCGAGATCGAAGAGAAGCATCCAGCCCGCCGGCTTTGTGGCGATGAGCAGCCATACGCCGGCGACGTAGAGCGCGATGGTGATCGGTAGCACGATCCAGCCGCTCAGGGACCAGGCTTTGCTTTCAGTGCTCATGACGCTCCCTTCGCCGGTGAGCAACGCTCTTTGCGAGCGCTGAAGGTGATATCTCTATGATATCGTTTCGCGATCATCCCTGCAAGCAGCCTGAGGTCTGGGGCAGCGCGCGGCATGGTCCGGCAGCGCGCTCTTGCGCGGCATGGAATGAAGGTCGCCAGCGACCTTCGGCAGCCAGGCGGTTCGCTGTCGCCTTGGTCACCTTCGCGGATACTCGAATCAACACGAAGGGCCTGTCACCCAAACAGACATGACAGGCCCCACTCATCAGCTATCTTGAACGTACTCTGCTGCGGATTCTTGGTGCCCCAGGTAGGATTCGAACCTACGGCCTTGCGCTCCGGAGGCGCACGCTCTAATCCCCTGAGCTACTGGGGCACAGGGGTGCCATTGTAGCATGCGGGCCGTCGTAGGCGGACCGCGACGAAGAAGACGTGCTTCAGCGCGTCCCCTTCCACGCGGTCCGTCATCAGGCCAGGCCCGCCAGACGGGTTGCCAGCTCGACGTCCTGGGCAGTCAGGCCGCCGGCGCTGTGCGTGCTCAGGAGCAGCGTCACCTTGTTGTAACGGATATCGATATCGGGATGGTGCTGCAGCTCCTCGGCCACCTGCGCCACCTCTTCAACAAAGTCGATGGCGTGCACGAAATCAGCAAAGCGCCAAGTCCGCGTCAGCGTCTCGTCAACCCGCACCCATTCCGGCAAGTCGCCAAGAACCACGGCAAGTTCCTGCTCGGTCAGTCTCACACTCTCCACAGACAACCCCCAGTCACGGAATTGGTAATGTCAGCCGGCGGTTGAAAACCGGCAGCCGGCATCACCCTCGCGAAGAGTCTTCCCCATCGCCGGCATGAACACGCGACCGGCGTTGCCGGCGCAGCGAAAAACAGCGCCGGCACGTCTGACCTCCCGGCGCCACTGCGTGTTTGAGAGCGCCGGCGCTGCGCCAGCCGAGGTTGGTCCGGCGATCAGTGGTCGGCGCGCTGGCGAGCACGCAGGACACGCTCGACGTCGCGCTGGGCATCCTTCTTGGCGAGGTCGGCGCGTTTGTCGTACTGACGCTTACCCCGCGCCAGGCCGATCTCGATTTTGGCGAGGCTACCCTTGAAGTAGATTCTCGTCGGGACGATCGTGTATCCCTTCTCGCGCACTTTGGTGGCGATCCGGTCTAACTCGCCTTTGTGCAGGAGGAGCTGGCGGCGGCGCAACGGATCATGGTTGGCCAGGTTGCCCTGCTCGTAGGGGCTGATGTGCACGCCGACAAGATACAGCTGCCCGTTCCTGATCTCGGCGTAGCTGTCGCGCAAGTTAGCCTTGCCGGCGCGCAACGACTTCACCTCGGTCCCGACCAGAGCAATGCCGGCCTCGTACGTCTCCTCAATGAAAAAGTCGTGATACGCCTTGCGATTGCTGGCAACCAGATGCTCGTCGCTGCTCTTGGCCATGGCACTCAGCCTCGTCGGCCGCGGTTGTGGGTGCTGCCGGCCGGACGATGCTGCGCCCCCCGAGCACGGTAGACGCTTTCGCCGCCGTGCCGGCCGCCAGCGGCGGTTGTGGGGTGACTCTGGCGGGGCGCGACTTTACCGGGCGCCTTGCGCCCGGCCGACTCGCGCCCCTCACCGCCGCCGACAGCCGGCAGCAGATCGACTCGGCCGCGCAGCCGGTCAACATGGTTCACACGCACCGCGATCGAGTCACCGAGCCGGTACCGGCGGCCGGTCGTCTCCCCCACCTGGGCCGTACCGAACGGGCTCTCCTCGTATCGTTCGTGACCGGGCAGCTCCCGCACCGGCAGATAACCTTCAAAACAGCCGTCAAAGTGGACGAAGATGCCGCCGCCGACCAGACCGGTGATCTCGCCGGCAAACGTCGTCTCCCAACCGCGCTCACGCAGCAGGCGCTCGAGCAGAAAGGCAAGGGCAATGTCGTCGGCCTTGAGTTCGAGTTTGGCGATGGTGCGTTCACTGGTGGAGCAAAGGGACGCCACGGCGGCGAGGTCGCTCGGACTCAATTCGGCGCCATCGTCGCCGAGGTGCTTGAGTAACGCCCGGTGCACAACCAGGTCGGGGTAGCGGCGAATCGGCGACGTGAAGTGGAGGTATCCGGCGCTGGCAAGACCAAAGTGGCCGAGATTCTCGGGCGCGTAATAGGCCTGCTTGAGGGAGCGCAACAAGAGCTGAGGAAAAGCAAGGCGGCCGCGCTGCTCGCGTTCGCTGAGCTTGGCGATCAGCTCGCTCAGACGGCCCATGGCGAGCGATATCTGATCATGGCTGGCGTGCTCTACCTTGGGAAACGCCGGCACCGGTACCTCCAGCTCTTCGAGCTGCGCCAACAGCGTCTCCATACTCTGCCCGGCCGGCGGCTCGTGCACGCGGTAGATCGCTGCCGCCCGCCGGGTCGCCAAAAAACCGGCGACGGCCTCGTTGGCGGCCAGCATGAACTCCTCGACGAGCGCATGCGAAGCGGTCTCAGGACGAGCTTCAGCGCTGCTGACCTCGCCGCTTTCGTCAAAGTGGAACTCGGGTTCAAACGAGCCAATACGCAGGGCGCCGCGAGCGAAGCGGCGGCGGCGCAGCTTGCCCGCCAGCTCCTGGGCCAGCATGAGCTGTGCCGCCAGCGCCGGCGTCGCCGGTTCGGCGGCCTGCGGTTCGGCGGCCGATAGGACGGTCGCTTGCGGTCCGGTCACTTGCGGTTCGGTCGCCGTCGTCTGCTCACGTGGCGCCAGGATACGGTCGACGAACCGATACGTGAGGCGATGGTCGCTGCTGATCAGCGAGCGCGCGAAGGCGACGCTCGTGCGCTCACCGTCAGCACTAAAGGTGAACTCGACGGTTACGGTCTTGCGATCTTCGCCTTCGCGCAGGCTGCAGACGTCGTTGCTCAGCTCACGGGGCAACATTGGCTCGGCCCGCAGGGGCAGATAGATGCTCGCCGTACGCGCTCGCGCCTCGCGGTCGAGGGCGCCACCGGAGTCAACGAAGTAACTGACGTCGGCGATATGCACATGGGCGCGATAGCCGTTCCCCTCGCGCGCTACCGAGATGGCGTCGTCGAAATCACGGGCGCTGTCTGGGTCGATCGTGAACGTCGGCAGCGCGCGCAGGTCACGGCGGCCCGGGTCGCGCCGCTCGCGGCGCGACAGAACGGCCGCCGCCGCGCCCAGCACGGCGGCGTCAAACCCCAGCCG
>JBKQWK010000067.1:0-7083 GCA_052139595.1 Thermoleophilia bacterium | reverse complement strand
AAGTAGTCGGCCAGCATGGGCACCGCCGTCATGTGGTCGACGGGAATCTCGAAAAATCCCTGGATCTGCCCCTGATGTAAATCCATGCTCAGCACGCGATCGGCTCCCGATGCTTCGAGCAAGGTAGCCATGAGACGGGCCGTGATCGGCTCGCGAGCGGCACTCTTTTTGTCTTGTCGCGAGTACGGATAGTACGGCAGGACCACAGTGATGCGCCGCGCTGAGGCAAGCTTGGCCGCCTGGATCATGATGAACAGTTCCATGACGTGCTCATTGAGTCGATACGATGGGCTCTGGACGAGGAATACATCGGCACCGCGGACGCTCTCTTGGTAACGAGCGTAGAGTTCGCCGTTGGCGAACGTCGTCAGTAGCACTTCGCCGAGCCTGATGCCGAGTTTCTCGGCGATGCGCGCCCCCAAGACCGGGTTGCTGCGTCCGGAAAACAGCATCAGCCGCTTCTGCGTCAGCGCTACGCAGCATGAGTCAGGCAATGCATCCCCCTCGATGATCCGTTAATCGGTGACACTTGATTGTACCAAAGTGATGAGGGTCTGGTTGGCGAACCATTAACGGCGCCCTCACCCGTCGCTGTCGGCGCCGTGTTCAGCATCTTCACCATCACGTCTGCCGGCCGAGGCTTGGCGCAGTGCAGCTTCATGCTCCTTACGCAGCCTGAAGCGCTCGGCGTAACCAGACATGTTCTCTTGCCGGGCACGACCAAACGCCAAGGCACCCGCCGGCACGTTCTGGGTGACGACCGAGCCGGCGGCCGTGTAGGCGTCGTCGCCAACGCTGACCGGCGCCACAAATATGGTGTCGCTGCCGGTGTGCACGCGATCGCCGATCGTCGTCGCGTGCTTGTCGAAACCATCGTAGTTGGCGGTGATGTTGCCACAGCCGATGTTCGTGGCCCGCCCGACGATAGCATCACCTACATAGCTGAGGTGCGGTACCTTGCTGCCCTCGCCAATGCGACTGTTTTTGATCTCGACAAACGAACCGGCCTTGGCGCCCTCAGCAAGCACTGTGCTGGGACGAATATGCGCGAAGGGGCCAACGGTACAGCGGGTAGCAATGACGCAATCGTAACAGTGAGAGCGGACGACGCGGGCACGATCGCCGACGGTGACGTTTTGCAGAAAACTGTCCGGACCGATTTCGCTGGCCACACCGACACTGGTGCGCCCGAGCAGGTGCGTATTGGCGCGGATCACGCTGTCGCCGCCAACCTCGACGCCAAAGTCGACATACGTGCTGGCGGGATCCTCGATCGTGACGCCTGCCAGCATCAGGCTCTCGAGCAGGCGGCGACGCATGACAGCCGTCACCGCCGCCAGGTCGACGCGCGTGTTGACGGCCAGCATGACTTCACTGTCGGTGACAGCATGAGTTGCGACCACCGCTCCAGCGGCAAGCAGAAGATGGACAGCGTCGGTCAGGTACAGTTCGCCCTGGGCATTCACCGGCTGCAGCTGAGGCAGCACGGTCCGCAGCGCCGTGGCAGTGAAAACGTAAAAGCCGGCGTTGACTTCGTGAATCGAAAGTTGGTCGACCGCGGCATCGCGAGCTTCGACAATACGCTCGACGTCGCCCTGCGCCGAGCGCACGATGCGTCCGTAGTGCGACGGATCACCGAGAATCGCCGTCGCCACCGTGGCCGTCGCCTGAGCCCGGCGATGAGCCGCGAAAAGTTCCTGGAGAAAGGCTGCATCCACGAGCGGCGCATCGCCGACGAGCACCATGATGTCGCCGTCGAAGTCGGCGAGTAGCTCCATGCCGGCGCGCAAGGCGTCACCCGAACCGCGCCGTTCCGCCTGGATAGCGCGCTCACATCCCTCCGTGAGGAGTTCGGCTACGTCATCCTGGCCGGGGCCGAGAACGGCTACGACGCGCTCCGGCACCACGCCATGAGCAGCGTCAAGAACGTAGCTGAGCAGCGGGCGGCCACAGATGTGGTGCAGTACTTTTGGCAGCTCGGATTTCATGCGTGTGCCGAGACCGGCGGCAAGAATCACGACGGCCAGTGACCGCTGATCGCCGGTGCCAGCAGATAGACGTGTCGTCATGGCATCACCTTGCTAGGCACGAATCATACCCTAGCCTCGGAGGGAGTTTACAAACACCAAAGCTGGCTGGGGCGGGAGGATTCGAACCTCCGGATGCCGGGACCAAAACCCGGTGCCTTACCACTTGGCTACGCCCCAGTGACCGACGTGTGATTGTATCATCGCCAGCGACTGCACTTACGCAATAGCGGCGGTGTTCATGCGGCACCTTTCGGTGGCCGCCGGCGACCACTGCGTTTTGGCCGCGGCGGCGCAGCCGCAGGCGGCTTCGTCGACCCGCGCCGATCAGACGTCTTGCCGGCGCCTGGCTGCCCGACGCCGTGCGACCTCTCGCCATCCCGGGGCTTGCGCCCGGCGCGCTCCGCTTTTGCTGCCTCGGCTGCGGCGCGCGCCTGGGATCGCTGCGAAGGCACCGGCCGTGGCGGCACCTGCACGTCGGTCACGTAAAAAACGCGCGCCGGAAGCGGACCTGAGGCCAAACGGTTACGCGCCGCGGCGGCGGCGGCGTCATCGGCAAACAGACCAAACACCGCCGACCCACTGCCGCTCATACCCGCGGCCAAGGCTCCCAGCTCATCGAGACGCTGCAACAGCGTCACAACCTCGACGTGCCGTGCCTTCACCGGCGCTTCGAGATCGTTCTCGATCAGGCCGGCCACGCCGGCCGGCTCGGCAAGTGCATCGACGGCACTCACCAGTCGCGCCGTGCGCGGTGCGAACTCCGCCAGCGTCGACGGAGCAAGTTCGTCGTGCCAGCGATACACCTGCGCTGTCGGCAGCTGCACATCGGGCACGGCAATGACCAGGTGCAATGGCTGCGGCAAGGGAGCGGCACGCAGCACATTGCCGCGCCCCATGGCGATCTGCGCCCCCGGCCAGAAAAAGAAAGGCACATCGGCGCCCACAGCCGAGGCAACCTCGTATTTCACTTTAGTCGGCAACTCCAGGCCAAGGAGACGCTCGACGGCGATGATAGTAGCGGCAGCGTCAGAGCTGCCGCCACCGAGCCCCGCCGCTGAGGGGATGCGTTTAGTGATCGTGACGGCCAGCTCGAGCGATCGTTCAAGTCGCTTCTCGAGTTCGTGTACCGCTCTGGCAGCCAGATTGCCCTCACCCGGGCAGACAGCGCAATTCACAGACAGCGCGTAACCTGGCGTGAGACGCACGGTAACGAGGTCGGCCAGAGTGACCGGCAACATGAGCGAAAAGATCTCGTGATACCCGTCGGCGCGAAGGGGTCCGACAAGCAGAGCAAGGTTGACCTTGGCCGGCGCAGCAACCTCGACGACCTCAGGCAGTTCAGACGTAGTCCCACCGCTAACCGAACGGTCGTCGCTGGCAGGCGTAAACTCTGCGTCGCGATTGTCGACCGCCAGATCGCGACGCAGATCGGAGGCTTCCCCCTCAGCGCCGGCGTCGTTCCGGTTGCGGCTCACAGCCACTGCAGTTCCCGCGCCAGAGTAACGAAGACATCTGGCGCCAGCTCTTCCGGGCGTACCCGCAGCGACAGACCGAGGGCTCGCAACGCATCTTGCACGTCGTCCCGCGTTAGCGCACGGCCGCCATAGGCAGCCCCAGTCAGGGAGTTGACGAGCATTTTGCGGCGCTGCCCGAAGGCGAAGCGCACAAGACGATCGAGTCGCATCAGCTCGGTGACCGTGAGTCCCGGTGCCGTCGTATGCCCCGGCGCCGGGGCGATGCCGTCTGCCCGCCGGCGCGTAAAAACGACGAACTGCGAGTCGACATTGGGTTGCGGCGAAAAGACAGTGCGCGCAACGGGACGTACGGCCTCGCGCACGCAGGCGAGCTGCACCAGCACCGAGACCGCTGAGTACGCTTTCGTCGACGGCACGGCGAACAGACGCTCGCCGAGTTCTCTCTGCACCATCACCGCCCAGCGTTGCAGGCTCGGCAGCGTGACCAGCGATGTCATGATGAGCGGTATGGCGATGTTATAGGCAAGATTGGCAACCAGGGCTGTCGGTGAGGGATCGAGCGACGCCAGATCAGCACGCACGGCATCACCCCAATGCAACTGTAGATTGGGATGACTCACAGCCAGCCGTTCGAGGCTGGGCGCAAAACGACGATCAATTTCGAACATGTGAACGCTGGCAGCGTGAATCAGGAGCTGCTCGGTCAAGACTCCGGTGGCCGCACCAACCTCGAGCACAACGTCATCGGCCTGCACGCCAGCCACGCGCACGATCGCCGCCAGCGTGTTCTTGTCGACAAGGTGATTTTGCCCAAACCGCCGCAGCGCGGTCGGTCGCAGACGCGGCGCGCTCATGCGGCCTCGCCACTGGCGAGGCCGAACGCGCGCCGCGCGTTGGCCGTCGTCACGGCCGCAGTCTGCGCAAATGTCCAGCCACGGACCTCGGCGAGGACATGCGCGGTATGCCCAACAAGCGCCGGGTGATTGCTCTCGCCGCGGTAGGGAACCGGCGTCAGGAAGGGCGCATCGGTCTCGACCAGCAGCCGCTCCGCCGGCAAACGCTGCGCAGCGGCACGCAAGTCGACGGCATTCTCGTATGTCAGGTTGCCAGCAAACGACGCGTAGTAGCCACGTTCGATGACGTCATCAATCCGGTCAACAAGAGCAAAGCAGTGCAAGATCACCGTAAGACCATCCGCATGCCCGGCGAGCAGATCAAGCGCCTCGTCACCAGCCTCACGAATGTGCACGACCAGCGGCAAGTGAACACGCCGAGCAAGTTCCATCTGAGCAACGAAGGCGCGACGCTGCGCGTCGCGCGGTGACAGATCGCGGTAGAAGTCGAGTCCGCACTCGCCGACAGCGACAACACGAGCGTCAGCAGCCAGCTCGCTCAGCTCAGACAAGGTTGCCTCGTCGAGACTTTCTGCCTCGTGCGGGTGCACGGCCACTGTCGCCCAGACGTCGCGGTTCTCGTGTGCGAAACGCACGGCAGCGCGCGACGAAGCGAGGTCGATGCCAATCGTGACGACGGCAACAAGACCGGCGGCACGGGCTTCCGCGAGCATCAGCGCCGGCGCCTTGAGCAGGTCGAGATGGCAGTGCGTGTCGATCATCTCGGGCGGCGCACTCACAAGTGACCTATGCTCCGCTCTCAATCCGTGGAAAGAGCGGCGCGGCGACCTCGACTGAAGTTGCCGTCGTCAGCTCCCAGCGAGCGTTGACCAGGCGCAGGTCGGCGTCGCCGTGCGCCTGACCAAGCCGACGCAGAATTTCGCCGCAGGTCGCCGGCATGACCGGGTGCAGGCAAAGCGCCACCAGACGCAGGCCGGCGGTGAGACTGAAGAGCACATCGTCGAGACGTGTCGTCTGACTCGCGTCTTTGGCCAGCCTCCAGGGAGCCTCCTCCTCAACAAACCGGTTCAGACGTCGCACCAGCTCCCAGAGCGCTGCCAGCGCGGCCGTGATCTCGCTGTCATCGAGTTTCGCTTGCCAGGTGGCCACAGCGATCTCAGCTTCGCCGGCGAGAGCGGCTACGCCGCTCGCCGCCGGCACCCTGCCGCCGCGATACTTGGCAATCATGGCGATACTGCGGCTCACCAGATTGCCCAGCTCATTGGCAAGTTCATTGGTGTAGCGCTGCTCGAAACCGTCGAGGCTGATAACCCCGTCCTGTCCAAAGGTGACCTCGCGAAAGAGGTAGAAGCGCAGCGGGTCGAGGCCGTACTTCTCCATGACCGCAAACGGATCGAGCACATTACCACGCGTCTTGCTCATCTTCTCGCCACCCATGAGCAGGTAGCCGTGAATGAATTCGCCGGCCGGAATCTCGTAGCCGGCGCTCATGAGCAGCGCCGGCCAAATCACGGCATGAAACTTGAGGATGTCCTTAGCAAGCACGTGCTCAACCACCGGCCAGAAGTCCTCGCTGAGGTCCTCCCCCGGACGTGCATACGTGAGCGCCGAGAGGTAGTTGATGAGGGCGTCGACCCAGACGTAGATGACCTGCTCAGGATCCCAAGGCACAGGCACACCCCAGGTGATACTCGAACGACTGATCGAGATGTCGTCGAGCCCCTGCTCAATGAACGAAAGCGCCTCGTTGTACCGCGACCGGGGCTGCAGCCAGTCGGGGTGAGCAAGAAAGTGGTCGCGCAAGCGATCCTGGTAGCGGCTGAGCAAAAAGAAATAGTTCTCTTCTTCGAGCCAGACAGGCACAATGCCGTGATCAGGACACTTGCCGTCGACCAGGTCGCGCTCATGCCAGAAGCCTTCACAGGCCGTGCAATACAGTCCACCGTACGTGCGTTTCTCGATGTCGCCGGCAGCACGCAGCTTCTCAACAAACTGCTGCACGTAGAGTTCATGCTCGCGATCGGTAGTACGGATGAAAAAGTCGTTGCTCGCATTGACCTGCGCAACCAGCGCCTTGAACTTGGGCGCCACTTCGTCAACGTGCTCGCGCGGAGTAAGACCGCGCTCGGCGGCCGCTTGGGCAATCTTGTTGCCGTGCTCGTCGACGCCGGTAAGAAAGAAGACTTCGTCCCCTTTCTGACGGTGAAACCGCGCGAGAATGTCGGCGGCAATGGTCGTGTACGCGTGGCCAAGGTGAGGCTCTGCGTTAACGTAATAGATCGGCGTCGTGATGTAGTAGCGCATAGACCTCTCGCGTGATTCCGTATCTTGTCGAACGGTCACCTTATTTCGCTAAGGCGGCACCTACGAAGTCGATGATCAGACGCACTGCGTGCAGTGCCGTAATTTGCGACGGGTCAAACAGGGGATCGACCTCAACCAGGTCCATGCCCACGACGTGGGCACGCTGAGCAACGGCACGCAGAATCGCTTTGGCCTCGTAGTACGTAAAACCGCCCGGCTCTGGCGTGCCGGTACCGGGGGCAATACTTGGGTCGAGGACGTCGATATCGAACGTCACATACACGTCTTCGCCAGGCTCGATGTGTTGCACCAGCTCTTCGACCGGCGTACGTTTCGCCGGTTCGGCCCAAAACGTCTTCACGCCACGCTGCTCAGCCAGCTCAAGCTGATCAGACGATGTGTGCAGACAGCGGATGCCGT
>JBKQWK010000066.1:0-13874 GCA_052139595.1 Thermoleophilia bacterium | reverse complement strand
TGGCCGCCTCGGCTGATTCTTGCCTCTGCGCTGCACTCGCCTTTGCTGCTACTATTCGCCTACACCCCTGTCTTTTCTGTAAACAACCTGCCGAAGGGTGGTCGATACCATGGGTGTGCAAGAACAGTACCGCGACTACGTCATGACCGGTTTCGTCAAACGCATCGAGCCGGTGGTCGCCGATCACGGCGAGGGGGCTTTGCTCTACGACGCCGACGGGACCAAGTACATCGACTGCTTTGCCGGCATCAGTGTTACCAATGCTGGCCACGGCAATCGCCAGATCATCGAGGCCGCCCAGGCGCAGGCCGACAAGCTGATCCACGCCTGTACGTACGTCTACTACGTGCCCACGGCCGGCGAACTGGCCGAGCGCCTGGCCAAGGTCACGCCCGGTAACCTCAAGAAGACCTTCTTTGCCAACGGCGGCGCCGAGGCTAACGAGGGCGCTCTGCGCCTAGCCAAGCGCGCTACCGGCCGGCGCGAGCTCGTTGCCCTGGAGAGCAGTTTTCACGGCCGCTCCTACGCGACCCTCTCGATTACCGGCAACTCCGGACGCAAGTTCGGCGGCGGTCCCTACATGCCGGGAGTGGCCTTCGCGCCGACGCCATACTGCTACCGCTGCCCGCTCGGCTACGATGGTGACCCCGAGACGTGCGGCCTGGCCTGCGCCCAGCGGGTCAAGGAAGTCATGCGCCTGCATCTCTCCGGCGATGTCGCCGCTTTCATTGCCGAGCCGGTGATGGGCGAAGGCGGCATCATCGCGCCGCCGGACGGCTACTTTAGCGCCGTCAAGAAGATCCTCGACGACGACGGTGTGCTCTTCATCGCCGATGAGGTGCAGAGCGGCTTCGGCCGTACCGGCAAGATGTTTGCCATCGAGTGGTATGACGTTGTCCCCGACATCATGACGATGGGCAAAGGCATCGCCAACGGCTTCCCCCTGGCGGCCTTTACGACCACCGATGAGATTGCCGCTGCCTGGCAGCCTGGCGATCACCTTTCGACCTTTGGTGGCAATCCGGTCAGCTGCGCCGCCGGCATTGCCAACCTTGACTACCACCTGGACAATGATTTAGAGGGCAACGCCGTGCGCAAGGGTGACGCCTTCCGCGCTGCTGTCCGTGCCGAGATGAAACAGCATCCCGAGATCGGCGATGTGCGCGGCAAGGGGCTCATGATCGGCATCGAGCTGCTCGCTGACCCGGCGACGAAAGCCTACGGTACCGAGCTAGCTGGCTTCGTGCGCCAGTACTGCCTGGAGCACAACGTGCTCATCGGCGTCGGCGGCAACTTCGGTAATGTCCTGCGCGTGCAGCCGCCGCTGGTGATCAGCGAGAGTGAACTTGACACAGCACTGGCGACGATCATCGATGGCATCAAGGCGTTTGCGGCTCGCTGACAGAAGCTGAGTGGGCCGTTAGGATCAAGGGGGCCGGGTGCTGCCAGGCACCCGGCCCCCATCTGCGTCCGGAAAGGGCAAACGGTGAAGCTCAGACGGACTCCAGCTCGGGCGCCTGCAGGTACGGCCACAGGCCGAGCAGTGATTCTCTGAGGCTGGCGTTGGCTGGCTCTGTGAGTGGCGTGCAGGCGTTCAGTGACACCTCGCCCAGGCGCAGCTTGGCGGCAAAGGCAAGGCAGGTCGCTTCGCCACAGACACGGCAGTTGGTGCGTGGCAGGTGGCGGTAGAGTTCAAGAGCCGCCGGCGTGTGGCGCAGGTCCAGACTGGGCTTGATCGCGGCCCGCTGCGCCCACGTGCTGTTGATCAGGCTGACGCTGCTGGCCAGGGTGCGCCAGCCGTCGCCGACACCATCGATGCGCGCCATCAGCATTTTTCGTGCGTGCAGCGTGATCATGCGGTACCCAAGCATATAGGTGAGTGTGTTGGCGTTGAGCAAGTAGCGGGCCGAGAGCACCGCCGCGTTGAGGTAGGGCAGCACTTCGGTCAGATCGCCCGGCAAGTGAGCAACCAGACGGAGCTGGTACTCGTCGACATTGCAGGGCGCGAGGAGCACCACGGCCGGTCTGCCGACGATGTCGCTGCCGTGCTGTTCGGTATCGATATCGACAGCCGGCCCAGCCTGGCTGGCGTCGGCGTCGGCGTCGGCGTTGGTGTGTGTGTCAGCGTCGGTTTTCATGCCAGTGGCTCCGGCCGGCGCCATCGGGGTGGCGGGAGCGGCGCCTGTATCGCGCTCGGGGTGATAGTCGACCCAGCCAACGCTGAGAAACTGGCCGCTTTCGTTGAGTCTGGCGCAGGCACTGCGGTCTATCACGACAGCAGGTACGGCGACATGGCGATAGGCTGCGGCGGGGGTGACAACTTGAAAGGCGATGCCAAGATTGCGCAACAGTTGCACGCTGCGTTCATACTCGCGCAGGCTGGGAAAGGTTGTCACGATCTCGCTGGTCATCACAGAAACCATCTTCCCCTCGGAGTTCGCCTTTCATTGTAAGGCGAAACCGGCTGCTGCCGGTGCCCGGACCCTGCGTTTCTCTGGCGATCGTCACCTGCGATAGCATTCCTGTCGTGGATGGCAGGCAACAGAGGGCAGCAAGGCGGGGTGCAACGGTGATGATCGGGGTGGCACAACGTGTCTGACCAGACTGTGAGCATCGTCCGTCGCCGCCTGCTCGCGATAATACGGCGACTGGACGACTACTACGGTCGTCCTGTCTGGTCGCCGCGCTTCGCGCCTGTCGACGAGCTTATTTACACTGTGCTTTCGCAGAACACGGCCGACGTCAACACTGAACGCACCTTTGCCGAACTCAAGGCACGCTTCGCAACCTGGAGTGCGGTTCGCGACGCGCCTCTTGACGAGGTCATCAGTGCGATCGGTCTCGGCGGCCTGGCGGCCACCAAAGCGCCGCGCATTCAGCAGGTTCTGGCTGTGTTGTCAGCGCGTAGCGGTGAGCCGGACTTGAGCGAGCTGAGCACTATGGACGATGGTGACGCACTGGAGTACTTACAGGAGATGCCCGGCGTGGGGCCCAAGACGGCTGCTTGCGTGCTCATGTTCGCTCTAGGGCGACCGACGATGCCGGTCGACACACACGTCTTTCGCGTTGCCCGGCGCCTGGGTCTCCTGCCTTTCTCCGTAACCGTGGGTCAATCGCACCGGCTGTTGACCGAGCTGGCCGGGACCAACAATGTCTATGCTGTGCACGTGAACTTCGTCAGCCACGGCCGGCGCATCTGTCACGCGCGCCGGCCCGAATGCGGTCGCTGCCCGCTGCGCGATCTCTGCCCGAGTGCGGTTCTCTAGGCCTCCAGTCGCTGGCCGCGGACAGGCGTGCGTCGCCGTGATCGGCACTCACGTCGACGTCGCTGTTCACGCAGATGTCACAGCTCACGTGCACGTCGCGGCTCACGCGCATGCTGCCCATTCGCCGGCTACGACGGTGTTTCGGTGCGTCTGGGCGCCGGGCATCTGTGACGTTGACGGTGTCGCCGCTGCGGCGCGCACGGCGGCTGTTCTTATCGGGAGTGATGATGGCCAAATTGAGGGAGCAGTTCAGCGACAAGCAGTGGAGCAAGTGCTGTGGCAAGGGCTGCAAGAAGTGCGAGATCCACAACGCCTACTTGGCCGAGTTCGGCAAGAAAGAGGGCGAGAAACGATTCCAGAAGGATCACGACAAGATGCACTGAACGGCAGCCTCATCGGTTGCGCAGGGTGCGTCCGGGATCGTCTTGCAGGGGCAGCTGTCTAGTACTTCGCCGGCACGAACGTCTGCTCGTCCATGGGCGGGCGCACGTAACCCTTGCTCGGCCGTCGTGGCGGCAACTTCATCGGCTTGGGCAGCACATCCTCATAGGCGATCATGCTGAGCAGGTGGCTGATGCAGTTGAGGCGAGCGCGCTTCTTGTCGTCAGCCTCAACCACGTACCAGGGCGACTGCTTGGTGTCGGTGTGGGCGAACATGTCGTCTTTGGCGCGCGAGTAATCTTCCCATTTGTCGCGTGATTCGAGATCCATGGCGCTGAACTTCCAGCGCTTCATGGGGTCGTCGAGACGATCCTGGAAACGCCGCTCCTGCTCTTCGTCGCTGACGGAGAACCAGTACTTTATGAGAGTGATACCGCTACGGATAAGCATGCGCTCGAACTCCGGGCAGGAGCGGAAGAACTCCTGTACGTCGTCCTCGCTGCAGAAGCCGAGGACGCGCTCGACGCCGGCGCGGTTGTACCAGCTGCGGTCGAAGAGGACGATTTCGCCGGCTGCCGGCAGGCGCGCCACGTAGCGCTGAAAGTACCACTCGCTCTTTTCGCGTTCGGTCGGCGTGGGCAGGGCGGCAACGCGCACAACGCGGGGATTGAGGCACTCGGTAATGCGCTTGATGGTGCCGTCTTTGCCGGCCGCGTCACGGCCTTCGAAGATCACCGCCACCCGCAGCCCTTCGTGCCTGACCCACTCCTGCAGCTTCACCAGCTCGAGCTGCAGTTTGGCCAGCTCGCGCTCGTAGTCTCTGAGGCCGATCTTTTCCTTGGCCATGCCTGTCTCCCTGCTGCCCATCGCCGGTGGCGCCGGCGCTCGCGGTGACATTGTACGCGGGTGGTATCATCGTTGCCATGGACGAACCCTCGCCTCGCGTGCTGTCAGCTGCTGTCGGTACTGGTGAGGGTCGCGTGGTCGGGCTGATCGATATTGGCACCAACGCCGCCCGGCTGATGCTCGTGCGCATCGCGATGAACCAGTCATACAGCGTCATTTCGGTACGTCGTGAGCCGCTCCGCCTGGGTGAGGGCGAGTTCGCCGACAAGTTGCTTCGCCCGGCGGCGATCGAACGTGCCGTTGCCGTCTGCCGCAGCTTGGTCGAATTTTCGCACGCCAACGGCGCTGCCGAGATCGTCGCTGTGGCTACGTCGGCGACGCGTGAGGCGCGTAACCAGGCGCTGTTTCTGCGCCGTCTCCATGACGACGCTGGCCTCGATGTGCATGTCATCAGTGGCCACGAAGAAGCGCGTCTCATTTATCTCGGCGTGCTCAGCCGCGTGCATCTGAGCGGCGAGCAGCGAGCCCTGGTCATCGATATTGGCGGCGGCAGTACCGAGGTCATCGTCGGTGACGCGCGCTGGGAGCTCTACCTTGATTCGCTCAGTCTGGGCGCTATTCGTCTCAGCGATGAACTGGCGCTAGTTGCCGGCGCCGGGCCGCTACGCGGCGCCGAGTATCAGGCCTTGCAGCAGCGGGTGCGTGGCGCCTCGGTGCACTGCACCCAGGCGGTGAAGCAGTTCCACGTCGACGTCGCCTACGGCACCTCGGGCACGGTGCGCGCTTTGGCGTCGGTCGTCGCGCGGACCATCTACGGACGCGAGCCGCAGCGTGACGAAACGATCAGTCGCAGCGACGTCAAGAAGGTAGTCAAAATGCTCCGCTCCTTGCCGCTGGCGGAGCGGGGTAGCGTGCCCGGCATGAGTCCCGACCGCGCCGACATCATCGTTGCCGGCGGCGCAATCCTGGAAACGCTCCTGAGTGAACTTGGCATCGACGAGATTACAGCCCTGGTTGACTGTGGCTTGCGCGAGGGCATGCTCATGGACTACCTGGAGCGATCGGGACAGGGGCAGCTGGTGCGCGGGCTCAGCGTGCGTGAGCGGAGCGTGCTGCAGTTGATGCGCAAGTGCGCCGTCGATGAGCGCCATGCGCGTCACGTGCAGTCGCTTGCCTGGGAGCTCTTCGACGGGTTGGCTGCCGTTGGCGTGCACGACCTCGGTGCTCAGGCCCGCGAGCTTCTCGGCTACGCCGCCTGTCTGCATGACGTTGGCACCTTTCTGTCGTACGGCAACCATCATTTGCACACCTATTATCTGATTCGTAATGCCGATCTGCTTGGTTTTTCAGAAGATGAGATCGCTGTGATGGCGGCCAGCGCTCTGTTTCATCGCAAGGCGCTAGCTACGACGCGTCACGCCGGTTTCGCGGCGCTCGACGACGCGGACAAGACGGTGGTTCGGCTGCTCAGCGTCATCCTGCGCCTGGCCGAACGCCTCGACCGCAGTCACGCCGCCGCCGTCGCGCACGTACACGTGCGCGACCTGGGCCAGCGGACGCTTGAGATTGGCATCGAGTCCGCGGGTAACGTGCAGCTCGAGCTGTGGGGTATGGGCAATCGTCAGCGAGCGATCGAAAAGGCACTCGGCCGCAAACTGGTCATCGCTCTTCGAGAGTCGCCACCAGCTCCGCCAGCCGGCGCCTGAAATCGCCGCCACTCACCGCTGCCCACACAGGCGGGAAGGTGCGCACCAGATCTATCATCTCAGCTTGTCGCGCCGCCAGGTACGCAGCCACGCCGGGAGCGACAATCATCTCATCGACAGTCTCGCGCAGATCATCCGGGCGTTGCCAGGTGCCCCAGACAAGAAAGGTACGTATGACATCGCTGCAGACGACAGCGTCCTGCAGGTCGCCGAGGTGGTCCTGCAGCCGCTTTACGTCCTTGATCAGCGGTCTGGCACCCGGTCCGAGCACGTCGGCGAAGAACTCGAGCGTGTAGCGCAGGCCTTTGCTGGCTTTGCGCAGCTGGTGGTAACGCCAGAGGGGGACGTGCTCACTGCCGAGGACGTCGGCGAATGCCCAGACCGTGGCGGCGCGCTCGAAGAGGACCGCCGGCAGGACATGTTGCAAGCGTTGTGGCACCGGTTCGCTGCGCTCGCCGGGCAGAGCCACGGTCAAGCGATCCGGCTCGGCGAGCGCGGCGGCGAAACGGCTCTTGAAACGGGCGAAACCCTGGCTGTCAAGGTGTGTCAGCAAGCGTCGGCGGGCGTGGGCACGTTCTGCACGCCAGGCGGCGAGAAGTGGCTCGAGGTCGTCGCTGCGTGCGGCCGGCAGTGTCTCAAGATAGCGCTGCGTCTTGATGAGAAACACGTCAAGGTCACGTACGGCGCCGAGTGCACGGCCGGTGCGGCGGAGCGCCTTCTTATGCGGGCGCATGACCTCCTGATCGAGACTGGCGGCAAAGACGCGCAGGGCCGCCCGCTGGCGCCGCGTTGCCACGCGCATATCGTGCAGGTGTTCGGGGTCCTCGTCGGCGCGCGTGCCATCCTCGTGGTCGAGCATGTGAGCGAAGTGTTCCGCCAGCACCCGCACAGCTGCGGCCGCCATAGTGTCGTCAGCGGTGAGTTCGTGCCCGTCGGCGGCGGTAGTCGCGGCCCAGGGTGGTGCAAAAGCAGGGCCGCTCGCAGCCGGCGCGATGGGGGTGGCAGCAGACGACGTGGCGAAGGCGGCCGCAGCAGTTGTGGCGGAGGCAGCGGTCGCAGGGAGCGTACCCGGTTGTTTGCTGGTCGCGGCAACCAGAGCAGCCGTGATGGCCGCTCGGACGGCGCCGCCGGCCTTGGTCGGCCCTGCCGCCTTGATCGGCCGGCCGGCTTTGATTGACCCGGCTGGCCCGGCGGCTCCGCCGTCTGCCGCCGCGATCTTGCCGGGCGCGGCGGCAACGTCGGTGGCGGGGTGCAACCGTTGCGCCGCTCCGCTATCTGCTGCCGTGCGCACGTCGTGCGTCGCTGCCGTGTTTTCGGCTCTGCCGGCGGTGCCGGTTCTGAGCCGGGTTGGGAAGACCGTCATGCCGACGCGGCGGTACTTGGTGGCCCAGAAGCGCACCCGCCGCTCGGAGATGCCGGATTCAGCAGCGGCTTGGCGCTGCGACTTGCCGTGGTGTACGGCCAGCAAGGCAAGGGCGCGACGGCCGTAGCCGTCGTCGCGCTGGGCGAGTATTGCGCACCGGCGAGCGTCGTCTGGTGTGAGCGTAACGGCCCCGCGGCGGCGACCGATGAGAGCCAGTGCCCGCGCGTACTTCGCCAATGGTTGAGGCTGCAGGTGCCACTCGTTGCGCAGCGCGGCGGCGAGGGCAACGAGATCCTGCTCGCCGCCGTCCGGCCGCAGCTCCACCTCGACTTCCGAGAAGTGCTTCGCACCGGCAGCGGTGAGCACGGTGACGCGATCCAGACTGAGCTCGGCGATGAGCTGGTGGCTACGCCGCAGCGGACGCAGTCGACGCGTCTGGCGTAACTCAAACAGCGGTTCGAGCGGCGCACCGCCGGTCAGGCCGAGCACCAGATCGCGAGCCGGGCCAGCGGGCCAGTCGGCCGGCGTTTCGCTGGCCGGCATAGCACCACCTTTTGTGCTATCGGCTCCTTCTCTGCCGTTTGCGCCGGACGCTATCTCCACCTCCACCTCTCTGCGCCTGCGCACGGCGCCCGCCACAAGGTGAGCTTCAGTGTCGTCTGGTGCCTGGCCACTGGCGGCGTCGTCGGGACTGGTGCGCTCGCGGCTCGTCGCGCTGAGAGCCTTTGTCTCCTCCGACCAGTCGGCCAGGCTCTTGAGCGTCATCATGACGCCGCGGCTGGTCTCGCGCCGTCGACAGTAGTAACCGCCGCCAGCGATGCTGTCGGCGGCGGTATCGAGGTACGTGTCGGCTTGCTCGACGATTTCACCTTCGTCGAGTTGGTAGCCGGCCAGCTCGTCGGCCGTGCCCAGGCGGTCGAGTATGGACTGGTCACCGACGGCAAACTTGGCTTCGACCTCCATCATGCTCCCAGTGTTCGCGGTGGCAGAAGCCAGACGAGGACGGCATCGGCCAAGGAGGCGTCGGGTGTGTCGACGCGGGCCAGGCCGCCCTTCTTCAGTGCTAGCGATCCACCGCCGACCAGCGCCGCAATTGTGGCGCTGAAATCGGGCTCGTGCCCGACCAGCAGGAGCGCCGCCGCTTCAGCGTGCTCAGCGGCGATCGCCGCCAGCTGCTCGGCTTCGAAGCCATGCGCCAGGCGCTCGTCGACGATGAGGCGATCGCGCAGGCTGAGTTCGTCGGCGACGATCTCGGCGGTCGCGCGGGCGCGCGCCAGCGGGCTGGTGATCATCAGGTCAAGCTCGACGTCGAGGCCCAGGTCGGCCAGCGCGTGTGCCTCGCGCTGCAGGCTCTTGCGGCCGGCGCTGGTGAGCGGTCTCTGGTCGTCGTCGCCAACCCATGAACTGCGCGATTCGGCTTGGCCATGTCGCAGGAAGTAGAGCCTCACTGTGCCTCCATGGTTGTGACGTTGCGCTTGCTGGTCAGGGCTCGGCGAGCGAGAAACCACACCTGGCTGTCGATCAGTTCTTCACCGGCACGTGGCTCACGGCGTTCGTACTCACCTGAAGGCAGCATACGACGCGCTTTGACGTTGTCGGCCAGACAGGTGGCGAGGATTTCGTCACGGAGCCTGGCGATCAGCGCCGGATCCTGTACGGGGAAGAGGATCTCGACGCGTCGGTCGAGGTTGCGTGGCATGAGGTCGGCGCTGCCCAGGAGCACGGTCGGCTCTCCGCCATTGGCGAAGTAGTAAATACGGCTGTGTTCGAGAAAGCGGCCGACAATGCTGGTGACACGAATGTTCTCGCTCACGCCGGGCACCCCCGGGCGCAGGCAGCACATGCCGCGCACCAGGAGATCGATCTCGACACCGGCCCGCGAAGCGGCGTACAGAAGACGAATCATGCGCCGATCGACGAGCGAGTTCATCTTGAAGATGAGTCGTCCGCCGCGGCCGTCGCGGGCGTGGTCCGTCTCGCGGCATATGAGTTCTTCGAGGTCGTTGCGCAAGGTCAGGGGAGCCACCAGAAAGCGATTGTAAACGTCGTCACTGGAGTAGCCCGTGAGGTAGTTGAACACCGCGCTGGCGTCGGCACCCATCTGTTCATCACAGGTGAGCAGACCAAGGTCGGTGTACTGCAGGGCGGTGACGACGTTGTAGTTGCCGGTGCCAAGGTGCAGATAACGGCGGATGCCGTCCCCTTCGCGACGCACGACGAGGGCAATCTTGGAGTGCGTCTTGAGACCGAGCAGGCCGTAGACGGTGTGCACCCCTTCGCGTTCGAGGGCCCGCGCCCACTCGATGTTGCTCTCTTCGTCGAAGCGCGCCTTGAGTTCACACAGGACGGCCACCTCTTTGCCGTTGGCGGCCGCGTCGAGCAGGGCTTGTACGACCGGCGAGTTGCGGCCGACACGGTAGAGCGTCATTTTGATCGCCAGCACGTCTGGGTCGCTGGCCGCCTGCTGAAGAAACTGCACGACCGGTTCGAACGAGTCGTAGGGATGGTGCAGGAGGATGTCGTGCTCACGAATGGCGGCGAAGATGTCGCGATCTTCGCTCTCGCCCAAAACCGCCGGCATGAACGGCACGAACGGCGCGTCTTTGAGGTCAGGCCGGTCGACGCCGTAGAAACCCCAGAGACCGCTCATGCCCAGTGGCGGATCGACGGTGAGAATATCGTGAGGATCGAGGGCGAGATTCTCGATGAGAATGGCGCGGATGCGGTCCGGCATGCTGTTGTCGATCGTTACGCGCACGACGGAGCCGAAGCGTCGCCGGCGCACGCCCTGTTCGATCGTCTCCAGCAGATCGTCGGCTTCGAGTTCTTGGATCGTCATCTCAGCGTCGCGGGTTACGCGAAACGGGTGTGACTCGACGATCTCGAGGCCGGGGAAGAGCTTGTCGAGGTGCGCGGCGATGAGCTGTTCAAGCCAGACGAACGAAAGCTCGCGCGCTGCCGGGCGCGACGCCGATGGCCCGGCCGGCAGCTGCACCAGCCGTGGCAGCGCGTTGGGCACTTTGACGCGCGCAAACAGCTCGTTGCCGCTGGCGTCGCGCAGCAGCACCGCCAGATTGAGACTCAGGTTGCTGATGTGCGGAAACGGTCGCCCGGGGTCGAAGGCGAGTGGCGTCAGGACGGGGAAGACAGTCTTGGCGAAGTACTCGTCGGCGCTCCGTTGCTGCTGGCGGTTCAGCTCGTCGTAGGCGAGGATGTTGACGCCGGCTTGACAGAGCTCCGGCACGAGTTCGGCGAATGTCTGTCGACTCTCCTGCATGAGGCGAAAGGCTTCGACCCGGGCGGCATCGAGCTGCTCGGCCGGCGTCATGCCGTCGGCCGATGGTTCGCTGATGCCGGCCTCGACCTGCTGTTTGAGGCCAGCAATACGGACCATGAAAAATTCGCCCAGGTTTGAGCCGAGAATGCCGAGAAACTTGACCCGTTCGAGCAGTGGGTTGCGCGGGTCGCGCGCCTCTTCGAGCACGCGCGCCTGAAACTTGAGCAGGCTCAGCTCACGGTTGATGTACAGGGCCGGAGCGGCGAGGTCCGGCTCGGCAGCGAGGCCGCACAGCGTTTCCGCGTTGGGCGGCACCTCCTGAGCAACATCGCACACCTGCGCACCTCCACGGTAAGGAATGAACACTGATATTACCGCACGCGTGGTGGTGCCACCATGGTCGGGTCAGCGTTGCTCTGCCCGGCAAGGCAGGCGGATTGGTTCACTGGCCGCGACTGCACAACGGAAAGGCTCACTTGACGGGCCGAAGCTCAGCTGATATTGCTGAATTGTTTGCGGCACGATGGGGAAAGAGCTTGTCACGATTTAGACCGTCGACTGCCGACACCATGACCTGGCACTTTCTCTCGCGGTCTGTTTCATCACGAATGGGGGAGGTAGCTCGTGTTTGCGTTTCTCCAAGGCCGCGGATTTCTGGGCACACGCGGCAGCGTTGGCTCCGATGTTTCGCTGATCATCATGCTGCTGGCCGCGGTACTGTTGACGGTTGGTTGGCGCCTGGCGGTGGGCAAGAAGTTTGAGGCACATCGCTGGGTGCAGACGGCTGCCGTGTGCCTGAATACGATTCCCGTGGCTGTCTGGATGATCCGATTTTTCGCGCTGTACGTCGCCCCCGTGATCCCCGCTGACCTTAACCAGGGCAAGTATGTGCTGATAACGGTCCACGCCATTGTTGGCGCGATCGGCCTGCTCCTCGGCGTCTCCGTCGTCTTGCGTGGCAATGAGCTTCTGCCGAAAGCGCTTCGCTTCGGCAAGTTCACGTTGTTTATGCGCATCTCTTACGCTCTCTACATGCTGGGGACCATACTGGGCCTGGCTCTCTACTTCGTCGTCTACGGATAACCACCGCCTGCACGCTACGGGCCGATCCTCTCATGAGCCTCTTCTTGCGGTAGAGGCCACCAGGCTACCGGCGCCGGGTACTGCCCTTTGGGTTACCGGCGCCTGGAAGTCATTCGCGACCCCTGATCGGCGGATTCTGCTCCTGAGCGTGCTTTTGCAGCTCGCCGTGGCGCCGTTTTTCGGGCATTCCTTTGACACGCGCATCTTCATGGCCACCGGCTACCTGGTGGGCACCGGCCACAGCCCCTACGTGCCCGAGAATCTTAGCGCCGTGTTTCATCACGTCAGCTTCAACGCGATGACCACGGTGGGCTATCCTCCTCCCTGGCCGCTCATTCTGGGTCTGCTCTACCGCGCCGTCTACGCGGTTACGCCCAACCTCTTCGTTTACAACCTGGCGATGAAACTTCCCGTGATCGCGGCTAACGTCGGGCTGGCCTACCTGGTCGCGGCGATTCTCCAGAACCGGGGCGCCCAACCTGAGGTGTCGCGTCAGGCCTGGGTCTTTCTGCTCGTCAATCCGGCTCTGCTCTACTTTGGCACCGTCTGGGGCCAGATCGACGCGATTGTCACCGTTGTTGCCCTGGCGGCGCTCGTGCTCCTCGCTGCGCAGCGCCGCGACGCCTCAGCCGCCCTGCTTGCTCTTGCTTGTTGCTTCAAGCCGATTGCTGCGCCTGTCGCGCTGGTCGCACTGGTGTACATCTGGGGCCGGTCCCGGCGCCAGGCGGCGCGGTTCGCGGCCGTCTTCGTAACCGGGGTGGTCGTGTTCTACCTGCTGCCATTTTTCGTTTTCGGCTGGAGCCTGGGGCCGGTCTTGCGCCACTGGAATGCCCAGGTTTCCATGGCCGGGACAATGTCGCTGATGACGGTCGTCAGGCTGGCAGGAGGGCCGCTACAGTTGCCCGGGCGCTGGTGGCTCTTCGGTCTGGTGTGGATCCCGGCGCTTGCCGCGGCCATCTTCGCTTTGCGAGACGGTGTTGGCGACTTCGACGATCTGGTCAAGAAGAGTACCGCCTTCGTGCTGGTCTTCTTCCTCACTCGCACCTGGCTGGCCGAGCCGAACGTCGTCCTTCTGCTCCCGCTGTTGGTGATTCTGACCTCGCTGACCGGCCTCGACCGGCGCGCTCTCACCGCGATCTGGGTCCTTCCTCTGCTCTTTACGGTGTTTAACTACACGCCGCTGGGGATGCTCTTCGTCGCCTTTCCGGGAGCCATGGTGAGGTCGCTGGCCGCGCTCGCACCGTATGCCGAGGTCACGCTGGCCGTCAGGGCCGTGCTCGTGCTCGGCTGGCAGGCCACGGGATGGTGGATCGTCGTCACGTGTTTGCGGAGGAGCCCGGTGGTTGCGGCCGAGGGTCTTGCACCGTGCACCTGAGTACCCCGCTGTTCGCTGATTTTTCGCTGGCGATCACGGACCAGCCGCTCTGCGCTGACGGCCGGTCGAGCGCCCGCTTGGCGAAGGGGCTCCTGCTCGTGCGCGAGGGGCAGGATCTGGTCGAGAAGGCGGTCGGCTTCGGGGTCCCCATCCTCAAGCGCGGGCCGCGGACCATTTTCCCGGGCGGCATACATCTTGCGGAGAGTCACGAACGTGGCGACTGGGGGGTGACGGCGACCTATGAAATGAACCTCGTCGAGCGCCTCGCGCGCCCTGGCGGCGGCAGTCCAACGTCGGCACCCTTCTACGCGGCCAGAGACGCGTTAGCGGCGCTCCATCGCCGCTTGCCGCTGCTGCGCAGTCTTCTGACGGCGACATCCAACACGCTGCGGCGCCGCTTTGGCTGGGCGACGATTTTCGAGGAAACCGAGACCTGCGCCACGGTGACGGTAGCCTACGACGTGCGCGCTGCCGAAGGTCGAGTTCGTGTCGTCATCGATCTGCGCGGACTGCCGGAGACGGGTGTCAGTGAAGTCATGATCATGAACGAACTCGGGGCGCGCAGCTTCGATCGCTA
>JBKQWK010000065.1:0-11939 GCA_052139595.1 Thermoleophilia bacterium | reverse complement strand
GATCGAGATGCACACCCACGACGATTTTGGCATGGCAACGGCAAACGCTCTGGCAGGTATCAAGGCTGGCGCAACGTACGTGAATACGACCGTGAACGGGCTTGGCGAGCGGGCCGGCAACGCCGCTCTGGAAGAGGTCGTCATGGCGCTCAAATACATCGGCAAGGTCGATGTGGGGCTCAACACGAGCCGCTTTAGGGAGCTCAGCGAGTACGTCGCTGCCGCCTCATCACGGACCATCCCCGCCTGGAAGTCCATCGTCGGCACCAACGTCTTTGCTCATGAGAGCGGTATTCACGCCGACGGCGTGATCAAGAATCCGCTCAACTACGAAGCGTTCGCACCCGAAGATGTCGGTCTTGAGCGCCAGATCGTGGTCGGCAAACACAGCGGCTCGCGGGCCGTGTACCGCAAATTCCAGGAGTTCGGCCTCGAGCTGAGTCAAGCCGACTGCGACGCCGTTCTGGCGATGGTGCGGGCCACGGCGGTTGAACTCAAGCGTGCTCTCTTCGACAAAGAACTCATGTACATCTACCAGGACTATCTTGCTCGTCTCGGCGATCAGGTGCCGGTTGCTGTCACTGCGGATGGGGCGGCCGGCGAAGGCTGCGGCTGATCGGGGCACGATTGTGGAGTCACGTATGTCGCTAACGCTTGCCGAGCAGATCATTGCCGCTCACGCCGGTCTTGAGGCCGTCGTCCCCGGGCAGATTGTCGTCGCCGACGTTGACGTCGTGATTGCTCAGGATGGGACTGGACCACTGGCGATCGAACAGATCCACGAACTGGGCGTAACTCGCGTCAAAGCACCGACGGCTGTTTTTTTCATCGACCATGCTGCTCCAGCGCCGCGCAGCGAACTGGCTGATGCGCAGACGACTATCCGTGCCTTCTGCACCGAGTCTGGTGCGACGCTGAGCGACATCGAGATGGGTATTTGCCATCAGCGCGTCAGCGAGACATACGCCAAGCCGGGCGATCTGATCATCGGCGCCGATTCGCACACGTGCACGGCTGGGGCGCTGGGAGCGTTCGCGACCGGTATGGGCAGCACCGATGTTGCGGTTGGCATGGCCAGCGGCCAGACGTGGTTGCGTGTGCCGGAGTCTGTGCGTATTGATCTGTCCGGTGCGTTTGCGCCTGGTGTGTCGGCCAAGGATCTTATGTTGACCGTCGTGGGCAAGCTGGGAGCCGACGGAGCGACGTATGAGGCGCTCGAGTTCGCCGGCAGTGCCGTGGCGGCGCTGCCGCTGCACGAGCGCCTGACGCTGGCCAACATGGCTGTTGAAGCTGGTGCTAAAGCCGGCTTGTTCGCCAGTGACGAGGTGACGCGTGCCTACCTGCGGGCGCAGGGTCGTGAGGCCGACTGGCGCTCGCTGGCAGCCGATGCTGGCGCAACGTACGAGCGCACGTTCTCGTTCGACCTGACGGCGATCGTGCCCACGGTCGCCGTGCCACACGCGGTCGACACGACCGCTGCCGCGGCCGAGAAAGCGGGCACGCGTGTTGACCAAGTGCTCATCGGCACCTGTACAAACGGCCGCCTGGAGGACTTGCGAGCGGCGGCCGAGGTGCTGCGCGGCCACCACCGCGCGGCACACACGCGCCTGATCGTTACACCGGCGTCGCAAGCAGTGGCCAGGGCCGCCGCCGGCGAAGGTCTCTTCGATGTTTTCTGGGACGCCGGCGCGGTGATCACGAACCCTGGCTGCGGTGCCTGCGTTGGTGTGCACGAAGGCGTCCTCGCCGACGGTGAGGTCTGTGTCAGCACCGCCAATCGCAACTTCCGCGGCCGCATGGGCAATCCTCAGGCCTTTATCTACCTCGCCTCGCCGGCGACAGCCGCAGCGGCCGCCGTCGCCGGCGAACTTGTCGATCCCCGTTCGCTCTTCTGAGCGACGTCAAGAAGGAGTCACTTGATGGCTAAGAGCTATTCCACCGCCCCATCGATGGTTATCGACCCGGCCAAGACGTACACGGCCACCGTCAGCACCGACCTCGGTGACATCGTCATTGAGCTGTTCGCCGACAAGGCGCCGGTGACGGTCAACAACTTCGTCTTTCTCGCTCGGGATGGGTTTTACGATGGCGTCACTTTTCATCGTGTCATCCGCGGCTTCATGGTTCAAGGTGGCGATCCTACCGGCAGTGGCAGTGGCGGTCCCGGTTACCGTTTTGCCGATGAATTTCATCCTGAGCTGCGACACGATCGACCCGGAGTGCTGAGTATGGCCAACGCCGGTCCTGGCACCAACGGCTCGCAGTTCTTCATCACCCATGTGGCGACGCCGCATCTGGACGACCATCACACCGTATTCGGGCGTGTGATCGAGGGCATGGACGTGGTCCACGCGATTCCAGAGCGCGACCCGATGCGTGCCCGCGAGCCGGGCCTGAGGATGAACACCGTGACGATCGCCGAGTCCGACAAGGCATGAGCGCGGCCGTCTCGCTGCGCGGCCGCGCCTGGACGTTCGGTGACGACATCAGTACCGATCACATCGCGCCGGGGCGGCTCTTCCATCTGCGCACAAACATGCCCGAGCTAGCCAAGCACGTGCTCGAAGACGCGCGGCCAGAGTTTGCCGCCGGTATGGCCGCCGGCGACTTCGTCGTCGGCGGCCGCAACTTCGGTCTCGGGTCGAGCCGCGAGCACGCGCCGCGCATCATCAAACTCGCCGGCGTGAGCGCGGTGCTGGCTCAGAGCTTTGCCCGCATCTTCTTTCGCAATGCCATCAACGTCGGCTTGCCGGTGCTGCAGTGCGATACAAGTGGCATCGCCGACCAGGACGAACTGCACGTTGACCTGAGTGCCGGTGAGGTGCTTGATCTCACCACCGGTGTCGTTATCCCCTTCGTGCCGCTACTGCCGGTGATGGTGACGATCCTCGGCGACGGAGGTCTCGTTGCTCATTTCAAGAAGCACGGTGGTTTTGCCCTTCCCGAAGGCTGAGGCTGTGACCCGTACTCTGAGCCGCTGGCAGCGGCGGTGATTCTCTCTGACCGGACGGTGCGCCAGCGGCTGGCGGCCGGCTCGATTCGCATCGAGCCGTTCGACGACGATGCTGTGCAGCCGGCCAGCGTTGACTTGCGGCTGGCTGGTGCTTTTCGCGTCTTTGCCGGACACAGCTACGATGCTGTCGATTTGGCTGCCGAGCAGCCGGGTCTGACGGAACTCGTCACGGTGGCCGCCGGCGATCGGTTTGTCTTGCACGCCGGCGAGTTCGCCTTGGGCAGCACGCTGGAATGGGTCGCTGTACCGAACGACCTTGTCGGGCGCCTGGAGGGTAAGAGCAGCCTGGGGCGGGTCGGCCTGATCATTCACTCGACCGCCGGCTACGTTGACCCCGGATTTGGCGGCCAGATCACGCTCGAGTTGTCGAACCTCGGCACGGTGCCGATCATGCTGTATCCGGGCATGCGCATCGCCCAGATTTCGTTCGAGACCATGACCACGCCCGCCGACCGGCCCTACGCTTCGCCGGGGTTGCAGAGCAGGTACCAGGGGCAGACCGGGCCGACGGAGTCGCGGCTGCGCGTGCGGCCCGATGCGATTCGAACGACGAGCGAGGAGCAGTGATGACGCATACTGTGACTCTGATCCCCGGGGATGGAACTGGGCCGGAGCTGGCGCAAGCCTTGCAGACGGTGATCGTCGCGACCGGCGTGTCGATCGAATGGGATCGGCAGGAGGCCGGCGCCGGCGCGATTGAGAAGTACGGCACGCCGCTGCCCGACCAGGTGCTGGAGTCGGTGCGCCGCAACAAGGTGGCGATCAAAGGACCAATTACGACGCCAGTTGGTTCCGGTTTTCGCAGTGTCAACGTCGCCCTGCGCAAGGAACTCGACCTGTACGCCTGCCTGCGCCCCGCCGAGTCGCTTCGTGGTGTACGCAGCCGCTTCAGCGGCATCGATTTGGTGATCGTGCGGGAGAATACCGAAGATCTCTATGCCGGCATCGAGCACATGGTTGGCGACGATGCCGCCGAAAGCATCAAGATCATCACTCGCAAGGGCACTGAGCGCATCGTGCGCTTCGCCTTTGAGTACGCGCGCCGGCACGGCCGCCGCAAGGTGACGGCCGTGCACAAGGCCAACATCCTGAAGTGCACCGATGGCCTGTTCCTGCGTGTTGCCGGCGAGGTCGCCGCCGCGTACCCCGACATCGTCTTCGATGACGTGATCGTCGATAACTGCTGCCAGCAGCTCGTTCTGCGGCCGGAACAGTTTGATGTGCTCGTGCTCCCCAACCTGTACGGCGACATTGTCAGTGACCTGGTGGCGGGCATGATCGGTGGGCCGGGCGTTGCCCCTGGGGCCAACTTCGGCACCGCTGCCTGCGTGTTTGAGCCGGTTCACGGCGCCGGCCCCGATATCGCTGGCCAAGACAGGGTGAACCCGACAGCCCTGCTGTTGAGCGGCGTGCTCATGCTTGATCACCTCGGCGAGATTGACGCGGCGCGGCGTATGCATGCTGCCATCGCTGCCGTCATCGCCGCTGGCAATGACGTGACTCGCGACCTTGGCGGCAGCGCTGGCACGCAGCAGATGGCGGCGGCGATTGCCCGTTTAATGCACGCTTGAGACCAGCAACCACGCAGCTGCAATGCGCCATATTGGCCTAGAGTCAACCATTTCCCTTGTCCGTTTCTGCCTTATTGTTTGCTTCAGAGTGGTTGGCTAGAATGACGGGGCTCAGCATGTCTCCTCGCTGGCTTACCGTCTAGAGGCGGCAAGCCAGCGAGCACGATTCGCCCGCCACGTGACCAGGGAGGTCGCATTGGACTTCTACCAAGGCAGAGTACTCAAGGTCGACTTGAGTGCGGGAACCACCACTGTCGAGCCGCTGAACATGGAGTGGGCGCAGCTCTACGTAGGCGGTAAGGGCCTCATGCTGCGTTACCTCTGGGATCTCACCACGCCTGGCATGGATCCCTGGTCGCCCGATAACCCACTCATTGTCGCCACCGGTCCGTTCGCTGGCACCAATGTGAGTACCGCCTCGCGCGTGGTCCTGGGCGGCAAGAGCCCGGCCAGCGGCACGATTCTCGACAGCTACTGCGGCGGCTCGTTTGGCTCGGTGCTCAAGTTTGCCGGCTACGACATGATCATCGTGACTGGCTGCGCGGCCGAACTCAGCATGATCTGGATCAGAGACGATGAAGTCTCGATCGTGCCGGCCGGCTCGTACGCCGGCATGAAGACGTCGGCGCTCGAAGCGGCCCTGCGGACCGACTTCGACGCCCATGAGACATCGCTGTCGATTGGCCCCGCCGGCGAGTCCAAGTTGCCCTGGGCCTGCGTGAGTAACGATCAATACCACAAGGCCGGGCGCGGCGGCACCGGCGCGTTGATGGGCTCCAAGAATCTCAAGGCGATCGCCGTGGTTGGTACTGGCAAAGTCACGGTTGGCGACGCCCTTGCCTTTCTCGTCGACATCGAGCGTATGGACAGCGAGTACATTCTCACCGATGCCAATTACTGGGTGCACGAAGAGGGTACGCCAATTCTCGTCAGCTTGACCGATGGCGGTGGTTGCCAGCCGACACGCAACTACTCCGAAGGCACCTTTGAAGGTGCCGAGGGCATCAACTCGGAGGCGTTCCAGAAGATTCGCCTTAAGAAACGCGCGTGTTATCAATGCACGCTCGCGTGTCGCAACTTCCATCATCTCGACGATGTCGAGGGCGAAGGTCCCGAGTACGAAACGATTGCCCTGTGTGGCTCGAACTGCGGCGTCGGCGATATCGGCGCCCTGATGAAGTTCAACGAATCGTGCGACGAGTTCGGTCTCGATACCATTTCTACTGGTAACGTACTTGGTCTGGCGATGGACATGACCGAGAAGGGCATTCACGATTTTGGTGTGCACTTTGGCGAACTCGACACCTACCTGAAGGTCCCTGAGCAGATTGCCACGCGCACCGGCATTGGTGCCGATCTTGCTCTGGGCAGCAAGGCACTGGCGGCGAAGTATGGCTGTCCCGAGCTAGCTATGCAGGTGAAGGGGCTCGAGGCACCCGGTTACGATCCACGTGGCTCGTTCGGCATGAGCATCGCCTATGCCACAAGTGACCGCGGCGCCTGTCACATGCGCTCGTTTCCTGTGGGCGTCGAGGTGGTCGAGGGGAGCATGCCCGCCGACACTCTGGATGAGAGCAAGGCCAAGTTCAACGTCGATTTTCAGAATCACTACGCCTTCAAGTTCTGCGGTATCTGGTGTGACTTCTGGGCGATCGACTACGATCAGATGACGCAGCTCATGAGGCATTTGTGGAGGCGTGAGGTCACGCCCGAGGAGCTCGAGATCGTCGGTGAGCGCGTCTGGAACCTGAGCCATCTCTTCAACCTGCGCGAAGGTTTTACCGCCAAGGACGATACTCTCCCGCAGGCGATGCTCGAGACGCCGTTCACTAAGGGTGTCTCGGCCGGCAGAAGGATCGGTACCGAGCGGTTCCATACAGCCATGAACGACTATTATCGACTCCGTGGCTGGGACGAGAATGGTGTGCCCAGCGAAGAGAAGCTCCAGCAACTCGGCGTCGACGTACGGCTCTGACGGCCGGCTCGTAGAAGGAAGGGACCAACAGATGCCTCACGTCATGATAAGCAGTAAGAGCTGTACCGGCTGCCACATGTGCGAGCTCGCCTGCTCCGCCTACCACGAGGGTGGGTTTCAGCCCTCGCTGGCTCGTCTTTACGCCGACGTCAATCCAACCACGGCCGTGATCAAAGGCCACACGTGTCTGCAGACCGCTTGCGCAAAGTGCCAAGACGCCTGTCCGCAAGGCGCCATTGTGACCAAGCAGGTCACGGTAACGCCTCACGGTGACTTTGCCAGCAAAGAGAAGATCGGTGATTCGGTGACCGGCTTTGTCCTCGTCGTCGATGAAAGCAAGTGTGATGGCTGCATCAACATCCCCGAAGGACCGCTCTGCGTGTCCGCCTGCCCTTACAATGTGATCCATCTGCATCCGGGAACGAACAAGGCATTCAAGTGTGACCTCTGCGGAGGTGATCCGCAGTGCATCACGTTCTGTCAGAACAAGTACGTTCTGGCGGTCGATCTGAAAGTCGATAAGGCCGACAAGTCGCTCACGGTGGCGTGACGTGGCCAAAGCGTTTCTGAGGCTGCCGGCCGGAGTCACGTATCCAGATCCCCAACGTGATATCGAATGCGAGGGCGCTACGGTTGGCGAGGTTCTCGATGCGGCGATGACGTTATTGCCGCGCCTTAAGCCGCGTGTGTTTGCCGATGACGGTACGCTCTGGGTGGGCGTATTCGTCAACGGGCTTAACGTGCGTCACGGGCAGGGACTCGACACGCCGGTCAGTGATGGCGACAAAATCATGGTGGTGCCGCCGATCTCCGGCGGATGATCAGCCCTGCCGGGCTGCCGGGTTGAGAAGAGCGTTCGTGGGGGCGGGTGCCGTGAGGCGCCCGCCCCTCGTCGCATTACCGGCGGCGCTGCCGGCGTGACGTAGGGTTGCTCCGGCGCCGGCAGAGCGGCAGGCTAGCGTGATGCCGCGTCAGCGACTAAAGTTAACTGACTAACTACTGCGCGAGCCTCGCGCCAAGCACGACACTGGGGCGCCAATGAAAACATCGACCAGCGCCGAGATTCAGCACTTGTGCGACATCGCCGTCAAGGGCGACTCTCTTGGCCGCAGCGATCTCGAAACGCTGCTTGCTCTCCCAGACCGGGAATCGGCGGAGCCTCTGTTTGCCGCCGCCCGCGAGCTGCGAGAGCGACATTTCGGCGAACGCATTGTCCTCTACGGCTTCGTCTACTTTTCAACCTACTGCCGCAACGGTTGCACTTTCTGCTTCTATCGCGCCGGTAACGCCGCCAGTCCACGCTATCGCAAGACTCCAGATGAGGTCGTTGCGATCTGCCGTGATCTGGCTGACTCGGGCGTCAACTTACTCGACCTCACCCTGGGCGAGGATCCGGTCTTTCACGCTGACGGTCAGTTTGCGGCGCTGGCTGATCTGGTCAGCGCCGTTCGCGCTGCCGTGCCGCTGCCAGTGATGATCTCGCCGGGCGTCGTGTCTCCAACGGGCTTGGCGCGGTTGCGTGCCGCCGGCGCCGACTGGTATGCGCTCTACCAGGAGACGCACAATCAGGCTCTCTACGACACGCTGCGTGTTGATCAACCGTTTGCCGCCCGCGTTGCCGCGCGGGCCGACGCACGTGCCAGCGGACTTCTGGTCGAAGACGGCATGCTCATTGGCGTCGGTGAGTCACTTACCGACCGGGCGACATCTCTTCTGGCCATGCACGACGAAGAGGCGCAGCAGGTGCGTGTCATGGGGCTGGTGCCGCAGGAGGGTACGCCGCTGGCCAGCCGTCCCTTGCCACGCACCTTCGATGAGCTGCTTGTCATCGCGGCCTTGCGCCTGCTGATGCCCGATCGTCTGATCCCGGCCTCGCTGGATATCGACGGTATCGCCGGTCTGGACGATCGTCTTAACGCCGGCGCTAACGTGGTCACGTCGATAGTCCCGCCGACGGTCGGGCTCGCTGGCGTCGGGCAGAGCGAACTCGATATCGATGCCGGTCTGCGCACGGTGGCCGAAGTGCGTCGCCATCTGGCGGCATTGGGATTGCGACAGAGTACGAACGACGAATATCGACAGTGGCTTGAACAGATGCGGGCCGACGGCCCAGGGTCTGGTGGCAGGTCAGCTGCTGGTGCTCGCCCGGCCTCTGGACTCATGACGACTGACGTGTCGGTGAGTACGGTCGCCGGCGCTCGTGCAAAAGAGGCAGAGACGTGAGGCTGGCCATTATCGGTGGCAAGTTACAAGGAGTTGAGGCTGTCTACCTGGCTGCCAAGGCTGGCTATGAGACAGTGCTGATCGACCGCTGGCCAGGCGCGCCCGCCGGCGGTCTTGCCGATGTGCAGCACATTTTCGATGTGACCGCCGACGAAGAGTGGACGAAGACCGTGCTCATGACATGCGACGCCGTGTTGCCAGCTTGTGAGGACGAGCAGGCCTTGGCATGGCTGGCACAGAGACTGCCCCGTTGGGGCATCCCGTTCCTGTTCGATCCGGCTGCTTATGGGATCACGTCTTCCAAGCTCGCCTCGAATCGGCTGTTTGCTCGTCTCGGCGTGCCCAGGCCACTGCCGTGGCCGGACTGCGGCCTCCCCGCAGTGGTCAAACCGAGCACGGCGAGCGGCAGCGAGGGCGTGCGCGTCGTGCACGACGCGCAACAGCTCGCTGCCGCGCGGGCTGCACTTGCCGGCCAGGGTTTCGCGGTGGTTGTCGAGGAGTACGTCGCCGGCCCGTCTCTCTCACTCGAAGTCGTTGCTCACGGTGGACGCAGCGAAGTTCTGCAGGTTACGGGCCTCGAGTTCGATCACTTTTATGACTGCAAACGCGTGACCGCTCCGGTTGTCGGCGATCCTGAGCTGCTGGCTGCGTTTGAGGCAGCGACGCGGGAGTTGGCCGCCGCGGTTCAGCTTGACGGCGTCATGGATGTCGAAGTGATGGTGCACGGCAGTGAGCCTAAGGTGATCGAGATCGACGCGCGCTTGCCTAGCCAGACGCCGACGGTTGTTCTGCACAGCAGCGGCATCAATATCGTGCAGATGCTGGTCGAGGCATTTGCTGGCGATGGTTTGCCGGTGGCCGACCGGACGCCGCGGCAGGCGGTCGTTTATCAACACTTGCAGGCTGCCGCTGGTCGCCTCGATGTGCTTGGCGAACACGCTGTCGCCGCCGCCAGGCCGCTCTCGTGGTGGCCAGGTTTTGCAGGCGCTGACGATTGTCTCACCGACTATGCGCCGGGCTTGCAGAATTGGGTGGCAACGACGATCAACGTGGCAGCCGACCTGGCGACAGCTCGGCGCAAGGCAGCGGAAGTAGTGCTGACGATCGCCGACGAGTTTAGTCTTAAACTTCAACCTGAGACATAGGGCTATCGCCAGAGCGAGCGATGGGCAGGCTACCCACGGTGCGAACAGAGAGGACGTGGCGTGACCAGATTGACCGAAGCTGATGTGCGTGGTCTGACCTCTGATCTGCGGCGCTTCGAGGCTCAGCTTGAGCGTGTTGCCGGTCTCGATCTTCTTGCTCTGGCGCAGCGGGCCGCCGGCGGCGCCACGGCCGTGGATCGCCAGCGCCTTGCCGCCACGCGGATGACCGTGGTACCGATCTCTGCCGGGTTGGGGTTCATCCCCGGCTTCGCGAGTTGTGTGGCGGCGATTGTCGGGCACCTGGGATGCCCGGTGGAGGTCGCGCCGCAGCCAGATGTGCGCGGCTTTCAGTACGCTGCCGACAGTGGCGCCGAAGTCGTTTTCGTCGCCGATGACTATCGCTTTGTGGCGCTCAATCTGCGCACCGGAGTCGCCGTGGACGATGATCCAGCCACGGCCGACGGTTTTTGTCATGCGCTGGATGCTGCCAGTGATGGCGTACGGGGCTGCGGCGTGGCTGTATTTGGACTGGGCCCCGTCGGTCGCGCCGCCGTGCGCTGCCTCGATGGGCTTGGTGCAGCCGTCTTGGCCGTCGAGCCTGACCACGAACGCGCTCGTGCGGCGACAGCGGCGGGTTTGCCGTTTACCCGCGTCTCAGCGGACGAGGCACTGGCCCGTTGTCGCCTCGTGGTCGACGCCACACCGGTCACTGGGCTCGTTGATCTGGGTTGGGTGCGCGACGGGTGTTACGCGGCGGTGCCCGGCATGCCCTCGGGCTTCACGGCCCCCGCGCAGGCAGCGCTTGGCGATCGTCACATCCATGACCCCTTGGCTGTGGGTGTCGCCGTGATGACTGTCCGTGCTCTCAGCGAAGGCAGGCAGAGTCGCTTTGACCCCGCGGTGGGGTGATCCGGCCCCGGGACAATGCCGCCACTCGCTCGCCGTCGGTCTTGTTCACGGTAGCAGCATCGGCAGTGTCTGTTCGCTGTCGCTGTCGTGTCTGAGGCGCTATCATGCTCTTTGTTAACGTTGGCGAGGGGGGTCGATCGGAAGGATCAGCACGGACTCTAAATCCATGCAGGCGGGTGTAACTCCCGCACTCCCCGCCACTTTCACAGCGCTGTCGCTTGCGTCACGGTCTCTCGGTCCCCGGTGGACCAGTCGGCTTTTCCTGAGCCCGCCAAGCTGGTAGCCTCCGCCATATCAATTGTCTTCGCCAGCGGCGGAGGCGTCCGCAATTCATCAGGGGGGAGGGACCGCGTGCCTGAGGCGCCCGCTGTTGGACAGATGCCGCATTCGCTCTTCATCACCAACGATTTTCCACCGCGTATCGGCGGCGCTCAGTCGTACTACTGGGGAATGATCCGGACGCTCGACCCGGACGAAGTCGTTGTTCTTGCTCCGGCGCATCCCGACGCTGCTGCGTTCGATACAACGCATCCGTACACAGTCGTGCGCTCGCGACACGCCGTCCTTTGGCCGACAACCGAGCTTCGGCGTCAGGCGCAAGCGTTGATCGAACGTCACGATCTGCAGCTTGTGCAACTGGGCCACCCGTTGCCTGCCGGCCTGCTCGGCCCGGCACTGCGGCGGCGGACCGGCCGCGAATATCTCGTCTTTCTCGGTGGTGCCGAGGTGACGTTGCCTGCCGTGTTCCCATTAGTTGGGGGCCTGCTCCGCCATGTACTGCGTAACGCCACTCTGCTGGTCACCGTCAGTGAGTTCACGGCGGCAGCGGCAACTCGCGTGGCGCGTGGTCGCACGCCGGCGCAGGTGGTGCGGCCGGCTTTGGACGTGCACGCTTATGTGCCGCCGGGGGGCGCAGAGGTCGCAGCGGCGCGCGCTCAGCTGGGAGTGAACGCAGAGTTGATTGTCTGTCTCGGCCGGCTCGTGCCACGTAAGGGTCAAGACAAGCTTGTCGCCGCGCTGGCGATGCTGAGTGACGAGTTTCCCCGGGCCGAACTGACGCTGATCGGCGCTGGGCGCCTGGCGCGGGCGCTGCGCGCCCGCGC
>JBKQWK010000064.1:0-3231 GCA_052139595.1 Thermoleophilia bacterium | reverse complement strand
GGAGCCGCCGTTCAGCGAGACGCCGGCGGCGCAAAGCGGTGGCCTCGGCGGCGAGGGAGCGCAAGGCGCCTCCAGCTCGGTCGACGTGCGCGGTGCCGCCGAGATTCACACGCCGGGCGCGCACACGATCGCTGAGGTGGCGACCTTTCTCGGTCTGCCGGCGCGCGCCTTCATCAAAGCGCTGGTGGTGATGGGGGAGACGTCGGGAGCAGCGATGGTTGTGCTGCGCGGCGATCACGACCTCGCCGAGCTGAAGCTGGCCAAGCTGCTCGGCGGCGGTTTTCGCCTGGCAACGGCGGACGAAGTCGTTGCCGCCCAAGGCGTGCAGCCCGGCTTCGTTGGCCCTGTGCCGACGTCGCTGCCGGTCTATGCAGACGAAACCCTGCGCCGGGGCGACTACGTCGCCGGCGCCAACCGCGCCGACTATCACCGCAGCGGCGTCAACCTGAGTCAGATCGTCGGCGTCACCTTTGCAGATCTGCGCGTCGCCGGCGCCGGCGACCCCTGCCCGCACTGCGGGCAGCCGCTCGCCGGCGCGACGGCGATCGAGATCGGCAACATCTTTCAGCTCGGGACCAAGTACAGCGCCGCCATGGGGGCGCGGTTTCTCGACGAAGAGGGCAACGAGCGCGACATCGTCATGGGCAGTTACGGCATCGGTATCGCCCGCGTCGCCGCGGCAGTCGTTGAGCAGCACCACGACGACCACGGCATCATCTGGCCGGCAAGCATCGCTCCCTGGCAGGTCCACCTGGTGCAGGTACGCGCCTCGGATGAGGTGCAGACGGAGCTGGCGGAGCGTCTCTACGCCGAGCTGCAGGCGGCCGGCATCGAGGTGCTCTACGACGATCGCGACCTCTCGCCGGGAATCAAGTTCAAGGATGCCGACCTGCTCGGCTGCCCGGCGCAGGTGGTTGTCGGCAAGCGCGCCGGCGAGGGTTTCGTCGAGCTGAAGCGGCGGGCCGGCGGCGAGCGCCGCGATGTTGCCGTCGCTGATCTCGCCGCCGCCGTGCGCGACCTGCTCGCCGACGCCTGACCGCGGCGCACCCGCCTGCTCGCCTGGATCTGCACGTCCGGACCCGGCTGGTGCCGTCCGGCCGCTTGGCCGCCGGCAGTCGCTTCCCGCCGCCGCTGTTGTCAGGCCTGACAACAAAAGCCGGGAATTGCCGCTCAAGTAAAGCGCGGTTATGGGCGATAACGTCTACTGAGATGCAGACTATGAGCCCCATAAAGAAGCGCCGGTTCTCCCAAGAGCGGTTCCCCGAGGCCCTCAGAGGGCTCATGCAGGAACGCCACTTGAGCTACCGTCAGCTGGCTTACAAGACGCAGCTCTCGGCCGGCTACCTGAACCACCTGACGAAGGGCACGCGGCCCGTGCCGGCCGACCCGGTGATCCACATCATCGCCACGGCCTTGCTGGTCGAGCCGGGCTACTTCATCGAGTATCGCCTGCGCCAGGTGGCCGACGTGCTCGACGGGGCGCCGCCGCTCGCGGACACGCTCTACCGGATCCTCGTCGAGGGTTTGCCTGTGCCCGACGATGTCAACGCCCTCTTCGGCCGGACCTTCGACGGACCGGTCAGCGGCCTCGAGTCGCAGCGCGCCGCAGTCTGATCCGCAGCAGCCGCAGGCGGAGTCGCGATTCCTCCGTCACCCCCATCCGATAGTATGAGATACACATGTGGCACGTGTTGCCGCTGCGCTGGCAAGGCTTGCTCCGACCCGCCACATCGATCGCTGTTGCGATCGCCGGAGTCATAACTCCATGGGGGTGGTTGAGTGGATGCGTTCGCGATTCGCGACCGACTGGTGGCGGACTACGCCGACTACGTGCGCAGCTTCATCACGGTCAAAGACCAGCGCATGGAGATGTACGTCGCCGACGTCCTGACTGGCGGTACACTCTGGCCGGAGCCGCTGATTCAGCTCAATCCGGCCTTCGCTGCCGGGCAGTCGCTGGCGGATCTTGTCGCCGAGGGGTTCTCCATCCCGAGTGCGAGCGCATCTTTCGCCTCAAGAGCGCTGCCGATTTGATCGGTGTGCCCCTGCAGCTACACCGTCATCAGAGCGAGGCTATTCGCGTTGCGGCCTCGGGCAGTAACTACGTTCTTACGACTGGCACCGGATCGGGCAAAAGTCTCGCTTACATCATCCCGATCGTTGATCAGGTTCTGCGTCTTGGCTCCGGCAAGGGCATCAAGGCGATCGTCGTGTACCCCATGAAAGCGCTCGCCAACAGCCAGGTCAAGGAGCTGGAGACGTTTCTCAATCTGGGCTATCCCAAGGGTCATGCGCCGGTGAAGTTCGCACTCTATACAGGCCAGCGGGACGAAAGACAGCGTGCTGCGATTCTGGGCGATCCGCCCTGCGTTCTGGCCGCGAGCGCGGTAGAAACACTGCGTCGTCATGGTTTTGCCGCCGCGCGCCAGCGAGAGTGTGCCTGACTGGCGGGCGCTCGGTGTACCGGTGATCGCAAACGAGCACAAGGAGACTCAAGGTGAAGTATCTGTTCATCCTCAATGATCCCGCTTACGGCACTGAGCGCAGCTACAATGCCGTGCGCCTGGCGATGAACCTGCGAAAGCAGGAGCCCGAGGCGCAGATCACCATCTTCCTCATGGGTGATGCGGTCATCTGCGCCAAGGCTGCTCAGAAGACGGCCGATGGCTACTACAACCTCGAGCGCATGCTGAAGCCGTTTGTGCGCCAGGGCGAGGTGCTGCTCTGCGGAACGTGCATGGATGCCCGCGGCATGGACGCCGCTGAAGCCATGACCGGGGCGCGGCGCAGCTCGATGGATGAACTCACTCAGCGCACGCGGGCGGAAGACAAGGTGCTGGTCTTCTAAAGGGAGGCGCTGGTCTTCTGAAGACTGGCGACGAGGTCGATATGCGTCGTCTTCGCCAGCGAGGCGGCCTGCAGGCTCTGACGCTCTGCCTCGTCGCGGTTGTGAGCGTCATCGCCGCCGCGGTCGCCGTCCCGTCTATCTGCGCCGCTCGCTGTTCAGCCCCGCCATCTGGGCGGGAGCGCAGCGGTCACTGGCGACGGCAGCAGCCGGCACCGCGGCCTCGAGCCGGGCCGGCCGGTAGACGTTCGACGTAGTCGGTATCGAGCCGGCTCAGCGTGTAAGCAAGGGCGGTCTTCACCGCCGCCGGGCGGGCGTGGCAGCCCAGCCAGTCGCCGTCCGGGTCACGCTGGGCCCCGAACTTGACGCTGAGTGCCACCTGACAT
>JBKQWK010000063.1:0-4987 GCA_052139595.1 Thermoleophilia bacterium | reverse complement strand
CCAAGTGGGGTGTTCACGCAGACCGGGGGTAAGCCAGACGCTGACGGTATAACCGTCGGCGTGGTCGCCGGCGCCGTCGGCCGCTGCGGCAACTTCGGCCAAGGCGGTAGCGACGGTGGCGGCCAGGTCAGGCAGCGCCGTCGCTTGCGCCGCCAGCTGCTTGGCCGCCGCTTGCAGCAGTTTGGCCTGGGCGCTGGCGGCTTCGCCGGCGGCCGCCTGCAGTCGTTGGGCCAGTGATCGCTGCTTGTAGCGGCCGCGCAGATCGGCCAGCAGACTTTCGACGAGTTGCCAGTCGACGACCTCGCTGTAGGCGGACATGGCCTCGTCGCCCAGGGTCAGGGTGAGGCTCCAGTCGCGGTGAGCGTCGGGCAGTGCGTCGTGGGCGCTCGCGCAAGCTGAGGCGATCGCTTGCAGCCCCTCGGCGAGGGCTGCACAAGCGGTGGCAAATGCGTCCCAAGTGGGGTGTTCACGCAGACCGGGGGTAAGCCAGACGCTGACGGTATAACCGTCGGCGTGGTCGCCGGCGCCGTCAGCCGCTGCGGCAACTTCGGCCAAGGCGGTAGCGACGGTGGCGGCTAAGTCAGGCAGCGCCGTCGCTTGCGCCGCTAGCTGCTTGGCCGCCGCTTGCAGCAGTCTGGCCTGGCCGCTGGCGGCTTCGCCGGCGGCCGCCTGCAGTCGTTGGGCCAGTGATCGCTGCTTGTAGCGGCCGCGCAGATCGGCCAGCAGACTCTCGACGAGTTGCCAGTCGACGACCTCGCTGTAGGCAGACATGGCCTCGTCAGGCAGCAGGTGAGCTTCGTCGATGATGACATCATCACAGGCCGGCAAGGCACTGGCGCGGCCGAGAAGCAGGGCGTGGTTGATACATACCACGTGGGCACGCTCGGCCCGCGCCCGCGCCAGCCGCCAGTGACAGCGGGCGCGCGCCGGGCAGCGCCGACCCAGACACGTGCTGCTCGACGAGCGCAGCTCACGAGCCAGATCGGCCAGCATTGGTAACACCAGGGTGGCGCGAAAGGGCAGGGCGGAGAGATCGACCTCACCCCAGCGGGCGCGGCCCACCAGATAAGCGAGCGCCAAGGCGACATCGGTGTTGGGCAGGTGCTTGACGGCATCCTTGAGCGCTTCGTCGAGTTGCCGCCGACAGAGGTAGTTTTCGCGCCCCATGAGGACCGCCCAGCGCCACCCCGGCGGCATGACGGCAGCGACCAGGGGAAGCTCGTGGGCGGCCAGCTGGCGTTGCAGTGCCTTGGTCTTGGTGCTGACGAGGATGCGCCGGGCCTGGGCGCCGCTGGCGAAGGCGGCCGGCAGAAGGTACGCGAGGCTCTTGCCCATGCCCGTGCCGGCTTCGAAGAGACCGATGCCACCTTGCGCGAGTGTGGTGGCGATCTCAGTCGCCAGTTCGACCTGCCCGGGCCGATGATGAAAACCGGGGAGGTGGGCGGCGATGCCAGGCGCAGTCGGGCCGGCGTCGTCCACGTCGGTTGCCGCCGCGCCCGTCTCGTTGCCGGCCGCGCCTGCCTCAATGTGGGTCGCGCCCGCCGCGCCTGCCTCAGCCCCGGCCTCGCTAGCGCCGCTCTCCTTCGCGCGGTGAGTGCCTCCGCCCAGCTCGCGAAGCCAGTCGCCGGCATCAATGGGCAGAGCGGGAAGAGTCGACTCGCTCGCTGGCGGCTCGTCGGCGACCAGCGGTGGCGGTGCCTGCTCCGCCGGCACGGCAAAGCGGTCGAGCACGCGGAGCGGCGGCCAGTGGGCGGCTTCAAGCAGGCGCCGCTCTGGGGACGCCAGACCGGCGGCGCGACGACAGAGGGCGGCAAACAGTTGCGCCGTACAGGCGGCATCGGCGCCGGCGCGATGGCCGCCCGCATCCAGACCGAGATGCTCGGCCATGATGGCGAGGGCGTGCCGGTCAAGCTCCGGATAGAGAAGGAGTGCCGCCTCCAGCGTGTCGAAGGTCTCGTTGGTGAGCGGTGCCAGACCGGCGCGGCGCACTTCGAGGCTGAGCCGCTCAAGGTCGAAGTCGAGATTATGGCCAACGATCAACGCATCGCCGACGAAGGCGCGAAAGGACGGATACGCGCCGGCGAAGGCGGGCGCTTCACTGAGGTTCGCCGGGCTGATGCCGGTGAGTCGCTGCACAAACAGCGGCAGGGGACGCTGGGGCGCGATGAGGCGGCTGAAGGTCTCCGTGACCTGCAGATGCTGGTCGACTTTGACGGCGCCGATTTCGATGATGCGGTCAACGGCAGCGTCGAGGCCGGTGGTCTCGGTGTCGATGAAAACGAGTGGCAGTGAATGGTCGCGCATCGCTGTCAGAATACCAGAGGGGATCGCCGGCTGCGGTTGCGGCCGACGGCGGAGCCTGCCCGGCGCGCACGGCTGACGCGACTGAAGCCGCGCCGGTTCGCCGGTGCGGGTTGGGTGGCGAACCCGACCCAGATAGCATCTCTTGACGGTGACGATGAGGTGAAAGGCGGCAGGTGGGGCAGCGACTTCGAGGTAGGCAGAATGTGCACGCCGGCTGTCGCGCACTGCCGCTGCCGGTGCGCGGTGGCGTACTGTGAACGCAGGCGTGACAATCCGCCGCCTGCGTGCCAACATGGTTGCCCTGCCGGCTCAATACCGGCTGCTCGTCGTCGCCACCTTCGTCTATCTGGCCTCGGCGTCGCTCATTTATCCCTTCCTCGGCATCTACATGCGCCAGCATCTGCACGTATCGCTGACTGTGGTCGGCCTCGTCCTGGGTACGGCGTCGCTGGCGGGCTTACCGCTGCAGATCCTGGGTGGCTGGTGGGCCGATCATCGCGGCCGGCGCGGAGTCATGCTGCTGTCGATGCTGGCCAGCGCCGGGCTTTTGCTGGCCCTGGCCAACGCTCATCAATTCTGGCTGGTGGTGGTGCTTGTCATTGCCCAGGGCGCCTTTGGCTGGCCGCTCTTTCTGACCGTGAGCAATGCCATGGTTGCCGATCTGGTGCCGCGCGAACGGAGCGCTGAGGCATACAGCATTATCCGCATCGCCTTGAATCTGGGTGCCGTGTTTGGACCGGCGCTGGCAGGACTTTCACTGGCCGCCGGTCTCAGCTACTCAACCCTCTTTGCCGCCGCCGGCAGCGGCCAGGTAGTGCTCTGGCTCGTGCTCGTGGCGCGTTTGCGCGAGACGCGGCCGGCAGCGGCGGCGCGGGCAGCAGTAATGCCGGCCGGGCCGGCTCAGCGCAGCGGCTATCGTCTTGTTCTCGCCGATCGCCGTTTTCTCGCCTTCTGCGCCGTGTCGGTGTTGCCGCTCTTCGTTTACGGGCAGATCGTGAACACCTATCCGGTCTATGTGACCACGTTTCTGCACCTGCCGGTAGGCACGTGGGGACTGCTCCTGGCCTTCAACGCCGCCCTCGTCGTCAGCGTGCAATATCCGCTCGTGCGGCGTTTGCTGCGCCACCGTCACTATCTGCTCGTGGCGCTCGGCAGTCTTCTCCTGGGTGTCGGCATGGGTGGTTCGTCGTTGGCTGCGGGTACCTGGATGCTGTTTCTGCTGATGGCAGTGTTCAGCTTTGGCGAGATGATTTTTGTCCCCTTCTCGAGCGGTGTTGCCGCCGAGATGGCGACCGTCGCCGAGCGCGGCCGCTACATGGGCATCTGGAGCCTGGTGTGGGTTGGTGGCCAGGCCCTCGGCCCACTGTTCGGCGGCATGCTGATGGCGTCACTGGGTGGCCGCGGCGCCTACGTTGTCGTCTTCGCCGCCGGGGTAATCGGGGCGGCTCTCTTCGCCGTCTTGCCGGCTGCCCGTCGCCGGCCGGCGGTCATGGTTGACGAGGGCGTCGGCGGGGAGGGGTCGGCCGCGGGGAACCGGCCACGGCCGACCCCGACGAGGTGAGTCTGGCGGCGGGGCTCGCTGCGGCGGCCGCCATGGGCGGCCCGCTCGACGAGCCCCGCCTGCATGCGCGTCCCCGTGACAACGGCGGCGGCGGGCAAGACGGCTGATGCCAGTGCGTCCGCGGCGGCTGTTTCCCGGGCAACGGTTATCGCCGCGGCGCCCGTTGCCCCGGCGCCGGATGCCGCCGCACCGCCGGTTTCCGCCGCGTCGCGGCTGACTTGTCGGTCGCGGCGCGGCGGCCGTTCTGGCTACTTGTTGAGCACCGTCTGCAAGTCGCGGGCGTGCTCTTCTTCGATGATCAGGATGTCTTCCAGGGCTCGACGCAGACCGTACTCCTGCAGCATCTCCGCCTGGGCAATACGCTCACGGTAACGTGCGATCGCGTCGAGTTCACCCTCCAGGTCCTGCTCGAGCATGATCTTGCTGTCGGTCGAGACGTGCACCTGGGCGACGTCTACAGTCGGTACGCCGCCGAGAAAGTCGATCTGGTTGCTCAGCGAGACGGCATGCAGATGCTCCTCATTGGAGTGTATGACGAGTTCCTTGGCGATGGCGTCGTAGTTGGGGCCGGTGATCACAGCCGCATGCTGTACGTACTGGATCAGCGCCTGAAACTCTTTGGCGAGATCGTTGTTGAGTTCAGCGATAAGCTCCTCTTTGGTGAGCTGCGGGACTGTCGGCATAGCTGGCTCCTTTCGTGGAACGGCTGAATCGGCCGGCGCCTGCGGCCGGCCGGCAACGTGAAGGCAACGTGGCGCAGCGCGCCACGCATCATTCGTAGTATCGCACTGTGTGGTTGCCGGCGTCGTCCTCGTCCGTTAGCTCTGTCAGGGCAAGCCGGCGAGGTCGGCGAGGCGGTCGGCGGCGTTTAGCACTCGCTGACGTTCGAGCAACGGCGTCGTCCAGCGTTCCGGTATGGCCGCGGCGCCGTAGAGGGCGCCCGCCAGGGCGCCGGTCACGGCGCCGTTCGTGTCGGCGTCATTGCCCAGGCTCACCGTGAGAATGAGCGCCTCCTCGAACGTGGTCGTGCGCAACACCGACCATACGGCGGTCTTGAGTGTGTCGAGCACGAAGGCCGAGCTTTGGATCTCGGCCGGTTCGGCCTCGATGGCGTCGCGCAGG
>JBKQWK010000062.1:0-3937 GCA_052139595.1 Thermoleophilia bacterium | reverse complement strand
GCCCGGCGCCTTTGGCGCCGGGCCACCCTGCGCGCCGTCTTAGTCCATCTCGGAGGCGGCAGCCGCTTCCGCGACAGTCGGCCGCGAGGCGACAAACTCCTGGCCGCCGGGCCCGCCGCTCTTTCTGCGTAACGCGAGCAGCGCAACCACGAAAGCGGCCGCGGCGATGGCTGCGCCGGCCCGGAACGCGTCGTCATAGCCGCTTGCCAGGGCGACGCTCACCGCGTGATGTGCCGCTCCGCCGGCAGCCGTCGCGCCGTGGCCGGCCGGCCCAAGCGCCGCCAAGGCGCTCTTGGTCGCCGTGGTGGCGATCGTGACCAGCAAAGCGACACCAAGGGAACCGCCAATCTGCTGACTCGTGTTGAGCAGGGCGGAGGCCAGGCCAGACTCAGACCGGGGCACTCCTGCCACGGCGCTCAGGGTGAGCGGTACGAACGACATGCCCATCCCGAAGCCAACCATCACCAGCGGGCCAAGGACCGAGAGGTAGCCGCTCCCAGAAGTGACGCCCGACATCCAGAGAAGGCCACCGGCCACAGCCAGGGGCCCTACAGTGAGCAGCGGGCGAGTGCCTATTCTGCCGACCAGCCGCGAAGCCACCTGGCTCATGGTGCCAACCATGAAGGGTAACGGCAAAAACGCCACGCCGGTGCGCAGCGGGCTGTAACCAAGCACGTCCTGGAAGAACTGCGTGAGGAAGAACATCAACGATAGCATGCCTGCCCCGAGCAGGAACATGATCGCGTAGCCCCCCGCCCGATTGCGATCGGTGAAGATGCGCAGAGGCACAAGCGCGTGCGGCGAGCGCGCCTCTATCACCACAAAGGCGGCGACAACAAGCAGCGCGCCAACGAGCGTCGCGATGGTCACCGTATTGGTCCAGCCGTAATCAGCCACGCGAGCCAGACCGTACACGAGCAGCGCCGCCCCGGCCGTTGCCGACATCGCCCCGGGCAGATCGAGGCGTCCGGAGCGTCCCTTCTGCGGGTCAAGGACGAAGAAAGCGCCGAGCACAACCACGAGCCCGATCGGGACGTTGACGAAGAGCACCCACCGCCAGGAAACCAGGTCCGTGAGTACGCCGCCGATCAGCAACCCCAGGGCGCCGCCGGCACCCGACATGGCTGCGTAGACGGCCATCGCCCGATTGCGTTCATGGCCTTCAGGAAAGGTAGCGGCGACGAGCGAGAGGGCCGTGGGCGAGGCGATGGCCGCACCAATGCCTTGAATGGCGCGCGCTGCGATGAGCCAGGCCTGCGTGGTTGCGAATCCGCCGGCCAGCGAGGCGCCGGCGAACAGCAACAGGCCGATGATGAACATGCGCCGCCGTCCAAAAAGATCGCCGGTCCTGCCACCGAGCAGGAGCAGGCCGCCGAAAGCGAGCACGTAGGCAGTGACGACCCATTCCAGGTTCGCCGGCGAAAAGCGCAGCGCCCGCTGAATCGAGGGAAGGGCAACGTTCACGATCGTGAGGTCCAGCATTACCATGAGCTGGGCAGCGCTGATGATGGCCAGCGCCAGACCGAGGTGACGGTGCCGGGGGGCGGCGAGCCCGCTGGAGCGCGAGCCGAGGGCGCTCACTGGAGGCCCCCCGCATCCGCGGACCGTGCTGCCCAGACGACGACGTCGACAGCCGGCTTGCCGGTGTCCCCGTGCCGGCCTTCGCGCCGCTCGAGACGAAGCAGTTCGAGGCCGGGGAACGCCTCGCGCAGCAACTCCTCGGTGTAAAGCCGCGACAGATCGGGCGGACCGGCCTTACCCAGTGATTCTACGTGGTGACCGACAAGAAAGAGGCGCCCGCCGGGGGCGACCGCCGCGGCAGCGGCAGCCAAAAATCCGGTGCGCTCCTCCTCGGCCGGGTGCAGATTGGCCAGCACGACGAGGTCGAACTGTTGCGCGCTGGCAAGGTAGTCGTTCATATCGGTCACCACAGTGGTAACGGCGAGGCCCTCCTGCGCGGCTTGCGTCGCCAGACGCTCGAGAGCAACCGCGGACATGTCGACGGCGGTCACTTGCCAGGCTAGCTGCGCCAGCCACAGGCTGTTGCGCCCTTCGCCAGCACCTACGTCCAGGGCACGACCGGGGGAAAGATCGCGAGCGAGTTCGGCGAGACTGCCGTCCGGCTCGCCACTGAACAGCCGTTCGCTGGCGGCGTAACGGCTATCCCAGGTGTTGTGCTGCATCATTCGGTCCCTTCGTACGTATTCGCTATGTCACTGCCCGGCCTCTGCGCCTGACGAGCAACGCCGGGGTTTGCCAGTATTGTCTGGAGCTTTTCCAGCAGATCCTGCAGCTGGACGAGGTCGTCGCGACCCAGGAGTTGCTCCAGGCGCTGATTCAAAACGGCCGCGCGCGCCGCAAGCTCCTTGCTCACGGTAACGCCGGCGGCTGTTGCACGGACGACACGCCGCTGGCTGTGCTCGGGATCGGGGATCACCTGCACAAGGCCGGTCTGCTCCAGATGATCTGCCAGTCGCCTCAGGTTCATGACGTCAGTGCCCAGGCCGCGGGCCAGAGCCCTGAGACCACATGCCTCATGGCGACTGACCGCACGTAGCACAGCTGCTTGCGGAGGGCTAAGCCTGAGGTCGGCAATGGTCTGCTCCCAGGCGGCACGCAACGCCCTGTGCGCGCGACCCAAACGAAAACCAAACTCCGAGCGGAGCAAACCTTGCGGTGGCTCGACCGCAGTCCCGACAGGAGATGTACTCGTGCCGGTCATGTCGTCGTCTCCACGTTGCCTCCTGAGTCGGTCCTGCCACGGACAGCACATGAACCAGGACATCAAATCATCCGTAGTCATGACTGCAGTCTAGTCTACAGTACCACACGTTGCGGGTTTTCATGCACCGTCGTGCCGATCGCGGTAAAAGTGCTGCACGCGGTGGTGCGTGCGCGCCGTACTGCGTGATCAGTCGTTCGACCGCCCGACGCAGTGTCAGACGGAGTGTAGAGTGAACGTCAAACCGCCGAGAATCCGTTCTCCATGCCGTGTGTGGTCCGAGAACGGTCTGCGAAATTCGCCGGCTCCGTCAGCGAGTGCGCCCGAAATTGATGCCTGATCACGAGACAGAGGAGCTTGAACCCGGCACAGCGCCGCATCCACGCGGCGCTCTCTTTGCGCCGCTCCTCGTCATCGCCGTAGCCGTCTCAATGCAAAGCGGCTCAGCCCTGGCAACGAAGGTCATCGGCTCGGTCGGGATCGTCGACGCGCTCTGGCTGCGAACGGCGATCGCGGCGCTGATCCTGATTGTCGTGCGGCCGCGCTCGCTGCGGCTGCCGCCGCGCGGGCAGCGTCGCCTCGTTGCGCTGCTCGCCCTCAGCCTGCTCGGCATGAACCTGAGCTTCTACGGCGCCATTTCAATGGCGCCGCTCGGCATTGTCGTCGCGATCGAGTTCGCCGGCCCGCTCGTCGTCGCCGTAGCCGGCTCACGGCGACCCCTCGACTTCGTCTGGGTTGCGCTGGCGGCGGCCGGCATTGCGACGCTCGCCGGCGTGCGCGGTACGATCGGCCCCGGCGGCCTGGTGCTGGCACTCTCCGCTGGCCTGTTCTGGGCCCTCTATCTCGTCCTCGGCAAACGAGCCGTTAGCCGACTCGAGCCGTTGAACGTGACGACGCTCATGATTACCGGCTCGGCGATCCTGCTGACCCCGTTCGCGGTGCCGTTTGCGCCCCGACTAGCCGAGCATCCGTCGGCGGCAGCGCTGGGCGCCCTTGTCGCCCTGCTGTCGTCAGCGGCGCCGTACTTTGTCGAACTCATTGCCTTGCGACTGGTGCGCGCCGCGACCTACAGTGTGCTCCTCAGCCTCGAGCCGGCGATCGCGGCGCTCAGCGGATTCCTACTCCTCGGCCAGACCTTAAGCGGTCTCGACATCACAGCAATCGTCGCCGTGATGGTCGCGGCCGGCGGGGCGAGCTGGCGGGCGGCCTCCGGCC
>JBKQWK010000061.1:0-3391 GCA_052139595.1 Thermoleophilia bacterium | reverse complement strand
TGTCGGTGATGAGTGGTATCTCATCGGCTACTGCCACCTGCGCGCCGCCGTACGCACGTTCAGGCTGTCGCGCATCCATTCGCACGTGCGCTACGCCACCCACAGTGGGCACGACTTCAGCGTACCGCCCGACTTCAATCTCGCCGACTATCGTGACCGACCGGCCTGGCAGCTCGGCGATGCCGCCGATATCGCCACGATCACGGTTGGGCCGGAGATGGCCTGGTGGGTCGAAGCGCATTTCAGCCACTGCGGCACGATCAGACCCAGCGACGCAGAAGCTGGCAGCGAAGCGTCGGGCATCACCTTCATGACCCCGTACGCGAGTGCCCGTGCACTCGTCGGCTGGGTGCTTGAACTCGGCCCGGCCGCCGAGATCACTGCTCCGCCGGAGCTCCGCCAGCTTGCCGCCAAGCAGCTACGGCTGCTGGCGGAGCGACTCGATGACCCGGCATTGCCGACGGCGCCAGCCAGCGCGATGCTGCAAACAAGCGCTGACGTCTCCGTCGCCGCAGGCAGTGTCGGCAGAGACAGCGCCGGGGGCGACCGGGCCGGCGGGCGCCAGCGGCGACCGGCCGACGACTGGCACGTCGAGGTCGATCGATTCACCCGCCTTACGGCCTTGAGCAGCTATCTGCTCAAGCACTGCAGCAGCGCCGATGAGGCAGCGCTGCCGGTCGGCCAGGTCTGCGCCGCCCTCGGCCTTTCGACGGCGCAGCTCAAGGCCGATGTGCGCCTGCTCAACCTGGTCAATTTCGGCGGCGACGGCTCGCTTCTCTGGGCCGAGTTCAAGGGTAAGCATCTGCTCGTCACCTGTGACATGGCGGGCTCCACCCTCGCTCAGCCGGCGCGACTCTCGCCTTTGCAGGCCGATACGCTGCTCTTGGCGATTGAACTCGTCGGCGGGCAGCTGCCCTCAGCCAGCGGTGCCGCGCTGGTCAGCGCGGCGCAGAAACTGCGCCGCGCCCGTCACGGCGCCGCGCCGGCGGTCACCGCCAGCGAGCTGCTATTCCCCCAGGAATCCATCCTGGCGGCAGTCAACAGGGCCATCAAAGAGCAGTACCTGCTCGATATCGAGTACTGGTCTGAGGGCATCAGTGAGACCACCCGACGCACCATCGAGCCCTACCTCATGGTTCGCAGTCGCGGCGAATGGTACTACGTCAGCTTCTGTCACAAGTCGCAGGGCGTGCGCGTGTTTCGCGTTGCCACGACCAAGCAGGCCATCGTTTTGGCGCAGCACTTTACGCCGCGACCCGACCTCGAACTCGACCTTTATCGTCGCGAAGGTATCCCGTCGTCCGCACGCTACGCGGCCAAGACAGCTATCGTCTGGTACAGTTCGGCCGTCGCTCGCTGGATAGGGGAGCGCCGGCCGACAACCCGCCTGGACGGCGGCAGTTGCCTCGCCGAGCAACCGTATGTCGACGAGGCGTGGCTTACCCACCACCTGCTGCGTTTCGCCGGCGAGGCCGCGCCGCTGGCGCCGTCGGCCGCGGCCAGCGCCCTGCGGGCAGCAGTGGCAACGCTGCTCGCCCGCTACGCAAGGGGGTAGAAGCTTGTTCGATGTACCTGTCACCTTCACCGTCGCCACCAGCGTTGCCCACGTCGTCGACCGCGCGTTGTACCTGCAGTGGCTGCTTGGCCTGCAACTGATCGTCTGCCTCGTGCTTGGCTACCTGGTGGCGCGCAAAACCGGTCGCGGCCTGACCGAATCGCTGGCCGCCGGCTTTCTCGCCGCCGTCGTGCCCGTTGTCGGCTATGCGGTCATGCTCGCTGCTTACCGCTGGCTGCCGCCCTTAGAAGCAACCGCGCGCCAGAAGTCGCCGAAGAATCACGTATGAACCGTCGTCGACCGAGAGAGGCAGAAACAGAGGCACCGACCTCCGGCGCCTGGGTGTTCTGCGGCCGACGCCGCCTCGCCCTGACCGACGTCGACTGGTTCGAGCCACCGGCGCGCCTGCCGGCCCCGGCAGCAGCGGCTCACCAGATCGCCGCCGCGCTCGATGAGCCGCTGGCCGCGGCGCTCCTCGCGCAGCTGGCTGGCGAAGCTCGCCGGGTCGCGATCACGGTGCCCGATCTTTCCCGACCGTGCCCGGTCGCTGACGTGCTGCCGCCACTCGTGGTCCGGCTGGCGGCGGCCGACGTACGCGCCGAAGACATCACGGTCGTCGTCGGTTGCGGTCTGCACCGCAGCACAACGGCAGCGGAGAAGATCGCTCTGGTGGGATCGAGCATCGCCGATCTCCTGCGCATCGTCGACGCCCAGGGCCTGGAGCAGGTCAACGTCGACCGCGGCATGACCGGCGACGGCACGCCAATCCTCATCAATGAGCATATCGCCGCTGCCGACCTGGTCATCACCATCGGTGTCGTCGAGCCCCACCTCTACGCCGGCTTCTCGGGAGGCGTCAAGGGCGTCAGCATCGGCTGCGCCGGCGAGCCGACGATCGCGCATACGCACCGGCCGGCGTTCATTGACCAGGCGGGTGTCGTTCTTGGTAGCCTCGACGGCAATCCCTTTCAGGAAACGCTGCGCGAGATCGCCGCCAGGACGAATCTTCGCTACGCCGTCAATCTGGTCATGAACGAGGAGGGAGAGCCGGCTCAGGTGATGGCTGGCGACCCGGAAGCGGTTCAGCGCGCCCTGGCTGCCGCCTACAGGCGCGCCTGGCTGCGGCCGCTTCGCCAGCGGTTCGACGTGCTCGTCGCCGGCATTCACGCGCCCAAGAGCGAGAGCCTCTATCAGGCCTCGCGGGCGGCGACTTATGCCGGCCTGGCCGATCAGCCCGCCATCGCCGACGGCGGGCTGATCATTCTCTCCGCCGATTTGCCCAAGGCAGCCGGTGACGGACCAGGCGAGCGCAACTTCGCCGCCGTCCTGGCGGCGGCGCCGGCCGAGATCATCGCCCGCGGCTTGCGCGAGCCGCTCGGCCCCGGCGGCCAGCGCGCCTTCGTCGTCGCCAAAGTGCTCCGTCGATTTCGCCTCGCCGTCTACGGCTGCGAGGAGCCAACGTTCCTGGCACCGCTGGGCATCACCGCGGTGCCCGACTTGACAGCCGCCCTGGCAGCCGAGGCAGCACGACTCGGCCGCCGGCCGCGAGTGCTGGCCGTTGCCGACGCGATGGCGACGGTTGTGCACCGGGCCTGATGCTGTGCCACCCGACATCTGCTCGTGAGCAGCGGGCTGCCACGCGACATGTTCCGCGCCGCAGGTGCAGGGAACACTTCTAGCGGCAAGAGTGAGGAGAGCGCATGAGTGGCGGTATCAAGCTCGGTCGGATCTTCGGTATCGAGATCACGATCCATCCGACCTGGTTCATCATCATGGTGGTGCTCACCTGGTCGCTGGCAACGAGCGTCTTTCCGGCGGCATTCGCCGCCGGAAAGA
>JBKQWK010000060.1:0-9482 GCA_052139595.1 Thermoleophilia bacterium | reverse complement strand
GGTCCTGAAAGCAGGACCTGCCGCGGGGGCGCATGTCAAGCAGCAAGAACGCAGCAAGAGTGACTGGAAGTTGCCTCTGCGGTGCAGTCACGTATGAGGTTCACGGCCAAGTGCGTGATGTTCTCTTCTGCCACTGCAGCAATTGTCGGCACACGCACGGCCACGTATCAGCCTATACCTCCAGCCTCGCGAGGACCTCGTAGTGACCGAAGACAGGGGTTTGAAGTGATATCACACTGATAAGGACGTGACCCCCAACGTCCAGCGCGGTTTCTGCCAGGAGTGCGGCGCGAGCCTCTTTTGGGACCCTCGTGGCCAGAACTTTGTTTACATCTCGGCGGGGACACTCGATGCGCCGACCGGTGTGAAAGGCGCCGGGCACATCTGGCTCTGCGAGGCCGGCGACTACTACGAGATCAACGATGACCTGCCCAAGGCCGAGGGGTCATCGCAGGGGCGCTTTCTCATCTGACCTGAGGAGACAGTTCTTGAGAGCAGACCGTTCAGCACTGGCCGCGGGCACAGACGCCGACGCACTGCGCAAGCGAGCGCTGGAGCTCGGCGCCAGCGACGCGGCGATTCTCAATCCCTCGGCGGTAATCACGGCCGAGTGGGTGCGCTTGAAGTGTCTCTACGGCAGCTGCACGACCGGCCGCTGTCTCACCTGCCCGCCATACTCACCGGAGCCCGCGCGGACACGGCGCCTGCTTGACGAATACCAGACCATACTCCTTCTGCGCCTCGACGTGACGCCGGCAGAGGCGGGTGACTGGCTCGCCTGGAGTGGTCGGCTCGCCGGCATCGCTCTCGCTCTGGAGCGCGAGCTCTTCCTCGCTGGCCGTCATCGCGCTTTCGCCCTCGCTGGCGGCCGCCCCTGTAACCGCGTCGAGGCCTGCGGTCGACCCGAGGAGTGCGACGTCCGCGCCCTCGTCAGACCGGGTCCGGTCGGCTGCGGTATTGATGTATTTGCGACCAGTGCCAACGCCGGCTGGCCGCTGGCCGTCGTGGGCGCCACTGACGACCCGTATCATCTCTTCGCACTCGTGCTGATCGACTGACGAACGACGAAGACGAATCCAAGCGATGCCACCGACAGTCGCCATGACCGCGATCGAGAAGATCCAGCGCACGTACGGCATCATTGGCCGCAAGCGCGAGCTCGCCACGGCCCTGACTGTGCTGGGCGCCGGGCGACACCTGCTGCTCGAGGGCCCGGTCGGCGTTGGCAAGACCACGGTCGCACTGGCCGTCTGCGCCCACTTGGGCCGCGCCACGATGCGCGTCGACGGCGACGACCGCTACTCTGAGAGCAAGCTCAGCGGCTGGTTTGACCCGCCACTCGTGCTGCAGCACGGGTACAGTGACACGTCGTTCTGCCCCGGGCCGCTGGTCGCGGCGATGCGCGCCGGTTCCGTGCTCTTCATCAACGAACTCAACCGCATGCCCGAGTCGGTGCAGAACGTGTTGCTGCCCGCGCTTGATGAGCGCCTACTGCAAGTGCCTCACCTCGGCGAGGTGCGAGCGGCCGACGGCTTCCAAGTGGTGGCCACCGAGAATCCAGTCGACTACGTCGCCACCGGTCATCTCTCGGAGGCCTTGCGCGACCGTTTCGAGTACCTTGCGCTGGCGTATCAGTCGGCCGCCGAGGAAGCGGCAATCGTCACCGTTGCGACCGGCTGCGCTGATGCCGAACTGGTCCGCACCGCCGTACGCCTCACGCGGGCGACGCGCCGGCACCCGCGCTTTCGCAAGGGAGCCTCGGTACGCGCCGCGATCGCGATGGTCGCCATCGCCCCCGGCTTCGACGGTGACACAGCCCTGCGCCGCGCTGCCGAGGCCACCCTGACCACCCGCGTCGATCTGCGCGATGACGGCGAGACTGACTTTGCCACGGCGCTTGACGAACTGTTCGAATTGATTGTCGAGCGTGGCCAAGACCCCGATGTCGTGCTCGCCCCGGCGGCAGCCCCAAAAGCCTGAGCGCCCCCGGCGGGGCGCCCCCGCCACGCTCGCCAACGTGCTTGCCGCAGGGCGGCGCCGGCCCTGCTGCGAGGACTGCACTCGCCGAGCGTTACAACGTCGCCGCCGCCGCCGACCTCGACGATTGGACGATCGCCGTGAATCTCACCCGCCGCGACTGCCGCATCATCGACTCCGGCCTGCGCTTCTACGCTGAGTGGTTAGGGGCGCGTGCCGTTCTGGCGCGCGCCCGACAGCTGGTAGGCCCGCTGCGCGGCGCTACGCGAGTCGTCCGGGAGCCACTGCGCGAGGTCTACGCCGCTGAGCTTGACGTCGAGACGACACTGGAAAATGTGCTCGGCAAACCACACCCTGAGCCCGGTGACTGGATCGTCAATCGTCGTGAGGAGCGCCGGCACGAGATCGTGCTCATGATCGACACCTCACTGAGCATGGCCGGCGAGAAGATGGCCTTGGCCGCTGTGGCCACCGCTGTCATGGCACTCCATCTGCGTCCCGGCGATCTCTCGGTGGTCCTCTTTGCCGATGAGGCTCGAGTGGTGGCCCGACTGCACGAAGAAGTGCCGGTCCCCGAGCTCGTGCGACGCATGCTGGCAACGCGATGCGGCGGAGCGACCAACGTTGCGGCGGCGCTGGAACTCGGACACGCGCAGCTCGCGCGCGGCCGAAACCCGAGACGCAGCGCTGTGCTTGTAAGTGATGGCCTTTACACAGCCGGCGCCGATCCGCGCCGAGCGGCCGCGCGCTTCCGCCGGCTACACGTACTGCTAACGCAAGAACAAACGGTCGCAGGGGCGACGGACAGTGCCAGGGCACGCAGCTGGATCGCCCCGAAGCGCTTGATCGGCCGCGATGTGGCGCGTGCCGGGGGCGGTCAATTGGTGCCTGTCGACAGGTTCGCCTCGCTCCCCCGGTGCATGCTCGACCTCGCCGATCACCTGCTGCGATAGAGGTGTCACGTGCCATCCCCCAGATGGGATAAGAAGACCAGGCCGTGGACTTGAGACTATCGGCAGAGTAGTAGATCCAGCCCGCCGCCAGTGTGAGGAGCACCGGACAACGTGACCTATTTCGTCAGCAAAAAGGACATATAAGGTGGTACAAATGGAGCGCTGCCGACGAGTTGCCGACGGCACGCGAGTGGAATTCGCAGCCTCCGCAGATCAGCAATCGCCTCGACAATCTCACCAGTGATGGCAGCGCGAGATCCTATTGATGCGGCCACACCGGCTCTTGGGCCTGCCGCCAGCGCGCATCCGACCCCCGCAGGTGAGACGCGATACGATCAGCGAACCAGCCTGCAAGTGCTGGACGCATCGGCCGTTGAACAGTACACGCTGCTGTCGCGGCTCAAAGACTCCTAAGCCGTCAGGCTTGCGGTGGGCGGCCGGGTGCCGACGCGCAACTCGATTTCCCGACCGATCACGGCGAGCCACTCAACTCCGTCCCCAACGTTGTCTTTAGCGGCCGCCAAGTCGAGCACAAGAGCGAGCAGCTTTGCGGTGTCGTATTCGTGATCAGCCTGCCACGCGAGGATTCGAGTCAACTGATCGGTCGTTAGCGGAACGATGTCGAGGGGGACCTCTTTATCGTTGAGCCACGCGTAGGCTCGACGGAAATTAACGGCTGTATTCGGATCTATGCGTGGAGCGACGAAGATGCCGCAAACGCGTTTCCCGGGGCAACTGCGCATGACGTCCTTGACGTGCCTCTGCACTGGCTCTTGCTCTTGCGACCACTGATTCTCGCCGGTCGACAAGCTTGCTTCGACGACGAGCAGGCAGTGGTCGTACTCGAAAAGCATATCAGGCCGACCGCCGGCAGCGTGGTGAACAGGATACATTTCCTCATCGATCCTAAAGCCCCTCGTCTCAGGGATCGAGTTCCGGATCTCGTTGATGGCGAGGAATACGCGCCAGATGTTCCACTCGTAGAACGCCGGCAGGTAGGCTTCGCCTCCGAACAGGGACCCGCTCTTGATCTCGTCGAAGAAGCTCACGATCTCCTGCGACTGTCGCGCCTGCTCGCGGTAAAACTGCAACTCGCGAAGATCGGTCACCGTGCGCCGGAGCGAATCCATCTGCCGTTTCAGCTCGGCCGGCCTCACCGCCGCGACCGCGATCGGCGCTGGCGCCGACATGCCAAGTGAGTCTGCGAGCTCAACCTGCCTGACGCGCAGCGACGTCACCATCGCCTCGAGCACGTGGATGTTGTCACTCGGAAGCGTCGGCAGGTTCGGGTCGTAGAACGCCTCGAGGTAGTTCGACTCGTCGTACGACGGATAGACCTCGGCGGCGAAGCTCTCCACGAGCGGCAGCAGGCTCTCCTTGAAGACCAGTTTGCTTCCGGCAAGCGAGAACAGCCCGCTCATGGTGAAGTATCGCGCGGCCGTGTCTGCGTAGTCACCGAAGCTCCCTGCCCGGGTCGCGAAATACTGCCCCGACACCATCTCCCAGAGTTCAGCTCGCGGCGAGCCAGTCCGGACCCCGTCCCGCAGCTTCCGCTTGAGGGCTTGGGCCTTCGCCGTTCGGAATCCTTTGCCGGAGCGCACGATCTCAGACAGCAACTCGTCGGCTTCTGCCGAGTGCAGGTAGTCGAGATCGGCGCTCACGTGGTCGATCACGACGGTGAGCAGCTCATACTTCTTGGCCTGCTCCTCGGCCCCGTAGAGTTCGTTGGCGACCTCAAGACGCCGCCGAGCGTAGAACCGCTTCTTGGCGACCCTGCCCGTGACGTCATTCCTCTCGTTGCGGTATGTCAGGATGCGTCCCGTTGCGTCAGTCTCTCGACTATCGAGCATGGTCGTGACGACGAACAGACCGAGCTCCTCTTTGGTGATCCCAGGGGACCCGGCCAGCCGCAGGTTGTTCAGGATCCGCAGCGTGAGACGGAACGGATAGACGTCGAACCCGTCGCTTCTGGTCCGAGGCTCGAGCGGCGACGGCAGATGATACTTCAACAGTTGGCGCAGGAAGACGTCCTCCGTTGACAGCTCATCCCTGAGCAGCTCCTCACCGACGGCTGTCAGCTCAACGAGGCCCGCTCGACGTCCGACTCGAGCAAAACCGAGCTGCTTGAACGCGGAAGCCCACTTGCGTCCCGCCTGTCCGGTGCTCGTAGCCTTGACGGCTCCGCCTTGCGGTGCGTAGACCTCGGCCTCGACGAGTGCGCGGTAGAACCGTTCCTCGGCGTCCGCGTCCCACTTGTGGCCGACGAAGTGATCAGCGAAGACTTGCAGGGCGTGCCGTATCCGCTCAGGGTTGCGGACCGTCGTGTTACCGATGTTCCACGTCTTCATGGCCGGGCGAGGAAGAGGTATTCGGACACCTTGTTCCGGTTGCTCCCAACCTTGTGCGCATGGGTACCGAAGCTGTATCGGTGATCAACTTCGAAGACGTCAACCTGCCGGCGGTGGCGCCGCAACATCTCGACCATTTCATTCTTTGTGGGGATGGCGTTCGACGAGTACGAGACGAGAAGGATGCTGCCGGGGAATTTCGCGAAGGTGTCGTCGAGAGCTCCGTAGATGCGGCGCGCCGACGAGAAGGGAGTGTCTCGCTTCGCGATACGCTTGGTCTTGGTATTCTCCATGATGCTCGTCGCCGTCCAGTAGGTAGCGAGCCCCTCAACGAAGTGGTATCGCCTCACGTAGTCGTTGTCCGAATGAGGCGAGTAGTAGGGCGTGTCGATATACACGAGATCGTAACCGGAGCGGTGGAAGTCCCTGATGTCCAGATTGAAGGCTCGGCCCACGGTGCCATTGTCGAAGACCGCGTCGTTGTGCTCCGCGACTGACCTCACGAACTGCTCTTGCATCGTCATCCTGAGGTCGGCGCGGCCGTCGTCGTAGCGAGAGCCGGTGACCGTGAAGACGCCACGCGGCTGCTTCTTCAGCGCGGCGCGGCACAGAGCGGCCACGGCGAGCGATCTCTTGAACTCGTCATCCAACCGCGGCACGTTGCCCCACACGCGATCGAGGAGCTCGTTGTCTTCCGGGTTGAAGTACAGACCGTTGAACGTGTCGCGAATGAATGTCGAAGCGCCGTCGTCGACCTCCAGCAGCGTTTCTACGTCAGAGGCATCAAGTCTGACGCACGAGTTCTCAACGAGCGAGTGCGTGATGCGGTAGCTGTACGCCAAGAAGTCGTTGGACTGCACGGACTTGCCCATCGCCTTGAGCAAGTATGAGACGTACCCGCCGCCCGAGAAGGCGTCGAGTGCGGTCTCGAAGTCCAGCTGGCTCGCCACGTCGGCGATGAAGCCGAGCAGCTTCCTCTTGCTCCCCATGAAACGGGAAACGGGGAAGTGGCTCAGCCTGGCGTCGAGGGCGACAGTTCCATCCTCGCCGGCCGCCGCCCGGCTACCCATAGTTTCTGATGATGAGCTCGTCAACGCAGCCTCGGCCGGAGACATTGCGATTGATCAGACGGCGCGCCTGAACGATCTCGATATTGAACCCGCCGTAGAGATCGCGCACGAGCGGTACGCTGCTGTTGCTCAACATCACCCGGCAACCTCGCTCGTCCAAGTCGCGGAAGACCAGCGCCAAAGCAGAATGGTCTTCCTCGCGGAACTGCTCCTTCGTATATCGTTTGAAGTCGGAGAACTGTGAGACGGGGACGTACGGCGGGTCGAGGTAGACGAAATCGCCGGCCTCGGCAAGTGCAAGGGCGTCGCGATAGTCGCAATCGAGTAGCTCCACGTCGCGAAGCAACATACTGGCGGCTCTCAGGTTGTCCGCGTCGCAGATGCGCGGGTTCCTGTAGGCCCCGAAGGGCGTGTTGAACTGGCCACGTCTGTTGACGCGGTAGAGGCCGTTGAAGCACGTGCGGTTGAGGTAGATGAAGCGCGACGCCCTTTCGATCTCATCAAGGACGGCCGGATCGACCGCTCGCGTCGCGTAGAAGTAATCAGCACGGTTCTCGTGCGTCGAGAGGTCAGCGATCAGGTTCTCCACGTCATTCTTGACGACGCGGTAGCAGTTCATGAGCTCATCGTTGGCATCGGCTAGAGTCGCGCGACGCGGTTGCAGGTGAAAGAGAAGCGCGGCACTCCCGCCGAATGGTTCAAAGTAGCGCCCGAAGGTGTCGGGTAGATGGGAGGAGAGCTCGCCGAGTAGCTGCGACTTTCCCCCCGCCCACTTCACGATCGGGCGCACTCTCGTGATCTTCCCGGCTGTCTCCATGCGCTCATTATAACCATCAAGGGGACGGACCCGCTGAGCTCGGGGCAGACGCAATGTCACCCTTGCCGGTTGCTGAAGGCAGGTAGTAGCCTGCTTCTGCGGCCCGTGTTGACTGCAGCGAATGACAGTCAGGGAGGGCCGTACTGGATGACTACCACCGGCTGCGAGCAAAGACGAGGTCCGGGCGGCGGAGTTTGGACAGGGCGCCTGAGCCTCAGGCGAAGATGCCACTGCCGCGAGACGGTTGCCACCGATGGCGGTACGGGTCTCACTCAAGACCTGATGGTCGGCAACGACGCTGCAGTTGTTGCGCGCCGTTACGCGCCAGGGCACCGGACTCCACGACCTGTGGCGCCTGCTTTCTACCTGCACACGGCATCGTTGCCGACGGGCTGCCGACCTCGAAGTGCCAAGCCCAGCAACGCCACGCCGCTCAAAAGGGTCCGGCAACTGTTGCTTCAGGCGCGCTCGCGCAGGTGCTGCTGGCGTACGTCGTCGATCGCGCAGCTCGCCTGACGCGGCGTCACGGTACTGCCAGAAGACCCAGCCGTTGGTCGCCGGGCTGCAAGACTAGTGCCTGATAACAACCTTCAGGGCCTTGGTTTCGGCCGCCCGCGAAAAGGTGTCGTAGGCATCCAGGATCTGGTCGAAGCTGAAATGATGGGTCACAAGCTTCTCAGCCGGGATCTTCTTCTGGGCCACCAGCTTCAGCAGCATGGGGGTTGTGTTGGCGTTGACCAGACCCATGCTGATGTGGATGTTCTGGATCCAGAGCTTCTCCAGATGCAATTCGACCGGCTTGCCGTGGACCCCGACGTTGGCCACGTTGCCCCCGGGGCGGACCAGCTCAGTGGCCATAGCAAAGGTTTGCGGAACGCCGACCGCCTCAATGGCCACATCGACACCGGCGCCGTCGGTCAGCGCCAGAACCTGCTCCTTCCAGTCGGCTGTTCCGGAGACGACGACGTCGCTGGCGCCGAACTCCTTGGCCTGCTCCAGGCGGTTTTCGTCCAAGTCGATGGCAATGATTGTGGCCGCGCCGTAAAGTCCGGCCGTGGCCATGGCCGCCAAACCCACCGGTCCGGCCCCGATTACCGCTACCACGTCCCCGGGTTTGACCCCGCCGTACTGGACGCCGATCTCGAAACCCGTGGGCAGGATGTCCGAAAGCATGACGGCCTGGTCATCACTGACACCCGCCGGGATCTTGTACAGCGAGTTCTCCGCATACGGAACGCGGACATATTCGGCCTGAGTGCCGTCGATCAGATGCCCGAAGATCCAGCCGATGCCAGACTGCCCTGCGTCTCCCAGGCAATGAGAATAGAGGCCGGCCTTGCAATTGGCGCAGTGTCCGCAGGACTTGATGCAGGAGATGATGACCCGGTCGCCCACCTGGAGGCTGCCCACGGACGAACCGAGTTCCATGATCGTGCCGACGCCTTCGTGGCCCAGTATCCGGCCGTTCTCGACCGCCGGCACATCGCCCTTGAGGATGTGCAGATCCGTTCCGCAGATGGTGGTCGTATCGACGCGCACGATCACGTCGGTGGGGTGAATGATTTGCGGTTCCGGAACGTCCTGCCAGGACTTTTTACCCGGACCACCATAAACCAGTGCTTTCATGGGATCTCCTTTAGCCGTTCGCGACGATTTGCGGCAGCACCCGGGGCACCCCCACGCGTCCCGCCGCCGGGCCTTTATCCGGGCGGCCATTGACTTAGGCCGATATATACCCTTTACCCCAAATCCACCGACTGCCCCCTCAGGCCGACCTCGGTTTGCCCGCGCCTAGCCAGCGACAGAGCCAAAGCGCTGCCGGCGATCCGTGGCGACCCTCATCCGGACACTGTCGGCCAGCCAAAGTCACCTCCAGCCGCCAAGGGGAGGCGCGATCCCGGACCGGCCAGGCCGGCATGGAGAGGGCAATCGGTGGATTGGGGCTTACCCAAGCGACTCGCGACGGCGGAGTGGACTGCGTCGCCTGCGACGCACGGCCGATCTTCGGCGGCAAAGTCGTACTACAAGCGAAGCGTTACAAGAACACCGTCGACGTCGCGGCTTGGCGCGGCCTCGGTGAGACAATGCTGAATGGGGGCGCCTCGAAGGGGATTCTCGTGACCACGAGCGGCTATGGCAAAGCGTCCTTCGAGGTTGCCAACAACAAGCCGTTTGAGCTCCTGGATGGCGGTAATCTGCTCCGCTTCCTACCCCCTGCCGTGAGCACCTGACTACCAAACATGTGGAGCGCCCGAAGATGCCGCACAGAGCGCTGTCGCCGACGCATTGCCGCCACGAAGGGGCGAGAACTGATGCG
>JBKQWK010000059.1:0-6449 GCA_052139595.1 Thermoleophilia bacterium | reverse complement strand
CTTGGGGGTGGTTGTGGGTGACGGGCGCGGGGGCAGTCGCCGGCCCCCGCGCGACGACCTCTGCCGGCACATGGACGCGACCGTTGTCGTCGAGCGTGCAGCCGGCGGCGAGCATCATGGCTTGGCCTTCATCATGCAGCACACGCATGCCAATCTGGCCGAGAATCTGCAGGGCGGCTTCGTAGAGAGCCGCTTTCTTGCCGTCGCTGAGAAAGCTCGGTCGACCGATACCAATCTGCTTGATGGATTCTGTCATGGTTGCTCCTCGTGGTGGTCGTACGCCGCGGTCTGCCGGCGTCGGTGACTGCAGTGGTGAAAGGGTCGCTGAGGAGCGTTGGTCAGTGGTGGAAGAGAGGCTCGCTTGTCCAGCAGAGGCAGTTTGGACGCCACACGTCATGGTCGGCAAAGACGCTGGTGCTGCATGTGGCTAATGACGATGGACGCACCGGTAATCTCCTCTGCTGGCGAGGTACAGTCGTTTCGATGATAGAGGCCGCCAGAGTTGGCGGCAAGCGGGAAGCTGAAGGACGGAGCGCCCGGGCGCTCCGTAACGTTCGAGGTCGCCGAGGCCGCTGGTTCAGAGCTTCAGAACTCGGCCGGCAGCGTCTTGAGCTGCGCTGCCGTGAAGACCGGTCCGTCCTTGCAGACGTAGACACTGCCGACGTTGCAGCGGCCACATTTGCCAACGCCGCACTTCATGCGATTTTCCAGCGTCGTATAGATCGCTTCGTCGCTAAAGCCGAGCTTGGCCAGGACCGGCAGGGTGAACTTGATCATTACCGGCGGACCGCAGAGCACGACGACGGCATCGTCAGCTTTGGGAGCCGTCTGTTCGACGACCGTCGGCACAAAGCCGACCTGACCTTTCCAGTCGGGCGTCTCGCCGCCCGGGTCGACGGTTGTCACGAGCTTCACGTCGTCACGGTCGGCCCACTCTTCGAGTTCCCGCTTGTAGACGAGGTCGTCGACGGTGCGGGCGCCATAGACGATGGTCACGTCGTTGAACTCGTCGCGTCGGTCGAGGACGTTCCAGATGACACAGCGTACCGGCGCCAGGCCGATGCCGCCGGCGATGAAAACAACATTCTTGCCCTGCCACTCGTCGACGGGGAAGAAGTTGCCGTACGGTCCACGAAAGCCGAGCGTGTCGCCGACGTTGACTTGACGCAAGGCGTGGGTGACTCTGCCAGCCGCCTTGAAGCTGCATTCAATGTAGCCCTTGCGAGTTGGCGAGCTGGCGACGCAGAATGTGCTCTCGCCCCAGCCGAAGAGTGAGTACTCACCAAACTGACCGGCCTTGAAGTCGAACGACTCGGCCACCGCCGGATCCTTGAAAACGAGTTTGAACGTACGCGTGTCGATCGTCTCGTCAATGACTTCGGCGACCGTGACGAGGTGCGGCTGGTACAGATGCGCAGCCTGGGTCTCGGCCGGACAATCGATGACCTGGCTCATGCTGATGTCTCCTTTGTGCCAGCTGCGACCGGTTCGCCGCCGTCCGCTTCTTCTGCTGCCGCCAGACCGTCGATGTGCTGCAGGATCTCGACCAGGTCCTGGCCGGCTGGGCAGGCGCGTATGCAGCGGCCACAGCCGGTGCAGAGCACGTCGCCGAACTTGCTCGGGTAGATGAAGAACTTGTGGTTGATGCGCTGCCGGTAACGGGCGTTCTGGTCGCCGCGCGGGTTGTGGCCGCTGGCATGCAGCGTGAATTTGCCTGCCTGGCAGGTGTCCCAGTTGCGCCGCCGCGTACCGGCGCCAATACCGGCCGGTTCGTCGACAATGTCAAAGCAGTGGCAGGTCGGGCACACCGAGGAGCAGACGCCGCAGCCGTTGCAGCGTGGCCCCAGGCTGGGCCAGTACTCGTCGTTGAAGTGCGTATCGATCCATCGTGATACGCGACCGGTGTCGATGGCGAGGTTGCTCTCGACGCGAGCCCGGGCGGTATTGCGCATGGCCTCCGCCGCGACGGCGGCTTCGGCCGCAGTCTCGCTGAAGTACTGCTTGTGCTCGGCCAAAAAGGCCTCGCCCTTTTCGGTCGTCAGCTCGGCGACGTAGCCGCCGCTGACCGGCACCAGGAGGCCATCGGCGCCGCGGGCTGAGTCCGGGCCGATGCCGACAGCGCTGCAGAAGCACGAGTCGTCGTGGCCGGGGCAGGCCATTGTCAGAATCGTGGTGGCGCTGCGGCGGCCGTTCCAGAGATCGTCCTTGTAGTCCCAATTCATGACGCTGTCGACGACCTCAAGGGCAGCGACGTCGCAGGGTCGGGCACCGAGAATGAGCTGCGCGGGGAAGGTGCTCGGCGCTGGGGTAATCTCGACGTCGGTGCCGTGCTGACGCCAGCTGAAGAGTTCTTCGCTGGGCGGCAGAAAGAAACCCTTGAGCGAGAGCGTCGGCAGACCATCGTTGAACGCTGCTTCAGAGAGCGTGTGAATGTGCGCGTATGTTGCTTCGCCGGCGGCGTTTTTTGTCGGCGCAGTGATGCTCGTGCCGGCGGCGCTGAGGTCGGTCACCAGCTTGGCAAGCTGGTCGTTGGAGATGAAAGCAGTGGCGCTCATCGGATGAAGTCCTCGCTGTCGTCTTGCCGGAAGGCGCCGATTGGTGATGCCACGGCGGGGTCATCGCTGACCACGTAGTCGAAGCTGTCGGCGACAACGTGCTGCAGTTTGCGATTGAGCAGGGTCAACGGAATACCGACCGGGCAGGCGCGTTCGCACTCGCCGCAGCCGACGCAGCGGCCGGCAAGGTGCAGTGCCCGTGTAAGGTGCCAGGAGAAGTTGCCGCGGGCGTGCGGCGACTCTTCGATCCACTGCGGTTCGCTCTTGTCGGCCACGCAACGCTCGCAGGTACAGAGCGGACAGACCTGGCGGCAGGCGTAGCAGCGGATGCACTTCTGCATCTCGTCGGCCCAGAACTCGAAGCGCTCGCCGGGCGTCATGGCATCAAGTTCAGCGACGCGGTCGTCGATGCTCGTCACCTGCGGCGGCTCGGGCTGTGCCTCGCCGATAAGGTAGTCGGCCAAGTGCGGTTCGCGAATGTCGCAGCCGGCGCAGCGCGGAGCCACCGTGTCGAGCGTCAGCTCGGCGGGCCCGGTCGGGTCTTTGACGACCCCGCCACAGCGAACGCCGATGAGGACGACGTCGTCGCGCACGAGCTGTGCCTCGCGCAGCAGCCCGGCGACGGCTTTGGTGTCGCAACCCTTGACGACGATTGCCGGCTTGCCGAGGTTGCTGACCTGTGAGCGACGGGGATTCAGGTACGTGGCCAGGTTGTGCACGCAGCGGGTGTCAAAAACGAGGCGAACCGCGTCTTCGGCCCGCGTAATCGTCACCGGACGCGGGCCGCGGCGGCCTTCTTCCCAGCCGATGACGACCTGAACGGTGCCTTCGGCGAGCAGCTTTTGGGCGAGGTCCTGGAGCTCGGTCATGACTGACTTCTTTCGCTTGCCGCCACAGTAGCCGGCGGCATCGCTGCGCCCGGCGTTGCGAGGGCGGCTTCATCGCTACCGTCCTGGCCGCGGGTGACCAGGCCGTGATACTCGTCGAACGGTCCCAGCCCCTGCACGCGACTGACCGTGTCGTTGACGACGTCACGCCACTTGGTGCCTTCGCTCGCTGAGACCCAGCTGAAGGTGACTCGATCCGGGTCGATGCCCATGAAGCTCATCAGTTCGCGAAAGACGATGAACCGTCGGCGAGCGTGATAGTTGCCCGCCGTGTAGTGGCAGTCGGCAGGGTGACAGCCGCTAACGATGAGACCGTCGGCGCCCCGTTCGAAAGCCTTGACGAGGAAGAGGGGATCGATGCGTCCCGTGCAGGGCAGGCGGACGATGCGCACGTTGCTGGCCATATGCAGGCGGCTCGTGCCGGCAAGGTCGGCACCGGTGTACGTGCACCAGTTGCAGACGAAGGCAGTGATGCGCGGTTCGAATTCGGTTGTCGGTTCAGTCATGTCACTCACCAGGTGAGAAGGGAGTTGATCTCGGCGTAGATCTGCTCGTCGGTGAAGCCCTGCAGCTCGACGCTCTTGCTTGGGCACGTAGCGACGCAGGTGCCGCAGCCCATGCAGACGCCGGGGTTGACGCGGGCGGTGTGACCACATACCTGGCCATCGACGTCGCAGACGTCGACGTGCTCAACGGCGCCGTAGGGGCACACCTTTTCGCAGTTGAAGCAGCCGATGCAGGTGCGCTCGTTGACGACGGCGACCGTTGGGTCACGTTCAAGTTCAGTACTGCTGAACATGCCCAGGACCTTGCTCGCCGTGGCACTCGCCATGGCGACCGAGTCGGGGATGTCGCGTGGGCTCTGGCAGGCGCCGGCGATGAAGACACCGGCGGTATTTGTCTCGACCGGGCGCAACTTCGGGTGGGCCTCGTTGATGAAGCCGTGTTCGTCATAGCTGACGCTCAGCTTCTGTGCCAGCTCCTGAATACCGGGCTGCGGGCGTATGGCCGTCGCCAGCACGACCATGTCGGCGTCGATGATCACCGGCTCGCTGGCGAGGGTGTCGAAACCGACGACTTTGAGCACGTCACCGTCACGATAGATGCGACTGACGCGACCGCGGATGTACTGCGCGTCGTCCTCTTCGATGGCGCGGCGGGTGAACTCGTCGTAGCCTTTGCCGGTTGCGCGAACGTCCATGTAGAAGACGGTTGCTTCGCCATCGTGGATCTTGTGGCGATAAAGCATCGTGTGCTTGGCGGTGTACATGCAGCAGATCTTGCTGCAGTAGCTGATGCCTTTCTCGGGGTCGCGGCTGCCGATGCACTGCACGAAGACAATCTTCTTTGGCGGTTTGCCGTCGCTCGGCCGCAGGATCTCGCCACTAGTAGGGCCGCTGGCGCTGGCCAGACGTTCAAATTGCAGACCGTCGATGATGTCGGGGTCCTCACCGTAGCCGTACTCACCGTAGCCTTTGAGCCCGGCCGGCTGCTCGCGGCCGACGCTGTAGAGCTGAAAGCCGGTGGCGACGACGATGGCGCCGACCTTCTCGTCGACGAAGGTATCTTCCTGGTCATAGTCGATGGCATTCTTGAGGCAGGCCTCCTGGCACTTGCCGCAGGCGTCTTTGGCAAGTCCCTTGCGCCGGCCCTTGAAAAGCGTGCAGTTGTCGCGGTCGAGCACCGGGATGTTCGGTATTGCCTGCGGGAAGGGCACGTAAATGGCACTGCGCTTGCCCAGGCCGGCATCGAACTCGCTGGGAATCTTGCGGCTCGGGCAGACCGTCTGGCAGTCGCCGCAGCCGGTGCAGAGATCGGCGTTGACGCTGCGCGCCTTTTGCCGCACTTTGACGGTGAAGTTGCCGATGAATCCCTCGACGGATTCGACCTCACTGTAGCTGCGCAGGGTGATGCGCGGGTGCTGATAAACCTCGACCATGCGCGGCGTAAGGATGCACTGCGAGCAGTCGAGTGTGGGGAACGTCTCGCTCAGCTGGCTCATGTGGCCGCCGATCGAACTCTCTTTTTCGACCAGGACGACCTCTGCCCCGCCGTCGGCGATGTCGAGGGCAGCCTGAATACCGGCAATGCCGCCGCCGATCACGAGCGCCCGTTTGGTGACCGGGATGTGAATCGTCTCGAGCGGGACGTTGTACTTGACCTTCTCAACGATGGTGCGGGCCGTATCGATCGCCTTCGCGGTTGCCTCGGCGCGGTCGTCGTGGATCCAGGAACATTGCTCACGGATGTTGGCCATCTCGCAGAGAAACGGGTTGAGGCCAGCCTGGCTGGCGGCGCGGCGGAAGGTCTTTTCGTGCATGTGCGGCGAGCAGGCGGCGACGACGACACCGGTGAGGTGATCTTCTTCGATCGCCTTCTTGATGAGCTGCTGCCCGGGGTCGGAGCACATGTACTTGTAGTCTTCGGCGTGAGCGACGCCGGGATGCTCGCGCAGCGCGTCAGCGACGGCAGCGCAGTCGACGGTACGGCCGATATTTTCGCCGCAGTGGCAGACGAAGACGCCGATGCGGGACATTTACACCACCGCCTTATCGGAAGTTGCTGCTTTGGCCGCGGCTTTGGCGGCTGCTTTCGCCGCCGCCGCCGCTTTCGCTTCGGCCTCTCTGGCGGCCTGCGTGCGAGCCTCCGTCTGCAGGTGGCTCATCAGCGGACTGGTGCTGATGAAATGGCGGTCCATACCCAGCGGTTCGGGCTGCAGACCAAGAGCCAGGCCGACCAGCTGCGTGATGAAGAGCACCGGCAGGGCGCCTTCGCGCACCGCCCCGGCGGACTGGCGAAAGTCGAGATTGGAGTGGCACATGGGGCAGGCGACAACGAGGGCGTCGGCACCGGCCTTGCGGGCATCGTCAATGATCGAGCGGGTCAGACGCAGGACCGAGTTGAGGCGCGACAGCGACATCGAGCCGCCGCAGCATTCGGTAGCCATGTTCCACTTGATCGGCGTGGCACCGCAGGCGCTGATGATCTGCTCCATGCTTGTCGGCTG
>JBKQWK010000058.1:0-4856 GCA_052139595.1 Thermoleophilia bacterium | reverse complement strand
GTGGCGCTCATCTTCGGCGTCTTCATCGTGCTGACGCTGTTCCAGGGTGCGGGGTTCAGCGGGCTCAAGCAGCCAGTCAAGGGCGCGGCCATGACGGCGGCAGTGATCGCCGCCGCCGCCGCCGTCCAGGTGCTCTATGGGGCGGTCGCGCGTCTCGTCGACCCCGGCATCGCAGCCGGGCCGCCCAGCTATGAGTTCGAACTCTGGCTCGCCACTGCGATGCTCGGGGTGACCTTCCCGGTAATCGTCGTGTTTTGCGGGGCGCTCGGGTTCTGGCCGCTCGTGTTCGAGACGCGTGCCGGGACATCGGCGCGGGCTCCGCAATCTGTTAAGCGACGCCAGAGCGCTCGCGATCAACGGCCAGACGGGCGAAATTCGCGCGTGTAATGGCGCTGCATGAGGCCGCCGACGTGCACGCCATCGGCGAGGGCGATCTCCGCACTGGAGCCGTCGCAACGGGGCAAGGAGGGCCAGCCCGCCTGCGAACTTGCTTCAGATTAGTCGAGATTCAGAGCACGAGAGCGGTGTTGAAGCCCGCGTGGATCGCGTCCCCCACCTTAGCTGGGCGAGCAGCATCGCCAATCACATGCATTCGGGCGACGTCGATGCCGGTTGCCTCGAGTTCGGCCGCAAGCGCACTTTGTGGACTGACGCCGAATGCTGTGATCACCGTATCGGCATCGATGGCGACAGCGCCGTCAGGCCCCTTGGCACGGACGGCGGAAGCAGTAATCTCGAGCACAGTAGTGTCGGTCAGCACCCTGACGCCGGCCGCTGAAAGTTCACCCAGCAGCGCGATTCGCGTCGGCGGAACAGTTGCCGTAGCGATACCGCCTAGCATCTCAATGATCACGACCTGCTTGCCGTGTCGGGCCAGATCGAGGGCCGCATCGCAGCCGGAGAGCCCACCGCCACACACGACGATGTGCTCGCCGAGTGGTCTAGGTTTCCGGTGGAAGTCAAGAACGTCCATGACGTGAGGCAGATTGAGGCCCGGGATAGGTGGTGTCTGAGGCACTGACCCTGTCGCCACGATGATTTCATCGGCGTCCCCGAATACACCGGATGCCGCCGTCACTCTGGTATCAAGGCACACGGAGATGGCGTCGGTGTCTATCTGACGCTCCCACCAGCCCACCATGCGATGCAGCTCGCGCTTGAAGTCGGGACGAGCGGCGGGTTCAAGAACCCCGCCCAAGCGAGACTCCTGCTCGTAGATGGTTACACGATGGCCACGCAGGCCGGCCACACGGGCGGTCTCCAGCCCCGCCGGCCCGCCACCGATGATCACGATCGTTTTGCCATCAGTTGCCGGAGTCAGGTGAGTGCTGAGTTCGCGGCCAACCTGGGGGTTCACGGAGCACTCAACGCCCTTGCCGGCCATTACATTGCCCATGCACATCTCGTTGCAGCGAATGCACGGCCGGATGTCCTCTGGGTGCCCGTCCAAGAGCTTGTTGGGCCAATCCGGGTCGGCGATCAATCCGCGCCCGGAGCCCATGAAGTCGTAGGCACCGCTGCGGATCGCTTCCTCAGCGCCCATTGGGGTCAAGCTGCCGGTGCAGGCCACCGGAATGTCGACGGCCTCACGCACGGCGCGAAAGAGGTCGATATTCGGGTCGTCCCCGAAGTAATAGCTGGGGGCCATCCACTGCGGGGCGGAGAGGCTGCCAACGTCCAAGCTCAGGATATCGGCCCCCGCGGCGGCAAGCATTCTTGCCATCCCCCTGGTCTCATCGACGGTCCGCCCGCCCGGGAACTTCTCGTCGACAGAGAGGCGCACGCTGATCGCGTGGTTTGGACCGACAGCGTCCCGGGTCGCCTGGACGAGCTCGACACACAGACGCATGCGATTCTCCAGTGAGCCGCCATACTCATCGGTCCGCTTGTTGAGCTGCGAACTCATGAACTGTTCGGCAAGGTCGCCAGTGTGAGCGTGAATGTCGATCGCATCGAAGCCCGCAGTGACGCAGCGTGCTGCGGCCTGCCCGAACAGGTCGACCATCGCTGCGATTTCTTCGGTCTTGAGCGCTCGGCAGAGAACCTCAGGTCGCCATGCGGACGGCACCGCCGAGGCGGAGATCGGCTGCAGGTCGGGGTTCGGCGCGGCGCCAAGTCCAAATCCGACGGTGAGCTGCGCGCCGACCTTCGCCCCGTGGGCATGGACAGCGTCAGTGAACTCGCGCAGGCGAGCGACAAAGCGGTCGTCTGAGGCCTGGACCATAGCGGGCGAAGCCGCCTCGAATTTGTCCTCGGCCTGCAGACAACCGCTTATCAAAAGACCCGCGCCGCCCCACGCCCGCGCGGCAAAGAAGGCAATCTCTGCGTCACTGAAACCGCCTTCCGGACCCACCAGATGAATGCTCAACGGAGGCATGAAGATGCGATTTCGCACGGGAACTGGGCCCCACAGCGAGGGCTGCAAGAGGTGAGAGTAGCCGTTCTGGTCCCAGTGGGGTCCTGAAGTCGTGCTCACGATAATCTCCTTCTGCCATCGACGCTTCTAGCGTCGACGTCGAGGGTCGGGGGCGAGGGCGTCCTGCAGATCACGTGTTTGCCGATCGCTTCTCTCTTCCCTGCCACGTTCTCAGATACCCTCAATGCCCTTCAAGATGCATGGTGTGCGTTCTCGTCACCTGTGTCGTATCCGCCGCAGAGACCGCACTCTTCGCAGGCATTTCGGTCGGCACAGTTCGCGTCGGTGCCTTCGGCTTCGCCGACGACCGTCTGTAAATTTGCCGCCGCCCGTGCCGCCAGAGCCTGCTGCTGGGCGGCCTGGTACTCGCGGCGAAAGTCCGGCTCCTGCATCCAGTGCCACAAGGTGGGCTCAGAGACACCGGCGGCTCTGGCGGCGTCGGCAATCGTGGGCGCAGTGAGCAGAGCGGCAATGGCCTGCGGATAGCACCTTTCGTCTGCAGTCGTCACGAGACATCACTTTCTTCAGCCCGGCAAAAACACCACTGCCCAGTGTAGCCCACACGCAGGCACGATTTCGACGTTGGCTTCGGTGTGCACATCACCTGAAGTGAAGACCACTTCGCTGACTTCGCGGTTCGCGCGGCCATGTTTGGCACCATAACGACAATCATATCATGCACAATAATTGATATAGATGTATACTGAAGTGATGCCAGGAGCGTCCCAACGCGGTCCCGACGCGGGCAAGGAGCCGCTTGGCGATCGTGCCTCGTGAAGCGTCTGCATCTGCCGTCACGGGATAGCTGATGGTGCCACCACGCAAGAGGATCTGCCGACGTCAACCACAACCGAACGGAGCACGAGCATGAGTTCAACAGCTAAAAGGATACCGGTCGCCGACATCAGCAACGAAGCCGCCAAAATGACGATCGCCAATCAGCACCAGAAATTCGGTAAGACAATTGGCGTCAACAGCTGCTTCGGCAGCTCGAACATTGGTCAGGCATCCGGCTTCATCGCCAGGGAAATCGTCAAGGCCATTCCCGCTGCGTTCATGCGTTGCCCTCTAGCCTTGGATCCGGATATCGAGGGGCCGACGCAGGTACTGCTCTACGACGATTACCAAGTTACGATCGATGGCTGTAACGAACTGTGCTTGGCGAAGACGCTCGAGAAGCGCGACATAAAGATGGACCTGCGCTATACCTTGGACGACGACTTTGGCTGGCAAAAAGAACCCGGTCCCGACTTCGACGAACAGAAGATGCAGCAGATCGCGCAGCAGATCATTGCCGACATCAAGACAAAAATCCTGGCGGTAGAAGAGGCCTGATCGCGGATGCGATCGGATCGTCGTTAACGAACGAGCGACCGCCCATGTGACTCACAAGAACGGGCTGGTGGCCTTCGCTACCCGCCCGTTCTTGTGAGAGCCCGTTGTTGTCAGAACCAGCCACGCAAATCGACAGCCCCGCACGATGGACTGGCGCGGCTAGCCCGTCGGCTCCGGCCCCACCTTTTTCCGCTGCCGGTAGCTGCGCGCCTTCATGCGGCTGCCGCAGAGACCCATCATGCACCAGCGGGCGGAGCGGTTCTTCGAGTAATCGTAGAACGCCCAGCGACAGGCCTCGTTGCGGCAGACCTTGAGGCGACGCCACTGACCGACGTCCATGGCCCGATAGATGATAGCGAGAAGGCGGGCGAGCGCCGCGTCGACGCCCAGCTCGCCGGCCGCCAGTTCGGTGGTGCCGGCGGCGTCAAAACGGATCATCACTGGCGCACGCCCAGCTACGGCGTTCAGTGTCGCGATGACCGTCGCCTCGGGGTCAACACCCTCGTTATTGGCCAGCAGCACAGCGCGCAGCGCCTCACGGAAGGCGACAGCGTTGGTCAAGTCGTCCTCGCTCACCACCGTGTTTGCACCGACGAGCGTGTGTTCAACCAGCCAAGACAGAAGCATCGCGCGATTCGCAAACAGCTCTTGCTTAATCTCGAAATCGGCAGAGTTGACGAACGCGCGCACAAGTTCAAGTTCGCCAGGTGCCTCACGTGTCAGCGGCATGTGTCCTCCTTGCTGGGAGGAATATACCACCAAAACCAGTTGACTAGTGACGCGTCACCTGTATAATGGTATTGATGGTAATGAACGAAAGGCAGACAATGTTGGATTTTTCGATCTCCGAGCTGAGGCAGCGTCGTCGCGCACGCATTGCGCGGCTGGCCGCGTGGCGGCTGAACTGGGGTTTCCTTAACAGCCCCCACTTCTGAGCTAACCGACGATCCGCCGCTGCGCGCTCCGCCGCAGCCGACATAGCGCAGGTATCGTAGCGCAGGTGCCGTAGCGCAGGTGCCGGAATGGCCATTTGCGCGGGCAGCGCGCGAGCAGCAAGCCGGCACAAGAAGTACTAGAAGAAAACAGGGGGCGGGCGGCATAGTTG